>JAHFSU010000001.1:82443-110144 GCA_023265595.1 Deltaproteobacteria bacterium
ACTGGCAGGTCTCGGGTCTCAAATAGGCAATCGATGCTTCATCTTGCGTGGCACCGACATGGGTTTGAAACATCAAATTAAATTGACGGGCCTCTGTCAGCTCGCCGCCGCATTCGGGACAATTTTTTGTTTTGATTTCATCGAGACGAAACCGTTTTTTGCATTTTTTACAATCGACCATCGGGTCTGAAAAATGCCCGACATGACCTGAAGCAACCCACGTCTGCGGATGGGCAATGATGCTCGTATCAAGCCCCACAACATCCTCTCGCCATTGCACCATAGTGCGCCACCAGTTGTCTTTGATGCGGCGCTTGAGTTCACAGCCCACCGGCCCAAAATCCCAAAAGCCGTTGATGCCGCCATAAATTTCACTCGATTGAAAAATGAACCCGCGCCGCTTGCATAGCGAAACCAATGTTTCCATGTCGACTAATGCCATAGGTTCGCTTGGCTAACATGGCCATTTGCCAGCGTCAATTGGGGAAGATACATGGAAAATACCATGAGGTACATGGTACCTCACGATAGGGAGCAACCTTTTTGGAAAATTGCCGATAATAGTAATGGTATGGAAAAGAGGATCCAAAGCGCTCATGTCTACCCCGCCCGAGGGGATTTAACGGAGAGGACTGTGACCATTTTGCAGGCTACTTTTGCCCCAAAAGAGCTAGAAGTAGTCGATATTCATAAAGATTCTGAACTCTTGAAGGCCTTAGAGCGAAAGGCGACCCCCTGCGGTCTCAAATATTGCGCAACCGGTTTCAAGGCGGCTGAACTTTTTCAAATTCCGGGCTTCAGCAATGCCGACTTCATCGGCGGCGGCATCTATTTTTCCGCAATCCCCCGAACCGACGCAATGGCCTCTTTTAATTTGGAGACACCTCAAGGGGCCGGTTTTGTATTTTATAATCCCAAACAAAATGGCGGCGCGGTTTTGTCTCACGATGTCGACCGTTTCACCATGGGCGGTTATCTCACATTTGCTCATTCCGGCAAAGCCAACCTGTTGCGCAAAAAAGAATTTCATGTGAACGAAGAAGAAAAAGCCTTTTGCAGTGACACTCTGTGCGAGCCCTTAAATCAATATCGGCTCGTTGTGCAATCCAATTTGGTTTTGGTGGCGGATGGAATCGAAGATCAAAATAATGACAAAGTATTAGCCGCAAGGGCAGCCCTTTCTGCCGATGCCAATGGATATATTTCTTATGTGATTGCTTACGAGCCAAATCAAAATACCTTGGGGCGCGGAGTAACGCTCAAAGAATTTGGCGATTTGTTGGTGGAGTTGGGGAGCCAATTCGCCGTCAATCTGGATGGAGGCCCTTCGGTGCAGATGGCTCTGAAAGGGATAAATAAAGCCCCCCCTGTTGATGCTGTAAAACGAAACCCCAAAGAAAAGGCAAACCCGATGCCCCAATTTTTTGTGGTGAGAAAAAATTAATGACAAAAATCGGCGACAAAAAACTGGCGCAAGAAATCACACGGCTTTATGCCGAAGGGCTTGGAGGGCTGACCCGGCAGGAATGCGAGTCAACCGGACTTGAGAAAACCCAATGTCCCTATTTGCAATTTGCGCTGGGAGGCGACCCAGATGAGGGAGAGATCACGGCAAAAGAAAAAAGGATGCTGCAAAGAGCCCAATTTTCCGATGAATTTATCGATGAACTGGCCGGCCCTGATGGCTTAAAGGCACTCGACACAAAAACTCATTGGCTAATGGATAGAGCTTCCTTTAGAAGTTGGTCCTCCTGTCTGTTGTCTCCTTTAGAGTATGGTTTTATTTACGATCGGGAACAACACGACGCTGCAGATGCATTATCCCAAATCACCTCTTTTCATTCGGAGACCGATCCGTTTTGGATATCCATGTTCAATAACCCGAAAGGGCACAAGAATTACTTTCCATTTACGATGAATCAGGCATTAGTAAAAATGGATGGAGAGAGAGTTAAATTTCTCATTCCAAAACTTTTTGAAAAGGTTGTATTGAAAGAACCCGGATGGTCTGTCTTCAGCTTTAATACGATCATACACTTCAAAAAATATATCGACGCCATTCCAACGTTAGTCCATGGGTTGCACAATGAATTTAATGATATACACGATCTTAGTTATAACGCCCTTGTATCTCTTGGTGTCTGCGATAGCGAGATTTTTTATAATTTAACGGGTCTGCTTCAAGAATCCAATGACGATGAGAGTGCGTTTAGATCTTTACAATATTTTCTACAGACAAAAGATACGGCAGTTATTCCTTTCATCACCGATTATTTGATGACGATTGAAAATCATCCGGCGATGGAAGGGGATCCAGAAAGATTTACCAAAACGGCTTTTGAAATAATAAAACGCCTCGGCTTTTCTTCGGCGAAGGATACAGACGTTGTAAAATGGGGCCTTCTTTTGGGACATGAAAATCCCTATCTTCAAGCATTAGCACTGGAGGCCCTTTGGGGATATGAAGGAGATATAACTCCTACTATCGGCTTCTTAGAAACCATGGCTCAAAATCATCCCGAGCCTTACTACCGACAGAGGGCTCAAAGACTGTTGGACAAATTGAAAGAGGAAAACCGATGAGCGAATTGAAATGCAATGTAAAATTGGCCGGTGCTCAAGATGTTTCTCCGGAACTCAAAGAATTGGAAACCCAGCGCCGTGAGATTAACAAGGCAACCGATAATGTTGAAGGGGATTGTTTTATCGCTTTAAGCACTCTGAATCTGACCACGGCCCCCATTGAATCTGCGGGTGTTGATAGATTGATTGAAGCCATGCGGGGCTGGCGCGATCTGGAACAATTGGAAGAGACAACACCTCAAGGTTACGCCGTCTACAAAAAAGATTTGGAGGGGCGCTATCTCCTTTTTTCCAATCAAGCCGCTTGGAGAATACGGGACTATTTTCAGACACATCCTGAAGAATTGGCTCAGAGAAAAGATAAAGAGGCCATTGAAGAGGATCTTCAAATTTTGGAGCCGCCCCAATCATCTCCGCGGCAAAAAGTGAACGCTCCGATTACGCCGGCATTTTTAAAAAAGCCGGAGTTTGAAAAGCTCGCCGGCTCTCTCCCCGGTTTTGAAACGAATCTCGTTTTGATTGACGGAGAACATTGGGCGACCGTAATCAAGGGAAATCCCGCAAAGGGGGCAAGGGCAACCATGCGGATAAAAGTCGGCGCGGGGATTTCCAGTGAGACAATCGAAAAAGAATTTGGGAACAGCATCCAATATCAGGCCCCTGTTTCGATGGTAAGTGTGGGAAACAAAGGCTTAGAGATGATGGCCGATCAGGGAAAAATTGTGAACTGGGTTTTTGACCCTCGCCGTCTCGACGGCTATCTGATTGTCTATCCCGACGGGACACTCCACATCGCCGACAAACGGCATCTCTCGCTCAAAGAGCTCACGCGTAACGAAAAAGAGGCTGATACGATTCTGAACCTCAACAATCCTTTCGATTTTGAATCTTTCCTTAAAACGGTTCAGGCGGAAAAACTGACGGTGGTCGGTTCGATGTACTTTGAAAATCGGGAAGGGGCGAATTACACCAAAGCGGCCTCTCCCGCCGACAGCCGGCGCTATATTCTGGAATTTGCCGACGGCACTTTTGGAATGTTCGACAGCCAGATCGATATGACGATCAACGATTCGCTGGCGCTGATTTGGCAGCTGCCCGGCGTAAAACGGGTTCTTTATTGCGACACCGGCTACTTCGAATTCGCCAAATATTATTTTTACGATGGCCCATCGGAAGATTCGAAAACAACGCGCAATCCGGTCGATCTGGGCATCCGCGACAGAGATACTTCTTCCAACAGAATGGTGTTTTATTGGGGAGCAACTTTTTTGAAGGGGAGACGATAAGAGTTATGAGGAGGTCGTTATGGGAGAACCGAAACAGGTCACACTGGTTTTAAGCGGCGGGAGAAACCCTGCCGGGAATAATTACTCTCAATATTTGCAAACGCGGCGGGTCAGCGATTTTTTGAAAAATAGAAAAGGGGTAGAAGCCTCCACACTTTTCGGCAGCGGTTTGAATGAGACAAGCAGTCCATCGGCCGCACCGGATGTCATCAAAAGAGATACATTTGAGGGCGATCCTACTTTTATCCCCGGCATCATTCGTGAAAATCAGCCGGCAACGCGCGAAAAAGTAGAACAATTTTTCGGGGAAAAACTGGCATCGCGCCGTTGGCAAAATGGAGACCGTTTTTTTCTTTTTGTCTCAGACCATGGGAATCGAAACGTTTACAATCCGATGGATATTCAAGTTGAGGAAAAAAAAATGGTCCCTGCCTATCGTGACAACATCATCGCATTGTGGGATCCGGAACAAACTCTTTATCCGGAAAAAGGGACTTTAAGCGTATCGGATTTAAAAGGTCTGTTAAAAAAATCGATTCCGGACAACGTCCCTATGGCGTTTGTCATGACACAATGTTTTTCCGGCGGTTTTCATATGCTGGGTTATAGCCTCGATGAAAAAGGGATCCCGAAAAAAGAAGGCAATATTTGCGGGTTTACCGCCATCACTCAAGATACCATCGCAGCGGGTTGTACCTCTTTTGTATCGGAACACCGATATGACGGTTACGAACGGCGCATTGTCGAGGCCATCACCGGCGTTTCGGTGATGGATGGCCGGCGGCTTGGCTCACCCACAACGGATATCTCTCAAGCACACACGATTGCAATGCTTAACGACAACACCAAAGATGTCCCTTTGCGCACCTCCGAGGCCTACGTTTTACAATATCTGGAGGCAGAGAGGCAAAAGAGAAAAGCAGCCGAGAAGGAGAACTCAAAAACGGAGGGACCGGCACTGGATGAAGAACTGGAAAAAATTTGGGATTTAATAGAGGGGGGCTCGATCGATCCAAAATTGGTGGATCAACGAGGTTTAGATCTGATCCGAGATTTAGCCAAAAAGCTGGAAGAGTGGCATCCGGAACATCTTTACGGTATCACCGACGCAAGCCTCAAAAAAATTTCCGAAGAACGTAAGGCCATCCAAATATTGCAAAGTGCGGTAGAAAAAGAAAAAAACAAGCTTGGGAAGAAGTTCGATAAAAAGTTTGAACCCATTCTTGCCGCCTATCTCTTGGCGCTGAAAGAAGCAAAAAATCCGGAAGCCAAACAGACACAAGATTGGGAGCGGTTGATAAACTTAGAGGCCAATCGCCTTATTTATAGCCGGTTGTTTCAGGAAGATCCGACACTACAAAAATATACAAAATATTTGACCTATGAAGAAAATAGAAACGATATTATTTTAAACTGGGCCGAAGAAAAAAAGAGTGGGATCAACGAAAAGGATGTAGAGACTCTTCGTGGCCTGCGCCACCAAATCCGAACACTCAAACGAGAAGCAAACCGTTTGGAAACTCTGGAAGGTCAGCTTCGCCGCATCGAAACACAAATGCAAGTGGCTGCCGGCATGGTCTGGCTGACAAGAGAAAATCGGCAAGAGGCCTTAAGGGATATCGCCTCTTTTGTGGCCTGTGAAAATGCCGTCAAAATTCCTGATTGAGCTTCGGCGAAAGTTGCATATAATCCGGGACCATGTCTCCACATCAAACAAAAACCGTCACCTGGTGCCTGGCACTATATGCCAGTTTTTGTTGGGTGGGTTGTTCGCGTGGAGGGCCCGGGGGGATTTTTTCGGATGGGAAAATTTCGGTCTCGGCGGATAAAGTGGTTGTCGAAGAAAGAGAACCGACCCTTTCTTTGCCGGCGGTGTTGGAACCTTCCGAAAAAATTGAGATTCAATTTCCATTTGATGTCAAAATCGACCGGGTTGCGGTCAATTTAGGCGATACCGTCAAACAAGGCGATCTATTAGGCACTCTCAACGATCAGGATTTCAATTTGAAACTGGCCCAATTGCGGGCGGAGCGTTTGGAACAAGAGACGTTGCTCGATAAAAACAACTATTTTTTGAGAAACCGCGACCGACTTTTAGAAGAGGGAAAAATCGACAAATCGATGTACGATTCTCTGGAAAGCGAGACCAAATCAATAGACGCGAGGTTAAGCCGGATCAAGGCCGATGTCGCCCTTGTTGAAAATCAGGCCCATGCGCTGAGCATCACAAGCCCCATTGCGGGCATGGTTTCGGTAAAAAATATTTCGCCGGGGGCAACGGTGGCCGCGCACCAAACACTTTTAGCCATCGTCAAAAACGATCCGGTTTTTATTGCATTCAATATGCCGGCCGCAGACGCCGGAGCCGTCGCCAAAGGAGCCAACATCCAAATTACGATCGAAAATTTTCCCGGAAAAAATTGGACGGCCCCGATCGTTTTTGTCGCACCGGAACTCGACAGCGCCTCGCACCATTTCAATGTGAAGGCTCAACTGGCCAATCCGAACCAGATTTTTAAAGGAGGGATGGAGGCCGAAGTCCGTTTCACGAGCCCCACCAAGGCAAAAATCATGACTGTGCCGGCCAAAGCGGTGTTGCAAGAATTGGGAAAGGAATATCTTTATGTGATTCGACAAAATCGGGCGTGGCGCGTTCGTGTTTATACCAAAAAAAGTTTGGAGAGCCCGGACCTCCTCGAAATCATGGAGGGGCTGCAACCAAATGATCTCGTTGTCACCGAGGGACAGGAAAAATTGAAAGAAGGAATCGAAGTGAATTTATGGCGGTGAAAATTCGCACAGGGATTGCTTCGTCCTGCTTCGCTGTGCTCGCAGTCCTCGCAATGACAATTCTGGCACTCCTCTTCACAACGACGCCGCTCTATGCCACCACATGGAAAAAAGTTGTCAAGGGTCTGGACTACACCTACACCGAAAATATCCACGCCTTCAAAATCGACCTTAAAGAATTTCAGATTTCTCTTTTTACCGCCAAAGATATTGGCGATACCGATTCTACCGCGACGATGCTCGCCAAAAAATCGGGGGGCATTCTAGCCATCAACGGCGGATTTTTCGGCCCCACCCACAAACCGCTGGGGCTTTTGATACGCAACGGCCGCGCCCTCAATCCGATGCATGGAACCAAATGGTGGGGCATTTTTTACATCGATAACGACAAACCGTTCATCACATTGCCGCATCTGTTTGCATTGCAACCGACCATCACGATGGCGCTGCAAGCGGGGCCGAGACTTGTGGTCGGCGGCAAAATTCCAAAACTGAAAGAGGCGATAGCCCGCCGTTCCGGTATCGGCATTCGCAAGAACGGGGAAATTGTTATCGCCATCACCGACGAGACACCCAAAACGATGCAGGAATTCGCCGAAATGTTCCGGAAATCGGAAAAAGAGGAGGGCTTTGATTGTCCCAATGTTCTGAATTTAGATGGGGGGCGCTCCAGCCAACTCTCATTTGACTACAAAGGTTTCAAACTTGAAATCCCGGGGATCGCCCGCGTAACAAATGTTGTCACGGTTTTCCCAAGATAATTCAGCTTAAGGTTTAAGCCCAAAATCATGAACCATAAAATTGTCTCGTCTTGAATTCACGCGAAGTGACATCAGTTCTTGTTTTTCATCATCCCTCAGCACGCCTTGAAGTTCTTTAATGGCCAGCTCCCTTCCACGCGAATCATTGGGAAATTGCCGTTTTGCCATCAACTCGAATTTTTCCTCACCCAACAAAGTCCCTTCAAGTTCTTTTCGAACAAGGACTCGCCCAACCGAGTCATCGGGAAACTGATAACGTGACATTTCACCTATCTTAGAATTGCTATAGCGGAAAATTTCACCTTCAAAAGGAAGACCAGCCGAATTCGGCCGTGCCGTCTCAACCGATCCAAAATTTCTCTGCACAAAAATCACAACGGGGACTTCGTCTCCATTTTCACGAATAATTGTAACCATACCGAAAAATGAAAAATCGCCGTAAGATTGTTTTAGCTTTTGCATATTCGACCAGCCGTATTTTTCCAAATGATCCGACAAAGCCTTAATCGCTTTAACTCTCAACATTGGAATATCCCATGGTGGAGTATTCTCTCTAAAACAAATCGTTTCGAGCAATTTATTAATTCTGTCGCGTCTATTTTCTCCCTCCTGAATGGAGGGGTCAAACATATCCATATAAAATAAAATTTTCATTTTTAATTCGCCGGCGGAAATCGCTTCAAGGCCCTCAAGCAACTGTGCGGCCATGACATCACTGGGTACAAGAAGAATCGCTTTAGCTGCAAGCTCCGGTGATATCTGCGGCAAAATATGGCTTCCACTCAATGGATCTTTTCTGGCAAGCGCTGCGAGCTGTAGAGCCAACTCTTCAGGGGATTTTTGACCGACTTTTGGAGCCAACGGCCCAAATCTAGCCGCGTTCACACTCAAAGCCCTCCCCTCATCCGAATGGGGAGCCGAAGTCAAAGTCAGGTTGTTCGGTTGCATCTCTTTCTCCCCACTAAATCCTGATGAAACCATTGCATATGATTTGGAAAAAACCGGCTGAGGCTGAGACTTACGAATTTTAGCAAAATCAGGCATTTACTTTCTCCAATAATATTATCGGCAGTAGGCTACTCCAAAGTTGCCTCCTGAAAGCCCCCAATGCGATATTAATTCTTAACTATCTGTATTTATTGTGATTTTAGACACAAAGAGCATATGGTAGCAGGTACCATATGCTCTTACGAATTCATCGAGTCGAGAAAATCTTTGTTCGTTTTGGTTGGCCGGATTTTGTCGAGCAAAAATTCCATCGCATCGACTACACTCATCGGGGTCAACAGCTTTCTCAAAACCCATGCGCGCTGCAACACATTTTCCGGGAGGAGCAGTTCTTCTTTGCGCGTCCCCGATTTGGCAACGTCCATGCACGGGAAAATCCGTTTTTCCATCAGTTTTCTGTCCAAAAGAATTTCCATGTTGCCGGTTCCTTTGAATTCTTCAAAGATCACTTCATCCATCCGGCTGCCGGTATCGATTAAAGCCGTTCCCATGATGGTGAGAGAGCCTCCCTCTTCGATATTGCGGGCCGCGCCAAAAAACCGTTTCGGTTTGTGAAGCGCATTGGAATCGACACCGCCCGACAAAATTTTTCCGGATGGAGGGACCACGGCATTATAGGCACGAGCTAATCGGGTAATGCTGTCGAGTAAAATCACCACATCTTTTTTGTTTTCAACCAATCTTTTTGCCTTTTCCAAAACCATCTCGGAAACTTGCACGTGGCGTTGCGCCGGTTCATCAAATGTGGAGGAGACCACTTCCGCCTTCACATTCCGCTGCATGTCGGTCACCTCTTCAGGCCGTTCATCAATCAACAGCACGATCAAAACTACTTCCGGATGATTTTTGGTGATCGCATTCGCAATATTCTGGAGCAGAATCGTCTTGCCCGCACGCGGCGGAGAGACAATCAATCCGCGCTGTCCTTTTCCGATCGGACACAACAGGTCCATCACACGCGTCGAATAATTATTTTTTTCAAATTCAAGATTGATTCTTTGTTCGGGATAAAGAGGCGTCAGGTTGTCGAAAAGAATTTTTTCACGTTTTTCATCGGCCGTTTCCGTATTGATCTGTTCCACTTTGAGCAACGCAAAATAACGCTCCGTATCTTTCGGGGGGCGAATTTGACCCGAAACCGTATCTCCGGTTCTCAAATTGAAGCGGCGAATCTGGGAGGGAGAGACATAAATATCGTCGGGCCCGGGGAGATAATTGTAATCGGGGGATCGCAAAAAACCGAAGCCGTCGGGGAGACATTCCAAAACGCCTTCACCGTAGATGGCCCCGCTCTGTTCCGCGTGGGCTTGAAGAAGCGCAAAAATCAATTCTTGTTTGCGCAAATTAACGGCCCCTTCAATTTTCATCTGATGGGCCAACTCGACCAAATCACCGATCTTCTTGGCTTTGAGCTCATTTAAATGCATAGAAATCCTCCTTGGGACTGGTTTTTTTTAACATGAATGAAAAAGGTTTTTTGGCGGCACAGATTTTTTAAGGTTTTATCTTTAGGAATTAAATATTTTGGATTACGGTGCTTAGTATGGAGGGGGAGGCCAAAAATGTCAAGGATTTTAACTATATAACTTGACAGGGAAAAACGGGCTTGATACACTTCCGAAACTCAAAAATTGTTTAATTAAATCAAATACTTATGCAGAAAAAGCTCCATTTTATCAAAATGCAGGGGGCCGGAAATGATTGCATCATTATAGATGCGATGAAGACGAAGCCCCAGAACCCCCAAAGGCTCGCCCGCAAGATTTGCAACCGGCGTTTCGGAGTGGGGGCCGACCAGCTTTTGATCCTTTCCAAATCGCGCAAGGCCGATTTCAAAATGCAAATTTTCAATGCCGACGGTTCCGAAGCCGAAATGTGCGGCAACGGCATCCGTTGTCTCGCCCGCTACATCCGCGAGGCCGGCTACACCTCCAAAAAAGAGATGGCAATTGAAACATTGGCCGGTATTCGGAATGTGAAGGTCTCATCGAAAGTGGTTGAAGTCAATTTGGGAGAGCCTCGATTGAAAGGAAAAGAGATTCCGGTCCATCTAAGCGGCCGCATCATCAACCGTCCGTTGAAGATTGATGCGAAAGATTTTCGGATCACCTGTCTGTCGCTCGGCAATCCTCATTGTGTTATTTTTCAGGAAAATCTCGACAATCTCCCCTTGGAAAAATACGGGCCTTTACTTGAAAATTATCATCTCTTCCCCCACCGAACCAATGTCAGTTTTGTGAATGTCCTCTCCACCGCCGATTTGAAGGTAAGGGTTTGGGAACGGGGCGTCGGTGAGACGCTTGCTTGCGGCACGGCCGCCGCCGCTTCGTTGGTCGCCAGCGTCTTGAACGGTTTCACCGACAGAAAAGCCAAAATTGAACTGCCGGGCGGAAAACTCGAAGTGGAGTGGAATCGCGATGACAATACCGTCCGGCTCACCGGCCCCGCCGAAAAGGTTTGTGAAGGTGACTTCCCCATTATTTAAAGGTTCAATGACCGCTTTGATCACCCCCTTCAAAAACGGAAGGGTGGATGAAAAGGCGTTGCGCCATCTTGTCGACTGGCAAATCACTTCCGGCACCGATGCCCTTGTACCGTGCGGCACAACCGGTGAAGCCCCAACCCTCAGCTACGAAGAACACGAACGGATCGTCTCCATCGTCGTGGAGCAGACTGCAAAACGGGTTCCGGTTTTGGCCGGGGCCGGTTCCAACGCAACGGAAAATGCGATCAAACTGACGAAGCAGGCCAAAAATGCGGGAGCGGACGGAACCCTTCAGGTAACCCCTTATTACAACAAGCCGACGCAGGAAGGACTCTTCCGACATTTTGAAAAAATTGCGGCTGCGGTCGATTTGCCGATGGTGGTTTATAATGTGCCGGGGCGAACCGCCGTCAACATGGAAGCCGCCACAACGTTGCGTCTCTCTCAAATAGAAAATATCATCGGCATCAAAGAGGCCTCCGGAAAATTGGAACAGATCGATACCATTATCCGCAAGGCCCCCCCCAATTTTTTCCTCTATTCGGGTGATGACCCGCTCAACGGTCAAATTTATATGCTCGGCGGCAAGGGGGCCATTTCGGTGACATCGAACGTCACACCGCAACGGGTGGCCGCCGTTTGGGATGCCTTTGAAAAGGGGGAAAAATCGCGGGCCCTTTTGGAGCACGAAAATTTGCAGACATTGAATAAAATTCTTTTTATCGAAACGAATCCGCTTCCGGTCAAGACCGCTTTAAGCCTCATGGGAAAATGTGAGGAAGAATTCCGGCTTCCCCTTTGCCCCATGTCGAAAATCAACAGGGAAAGACTGGAAGAGGTTTTAAATTCCCTCCCCCTTGATGGGGGAGGGTTAGGGAGAGGGTGAACATCACCGACCGGGTGAGATAATTTTCAAGATCACCCTCCCCCCAACCCCCTCCCATCAAGGGAGGGGGAAAGTAAGAAAAATACTATGAAACAATTGATGCTATGGAGTGCCAAAGGAAGAATGGGTTCTCTGATTTCCGAGACTGCCTTGAAATCGGGCGAATGGAAATTGGCCGACAAAGGGGAAAAAGCCGACGTGATTATCGATTTCAGCGCACCGGCCGGAACCGAAGAGAGTGTTGCCTTTGCGCAGGAACATAAAATCCCGATCGTGATCGGCACAACGGGTCTCAACGAAGAACAAAAAAAAGAGATGGGAGAGGCGGCAAAAAAAATCGCGATTGTTTTTTCACCGAATATGTCGGTCGGCGTGAATGTCCTTTTCAAGCTGATTGAAGCGGCCGCAAAAACTTTGCAGGAGGGTTATGCCGTTGAAATCAACGAAACACATCACACCCACAAAAAAGACAGGCCGTCCGGAACCGCCAAAATGATGGGAGAGATTGTCGAAAAAATCCGGCACCAAAAACCGCCGATCACCTCGTTTCGGGAGGGGGAAGTGATCGGTGATCACACGATTATTTTTAGCAATGAGTCGGAACATCTGGCCCTCTTGCACCGCGCACTGGACCGGAAAGTCTTTGCACAAGGGGCTTTGCGCGCCGCCAAATGGGTCCTTGGCAAAAAGGCTGGACTTTATAATATGTCCCACGTATTGGGGCTCAAATGTGAGTGAGCATCCGGCTTTGCCGGTGCGAACGAAAGGGGAGCGGGGAGATGGGGCCCGCCCGCCGCAGGCGGGGGCAGCGATCCCCCCGATATTATGATCACCGCAAAAAGATTACAACAACTGGCCCCCTATCCCTTCGCGGAACTCAACCGAAAAAAACAGGAACTCAAGGCAAAAGGGAAAAATTTGATCGATTTAAGCATCGGCGACCCCGATCTCGGAACACCGGAACCGATTGTCACCTGCATGCAAGAGGCCGTTACCAAAACACAAAATCACCGTTACCCTCCTTATGCCGGCACCACAAAATTAAGAGAAGCCATTGCACGTTGGTACTTGAGGCGTTTCGGCGTCAAACTCGATCCCCATAGTGAAATTTTGATTTTGATCGGTTCGAAAGAGGGAATCGCCAACATCCATTATGCCTTTGTCGATCCGGGCGATATCGTTTTGGTCCCGACGCCGGCCTACCCTGTTTACAGCAACGCGACAAAATTTGCGGGGGGGCTTCCCTATCTGATGCCGCTGCACAAAACGAATCAATTTATACCCGACCTCACCATCATCCCGGACAACATCGCCCAAAAGGCAAAGATGATGCATCTCAATTATCCGAATAATCCGACCGCGGCCGTTGCCCCCCAGACTTTTTTCGACGAAGTGGTGCAATACGCCAAACGGCATACCCTTCTGGTCTGCCACGATGCTCCTTACACCGAAATTTATTATGATGGTCACAAACCGCACAGTTTTCTGCAATCGCCGGGGGCTAAAGAGGTCGGCGTTGAGTTTCATTCACTATCCAAAACATTTAGCATGACCGGCTGGCGCTTGGGTTTCGCGGTCGGCAATGCCGACATCATAAAAGGACTCGCGCAAATCAAGATGCATATCGACTCCGGCCAGTTCATGGCCGTTCAAGAGGCCGGTATTTTTGCGCTCGATAACGAGGAGACGCTGACGCCGGAAATCCGCAACACTTATCAGGAACGTCGCGATGTTTTTGTGGAAGAAATGAAAAAATTCGGATTTAAAATCACACCGCCTAAGGCCACTTTTTATCTCTGGACGGAGGTTCCGCCGGGCCAAACTTCGGCGACGTATGCCACGCATCTTTTGGAAGAGACCCATGTGGTGGTCACGCCGGGAACCGCATTCGGCGAGGCGGGTGAAGGTTTTATCCGGATTGCATTGACAGCCCCAAAAGAAAAATTAATAGAAGCGGCGGAACGGATTCAAAAAATTCAATAATTTATGATCAAAACCGTTTTTATCGGTTTGGGTTCCAATCTCGGCGACAAAACGAAAAACTGCGAACGCGCCGTTTATTTTTTGGAGGAACACCCCGACATATCCATTATCAAGGTCTCCAAATGGTACAAATCGAAAGCCCTCACGATGGATGACGCAACCCATCCCGATTTTATCAACGGGGCGGTCCAAATTGAAACCGATACCTCTCCGATACAACTGGCTACTTACTGCAAAAGCATCGAATATGAATTGGGCCGGATACCGGATACGAGACAATGGCAACCGCGCGTGATCGATCTCGACATCCTCTTTTTTGGAAATGAAATCGTCCAGACAAACCATCTGACCATCCCCCACCCCTCTTTGCATCAACGCCTCTTTGTATTAAAGCCCCTCAGCGAACTGATGCCTCAATGGATTCATCCGGTTTTGAATAAAACAGTGGCCGAACTTTTGGAAGAGCATATGGTAGCAGCTACCCAATGCTCCTGTGAATAAATAATGCTCATTGGGTTATTAACCATTTTAGCGCTCGTTTTTATTCTCCCTTTTTTTTTAAAAAAAATAGAACACAATCTGGAGATATTTCTTTTTGTGATGGGGGTCGCCGCGGCTTATATTTCGGGGCAATTTACATCGCATCTTGCGCGGGAGGCCTTGCAGGAACCGGTTTCCATCTCGCTTGCCGTTTTGGTCTTCGGCCTTCTTTTCAAATGGTCCCGAAAACCGTTTGACCGGTTTATCCATTGGACACAAAAAAAATTATCGCTGGAGATTTTTGTCTTCTGCCTCATTTTTATTCTGGGAAGTCTCTCCAGTCTAATTACCGCGATCATCGCCTCTTTGGTGCTAGTCGAGGTGATCAGCTGTCTCACACTCGACAGAAAACATGAAGTCGATCTGGTCATCATTGCCTGTTTTGCCATCGGGATCGGCGCGGTTTTGACACCGATCGGCGAACCGCTCTCGACCCTTGCGATCGCCAAACTCAAAAGCTGGCCCGATGTCGATTTTTGGTATCTCTTCCGGCTTTTAAAATGGGAGGTTTTGGGAGCTCTTTTGGCCCTTTCCGTTTTGTCGATTTTTTTTCATGGAAAAAAAGCCGAGCAAAGTTTGGAGGCCAAAGTCCGGGATGAAAATTATTTCCAAATTTTCTTGAGGGCCGGAAAAATCTATCTTTTTGTCATGGCCCTTGTCTTTTTGGGACAAGGTTTCAAACCGCTGATCGACAGATATGTCATCCCTCTCTCCGGTGACATTCTCTACTGGATCAATATCTCTTCGGCTGTGCTGGACAACGCCACACTCACCGTCGCCGAGGTCAGCCCCGCCATGCATCCGCTCCAAATCAAAAAATTGTTGATGGGATTATTGCTGGCGGGGGGGATGCTGATTCCGGGAAATATCCCGAACATCATCGCCGCCTCCAAACTGGGGATCAAAAGCAAGGAGTGGGCACGCCTCGGAGTTCCATTGGGCCTGATTTTGATGGTTCTCTTCTTTTTTATTTTGGAGAGGAAGTAAAATTTTATGATCATAAAAATCGCCGTTGTTGCAGCGGGCGGGGCGTTGGGAAGTACGCTTCGTTATCTGCTGCAGATGATCAGCATCCATAAATTAGGCATCGCGTTTCCTTATGGAACTTTGATTGTCAATCTGCTCGGCTGTTTTTTGGCCGGCTTTTTGGCGGCGTCGATAAAAGATTCTATTTTGTTTCACCCCACTTTTAAACTTTTTCTGTTTGTCGGCATTTTGGGCGGCTTCACAACCTATTCCAGTTTTGCTATCGAGAGCTGGACGCTAGCCAGAGATGCAGAATTGCTGAAGGCATTGCTCAACATAGCCCTCCATATTTTCGGTTGCTTTACGGCCCTGTTTGGGGGTATTTGGCTCTCTCGTTTGACTTAAAAAACATCAGGAGAGATTATGAAAATTTTTATCGATTCCGGGGATATCAACGAAATCAAAGAGGCCAACAGCATGGGGATTTTGGATGGGGTCACCACCAATCCCTCGCTCATTGCCAAAACGGGCCGCGATTTTAAAACGGTTGCCAAAGAGATTTTGCACGAGGTCAAAGGGCCGGTGAGCCTCGAAACCGTAAGCCTCAATGCCAAGGGGATGATCGATGAGGGACATTTTTTGGCCGATCTCGGTCCCAATGTCGTTGTCAAAATTCCATCGACCACAGAGGGTTTGAAAGCGATTAAACAACTGACTTCGGAAGGGCTTCAAACCAATTGTACATTATGTTTTTCATCGAATCAGGCGTTGCTCATTGCCAAGGCCGGCTCCACCATTGTGAGTCCTTTTGTCGGAAGGTTGGATGACATCAGCGAAAGAGGAATGGATTTGATCCGCGATTGCGTCCAAATTTATAAAAATTACGGATATAAAACGGAAGTCTTGGTGGCCAGTATTCGTAACCCGATTCATGTCAAAGAGGCATCGTTGTGCGGCGCCCATATTTGCACCATCCCTTTTGCGGTGATCAAACAGCTGATGCAACACCCGCTGACCGATGCCGGCATCGACAAATTTTTAAAGGATTGGGAGAAGGTGCCGTCTAAGCCGTTTTGAGGCTCTTCAAGACCTGCTTCCCGATTGATTTGAGCGATTCAAAAACACCGCGCCCTTCAGTGGCGATGGTTTCAAAATCGGGGACTTTTCGTTGATTCAACAATTTTCTCAATTCGACGATCGGAACGGCATTGGAGAGATCCCGTTTGTTATATTGGATCACCATCGGCACCTCGGCAAAATCGCCCCCCTCATTTTCGATGATCTCTCGGAGCTCCATCATGCTGGCCATGTTTGCTTCGAGTTGTTCCAATTGCGAATCGACCAGAAAAACAACTCCGTCGACCCCTTTGGCGATGATCTTGCGGGCGGCCTCATAAGCGACATCGCCGGGGACGGTATATAAATGAAGTCGGACCTGAAAATTCTTGAATTTTCCGATAGTTAAAGGAACAAAGTCAAAGTAAAGGGTGCGATCGGCGCTCGTGGAGAGAGAGACCAATTCCCCCCTTTTCTCGTCTTTAACATTTTTGAAAATATAACGGAGGCTTGTCGATTTACCGCACATCGGCGGTCCAAAATAGACCACCTTGCAATTGATCTCTTTTCTCTGTTCGTTGATAAATGCCATAAGTTGGCGTGATTGTAAGGAAGTTATCCCAAAATTGTCAACTGATATTCGATCTAACCCTCTGACACTTTTTGGGAGTGGTGGAGCATATGGTAGCTGCTACCATATGCTCTTCAAATTTCCCGCCGGTCTTGGAGGGCGCGGGCTAAGGTCGACGCATCGAGATATTCCAGTTCGCCGCCGGCCGGAATGCCCGAGGCAAGGCGGGTGATTTTGATATGAAGGGGCTTCAGCAACCGGTGGAGATAGAGAGAGGTCGCATCCCCTTCCACATTCGAATCGGTTGCCAAAATCACTTCCGTGACGACCCCATTTTCCAAACGCTTCAGCAATTCCTTGATTTTCAAATCGTCGGGGCCGATCCCTTCGAGCGGCGACAAAGCGCCGTGCAATACATGATAGCCTCCCTTGAAACTGGCCGTCTTTTCGATCGCCGAAACATCGGAGGGCTCCTCCACAACACAAAGGAGATGCGCATCGCGCCTGGGATCGAGACAGATGCGGCACGGATCGCTCTCGGTCAGATTGCAACATTGGGAACAAAATCGGATTTTTTCGTGAAGATGATGAAGGGCCTCGCTCAAATCCTGGCTGACCGTTTTCGGAGCCCGAAGAAGAAAAAAGGCGAGACGCGTTGCGGTTTTTTCGCCGACACCGGGAAGTTTACCGAGTGCATACACCAATTTTTCAATCGGAGAACTCATAAGGAAATCCCGGGGATCATGTTTGCAAACATTCCCTCCACCTCTTTTTTGGCTTTCGCAAGGGCCGCATTGACCGCAGAAGCCGTCAAATCCTGAAGCAGGTTTAAATCATTCATCGTAATCAGAGAGGGATCGATCTTCAGAGAGACCACCTCATGGCGTCCGTTGACCATAACCGTCACCATGCCGCCGCCGGATTGCCCCTCGAAAACTTTTTTTCCGAGCTCCTCCTGTTTTTTGCCGAGCTCTTCTTTCAACTGCTGGGCTTTTTTGAAAAGATCCATGAAGTCCATAAACTATTTATCCCCATCGACCCGCACTTCTTCGACCACGGCGCCCAAAATATTCGCGGCCTCTTTGACCGAATCTTGACGCAGGGCCGCTTCACGAATCTGTTTTCTTTGATCCTGTGCCGCGGCAACGTTCGCAACCGTCTCCGTTTTGATAAAATCGATCCGGATCTCCATCGGCTTTTTGAAAAATTTCTCCAGCGCGATTTTCAATTGCTGTTTACGCTCCTCTTCCTGAAGCATCTCTCCGTAAACGGAGGCCGTTTCAAATCCCAAAATAATTTCCTTCTCATTCATGCCGGTAAATTTCCCCTGTTCCACAATAGAGAAAAGGCGCGGGTTTTCTTTTTTGAGCCAAACTGTAAAGGAGGGCCAATTTTCCATTTCTCCACCCTCCCCCCCCGCCACACTACCGGCGGACAGGCTGCCCCCTCCCATCAAGGGAGGGGGAACATTTTTTTTCTCTTCCACCTGCCTGCCGACGGGCAAGGCAAGGGAAGAGGGCTGTCCGTATTTTTCAAGCCTCTCTAAAATCTGCGCCACCGACACAATTTGCGTCAGATGAGACATGCGCATCAGCAAAACTTCAAAAACTATTTTGGGTGTGCCGCTTCTGGCAATCTCGTCGACCCCTTTCAGACTGAATTGAAAAAGCTGATCCAATTCCTCCTGAGAAACTGAAGCCGCCAGTTTTTCAAGCGAGGCCGCCTCTTCCGCCGCGAGATCGAGCCATTCAGGGACACTCCCCGTCGTTTTGATCAGATAACAATTCCTAAAATTTTTGAGGAGATCCTGCGCCAAACGGTTGATGTCGGCGCCGCTCTGATAAAATTGCTGGAACTGATCGAGCGTCCCCTTTTGATCTTTATTCAATATCGATTGCAGCAGATTGTGAAGCTGTGTCCGGTCTAAAAAACCGAACATCTCTTTGAGATGCTGAAATCCGATCTGATTTCCCGCAAACGCAATCGCCTGATCCAAAAGGCTTTGCGCATCGCGCAGAGAGCCTTGCGCTTCATGGGCCAAAAGATGCAACGCCTCTTCGCTGATGTCGATCCCTTCTTGCTTAGCCACCTCTTTCAAAGAAGAGACCAGTTCTTTTGCGGCAATCCGTCGAAAATCGAAACGCTGACAGCGCGACAAAATAGTCGACGGAATTTTATGAACCTCGGTTGTCGCAAAGACAAAAATCACATGGGGCGGCGGCTCTTCGAGCGTCTTGAGAAGGGCATTGAAAGCGGAGGTCGAAAGCATATGAACTTCATCGATAATATAAACTTTGTAGTGTCCCGTGGCCGGAAGATATTTCACCTGCTCCCGAATTTGGCGGACATCCTCGACACTCGTGTTGGAAGCCCCGTCGATTTCCTGCACATCGAGCGACTTTCCCTCGATGATATTGCGACAACTGCCGCACTGATTACACGGTTCTTTGGCGACCCCTTTCTCGCAATTCAAAGCCTTTGCCAAAATTCTGGCGACGGTGGTTTTGCCGATGCCGCGCGCGCCGGTGAAAAGATAGGCATGATGGATTCTGTTCAAGCCCAGCGCATTTTGCAATGTTTGGGTCACATGGATCTGCCCCAAAACCTCGGCAAAAGTTTGCGGCCGGTATTTGCGCGCCAGAACTTGATAAGACATGGCTTGACTCGTAGCCCAACCAAAAGTTAGATGCAAGAGATGAAAGCGAATCGGATCCTCTGTTTGGATATCGGCGACAAACGGATCGGTGTCGCGGTGAGCGACCCGTTGGGTATGACCGCACAAGGTCTTGACACCATCATCCGTCATCATTTCAAAGAAGACTGCCGCAAAATACGGGCAATCCTTGAGGAATATTCTGTCGAAAAAATAGTGATCGGTCTCCCCCTCAATCAAGAAGGTCAAGAGGGGCCACAGGCCAAAAAAATCCGGTATTTTGTTGAAGGGTTTGAAAAAGAATTGAAACAGGCGGGCCTCGAAGTAAAAATAGAATGGTGGGATGAGAGCCTTTCTTCGCGGGAAGCCGAAGCGATTTTGTTGGAGGCCGATCTGAGCCGCAAAAAACGCCGCAAAGTGATCGACAAAATGGCCGCTGTACTGATTTTACAAAGATATTTGGATCATCATTCATGAAAAAAAGGGCGATAAAAATTTTGTCGGCTGTGTTGGCCCCTCCCCTCCTCCTTTTTTTTACTTTTCTGATTTACCTCCACACACCGATCACCCCGACTCTGCCGGAAATCCATTTGGAAAAAGGGATGCCGCTTCGTGACATTGCAAACAAATTGGAGGAGCAACAGATTATCCGTTTCCCTTTTTTGTTTAGACTGTATGCCCAAACGACAGGAAACGGCGGCCGTTTAAAGGCGGGGGTCTATCTTTTTGACAAGCCCAGTACCCCCAAAGAGGTTTTGAACAAACTGGTCAAGGGTTTGGTGGAGGTGGTCAAAGTAAAAATCATCGAGGGTTGGACGGCAAAAGAGATTGCGCAATATCTCCATTCACTTCCTTCCAATACAAATCCGCAATTCCAGCAGATTTTTTTGGAAAAAATAAAAGACCCCCTTTTTATTAAGACATTGGGGCTTCAGGTTGAAACGCTCGAGGGCTATCTTTATCCCGACACCTATTTTTTGGAGAGGGGGGCGACACCGGGCGATGCGATTTCCCAATTTGTGACCGAGTTTTGGAAAAATGATCAAAAGGCGTTGGAGGGACTTCCGGCGCTCCCCACTTATTCCCAACATCAAATCGTAACGCTCGCCTCATTGATTGAAAAGGAATCGGGCGTGGATGCCGAGAGGCCGATCATCGCCTCGGTTTTTTATAATCGCCTCGCCAAAGGGATGGCGTTGCAGAGCGATCCGACCATTATTTACGGTCTTAAAAATTTCTCAGGCGATATCAAAAGGGCCGACATCAGAAACCCACACCCCTACAACACTTACATGCACGCGGGACTGCCACCGGGACCGATCTGTAATCCCGGTTTTGCTTCAATCAAAGCGGCCCTCAATCCGGCAAAAACAAATTATCTCTATTTTGTTTCGAAGGGGGACGGGACCCACTATTTTTCCCGCACTGCTGAGGAACATTCCGAGGCCGTCCGGAAATTCCAAATGAAGAAGGAGGAGTAAGAGCATAGGGTATAGCCCCCGCAAAACAAAATGACGGATTATGGGTGTCATTGCGAGGAGCCGCAGCCGCGAGCGAAGCGTGGCGGGAAGCAGGACGAAGCAATCCCATTGATATTCAAGTGGATTGCTTCCCCCTCGACAAGCTCGGGGTCGCAATGACAGCCCATGATAAAATCGGTCATTTTGTTTTGGAGGAGGGTTAAGCAGTGACATGGCAATGAGGGTGATGAAAAGCCTGCGGATGGCGATTTTATCAGCCGGGATACAATAAATAAAATCGCCACCATAGGAGCGAAATTTTTGGGTCGTCTCAAAAATTGTCGCGTCTTTTCAGCACCCTCATTGCCATGTTACTTCATGGTCATCCTCCGGAAAACGGACATTTTGTTTTGCGGGGGCTATAGCAGGTACCATATGCTCAATCCTTTGCGCCCATAAAAGCGGTCTTTCCATCGGGCGTAATGCTCCATCTTGTGCGCGGGATATCGAGAGAACAACCGTAGCAAATCGGCTGTAACTCCAAGAGGAACTTTTCGGCGGCCCACCATCGGATGGGATAAAAGGCGAAGTCGGTCTCTTTCTTGAAGGGAAGGGCTTTGGGGTAGCGTTCGTAAAATTCTTTCACGATACCGTTGAATTTCGGCGCGACATTTTTCTTCTCCTTGGCTTGATAGAACATAATCACGGTCGGAATCGGTTCGGTTTCCCAGCAATAGGGGATAAACTCCCATGCCAGATATTTTCCATTGAGGGACCACTGAAACGGTTTGAAAATTTCGCCGGCGGCCGAACCGCATGGAACAGTAAAAGCATTGGACGGAGTGGAATAGACCTTTTGTTTATCGATGAAAAGATCACTGGCGGCCAGATGCCGATCCCCCTCCTTCCAACAGCGGGTTTCCGAAATCGCTGTTTGTCCATCGGAACTTTGGACCGGAAGAGATTGGAGTCGTTCCGGTTTTTGGAAACTCCCTTTGTCACATTCTTTAACCAGTTGGTCGTAGGAAAGCAGACCAATCGTCCCAAAAATAAAAATCCATTTATTTTTCATAATCCTCTTTTAGCATAGATAACCCTTTGCTTCAATTTTATATTCGTGCTAAACAGCCAATGATGTCGATCACAAATCTACAACAAGAACTCGATTTTTTACGAACCATCCCGATCCATTGGTTTATCAAAATTGGGGCCTCCGTTTTGTGCGGCGCCATCTTCGGCGTTGAACGGGAGCTGAAAAGAAAGGCGGCGGGGCTCCGCACCAACGTGTTGATCTGTATGGGGGCAACGCTCTACATGCTCCTCTCCGATCTGATCATGAGTCAGTTGGGGCACGCCAACGCCGACCCGACGCGCATTGCCGGACAAGTCGTCGTCGGCATGGGGTTCATCGGCGGCGGCGCCATCATCCAGTCGCGCGGCCGCATTATGGGCCTAACCACTGCCGCGATGATGTGGGTGGTTGCCGCCATCGGTCTTGTCATCGGAGCCGGTTTCCCGCTATTGGGTCTTATCGTCACCGTTTTTTCGGTCCTCATGATGGTTTTAGTGGGAAAACTCGAATATTCGATGATGGGGAAATGCCGTTTCACGGCAACGCACATCTCCTTTCGCGACGAACCGAAAACATGGGAGGCGCTCCGTGAATTGTTTGAGGCGAACAACAAAAAAATTGAAGCGAGCCCCGTAAGAAAAGAGGGGGAAATCTGTTTCATGGAGGTCACTCACTGCAACATTCACCCCGAACACAAAGAATTTCTGGTCGATTTGTTAAATATCCCTGATGTAAGACATGCAAGCCATTAAAAGAGCATATGGTATAGCCCCCGCAAAACAAAATGACAGTTTACTGCGTCATTGCGAGGAGCCGCAGCCGCGAGCGAAGCGTGGCGGGAAGCAGGACGAAGCAATCTCATTGATATTCAAGTGGATTGCTTCCCCCTCGACAAGCTCGGGGTCGCAATGACAGCCCATGATAAAATCGGACATTTTGTTTTGCGGGGGCTATAGCAGCTATCATATGCTCTTTCGAATTATTGAGAGATGCCCACCACACGTAAAAATTCCTTCGGCGAAATAATTCCTGCCTGAACCAAAGCAGTAGCGGAATCTCTGAGCAGCGGAATGCCCGCTTCCCGCAATAAACGCTCCGTCAAATGTCGCGTAACACTTCCGTCGTGCATCCCCAAAATGTAGCGCTTTAAAATATCGTTCGCAGGGATCACCTCATAAATTCCGATGCGTCCTATACAACCAGTCCCTTTACATTTTCGACATCCCCTTCCTTCAAATAGCCCTATGAGTTGTTCCGGAGGGAGCCCCATTGCCAACAAAAGAGGAGCAATGTCCTCAACCGGCGTTTTACAATCGGGGCATATTTTGCGCGCCAGTTTTTGAGCCACGACCACCCGCAAAATATCGACCACGATAAAATCGGGAATGCCGAGCCGCACCAAACGCTCCGCCGTCGATAACACATCATTCGTATGCAGACTCGACAAAACAAGATGGCCGGTTCCGGCGGCGTCAGCGGCCATTTGTGCCGTCACCGCATCACGAATTTCCCCCACTAAAATGATATCGGGGTTGGATCGCAAAAAAGAACGGAGGGCACCGGGAAAATCGAGTCCCCTTTCAACATGGATTTCTGTTTGGGAGACACCATCCAGTTGGTATTCGATCGGATTTTCGGCTGTGACAATCTTGACCCCGGGCCGATTGAGTTCGCTCAATAACGAATAAAGGGTCGTTGTCTTTCCGGAACCGGTCGGCCCCGTCACCAGAAGAAGGCCATTGGGAGAAGCCCCCGCCTTTCGCAATACCGTCCATTGTTCCGCGCTAAATCCGAGCGTTTCCAGCTGAGGAATTGCCCCAGAACGGAGCAACCGTAACACGGCTTCGGGCCCATGAGTCGTGGGACGCACCTCGACACGAACATCGACATCGTCGAGTCCTATTCCGGTGGCGGTAAAACCGCCGCTTTGCGGAAGATGCGTTTTATCCAACGCCAAACCAGACAAAATCAGAATGCGGGCTACTACGGCAGAAGAGATGGAAGCGAAAGCGATTTCCCTTTCCGAACTCAAAACTTTTCTCAATACCCCATCGATACGAAAACGAATAGAGAGCCGATCTTTTTGCGGTTCAATATGGATATCACTGGCCCCTTGGTCATAAGCTGTGGCCAAAAGTCTTTTGACCAGATGCACAACAACTGGATCATTCGATCCCACTTGAGTATCTACGGTGCGAGCCCGTCCTCTGGAGGTTTGCGCAGAAGCGGGCGTTTCCTCAGAAGAAGAATCGTCTGTCGGACGAAGGACGATATCATCAACCCCCGCATGCCCATAAATTTTAAGGATGGCGTCGCTGATTTCCTGTTCCGTAGCAAACAGCGGATCGATGGTGCGACACCCGCTCATAAAACGGAGTGTATCGATTGTGTTGGCATTGAGAGGTTCTGCCATGACAACGTAGAGTGTCTCTCCGACACGATTGATCGGAATGCATCTTAAAATTTCTGCCTGTTTGCGAGGAACTAAAGTCAAAATATCTCTGTCGATGCTTTCTACTTCGGAGAGATTAAATGGGGGCACATCATAAACTTCTTGTATCAATACCTTAAAGCGTTCCAATTTTTCTAATTGTCCATCACGTAACCACTGTCGGCAGGCTATTGTCCCGGGCCAACCGGATACAGATTGGGCCTCCACCCCCCACTTTTGAACCTCATCTCGTGTGGCCAATTTTTCTTCAATCAGCCGATCAAAAAGGGTTTTGCGCCCTCCGGCGGAGGGTGCGGGGAGTGTGGGGGGTGCGGGGGGTTCTGCACCCTGCAGTTCCAACGAGCATATGGTAGCAGGTATCATATGCTCTTTTTTTCCACGGGAGCCATCCAAAAAAAGGCGGGAAAAAGAATGGGGCAGGGGCGCCGGACCTAAAGGAAGACCCGTTCTCTCAAAAGAAGAACCTCTTGCCAAATGAACGGGGGTTCCCAAAGCCTGAAGCGCCAACGAATCTCCAATGTTCCAACCATTTATCGCAGGGGGCATTAAGGCCTGATCGTTAAAAACAAGGCCTTGCAGGGGAATGACTAAAGAAAAAGGCGGCATGATGGCTACTTATATAACTTTAAGGCCCATGGCCAGTTATTTTTCTGCTAAGGGGGCTGTTGATTTTGTCATTGCGAGGAGTGTAAGCGACGAAGCAATCCCGTGGATTCAAATATAATCGATCTGGATTGCTTCTCCCGCACTTTCGTGAAAGTGCGGGATCGCAATGACACTAACAATCCATTTCTCAACACTCCCCTAAGATCCTCATCAACGCGTTGCAAGAATTTCGCAAATAGTTTATAGGGAACAGATGCTCGAGAGAAAATTAAGTAAAGATGGGAGCATCCACGTTACCGACGAAATTTATAATACCGCTATTTCATCGGTGGGGACTCTTTTGGCGGCGCTCGGCTCTGCCCTGTTGATTTTCCAATCGCTGGTGGCCCAAAAACCGTGGCATCTTTTGGCCTTCTCCATTTATAGCTTCGGCCTCGTCAATCTTTTTTTGCTGAGCGCCCTGCATCACGGCATTAATTCCACAGAACGCGTTGAAAATATTCTGAGGCGTCTCGATTATTTTATTATTTTCATCATGATCGCCGGCGCCATGACCCCATTTTGTCTGATCCTTTTGCGCACCACATACGGTTTTAGCATTCTCGGTTTCATGTGGATTTTGGCTTTGGGGGGGATTGCCATTCAGTTAAAATTTCCTCATCTCCCAAAATGGTTTACCACCGGGCAATACATCGGTTTGGGATGGCTTGGGTGCATTGTTGTTTATAACGTTTGGGATCTGCTCCCTTGGGAAGCCCTGTTTCTTCTGGTTTTGGGGGGTCTTATTTATACTGTCGGGGCTGTGATTTATGTTGTGGAAAAACCCAATCCTTTCCCCGGAAAATTTGGCTTTCACGAAATCTGGCATCTTTTTGTTTTGGCGGGGACCGCCTGTCATTTTTCCATCCTCTATTTTTATCTTTTACCGCACCCATGAGCATATTATACCTGCTACCATATGCTCTTTTGTTGTTGGCGACCCCTTCATGGGCTGATGACCTTCAGTGCCGTCTTGAATTTACTCTCAAAAACCGTTGGGTGCCGGTCGTGGCCGGCAAAGGAGAAGGAAATATTATTTGCGATGATGGGACGACGCTTCCGGTAAATTTAAAAATTTATGGAGGATGGTTTACCGTTTTTCAAAAAGAGACCATTGAAAGCATCGGCCATTTTTCCAAAGTCAAAGACCCTTCAAAACTATTCGGCCGCTACACGGTATACAGCGGCGATTCGGGGCAGACCACCGGAAAATTTTTCAGCCCCACCGTTTGGAAACGGGATATTTCTCTCAAATTTGATGCCGTTGGAGGCCAACCGCAATTGGGCCTCTCTTCCGGGTATTTCACCATTAAGCCGATTAAAAAATAATAAAGAGCATATGGTACCTGCTACCAGATGCTCTTTGGCGGAAGGGGAGAGATTCGAACTCTCGATGCCGGTAAAGGCATATCGGTTTTCGAGACCGACGGTTTCAGCCATCTCACCCACCCTTCCGAAAAATCCTCATTTAATAACTCTCCGCGTGCTGGCTCATATCAAGTCCCGCCTCTTCCTGCTCCGGTCTGACGCGCAGACTAACCAGAAAATCGGTAAATTTGTACAAAAGATATGAGCCGACAAAACTGTAAACGCCGACAATCAGAATCGCCAAAAGGTGTCTCAAAAATAGCGTCGTGTCGCCATGAATGAGTCCCACTTTTTCGGCAAAAAGGCCGGTTGCGATCATGCCGACCATGCCGCCGACACCGTGACACGGAAAAACATCGAGCGTATCATCCAATTGCGATTTCGATTTCCAGTGAACAACAAGATTGCTGATGAGACTCGCCGCAATGCCGATCACAATGCTTTGACCCACCGTCACAAAACCGCACGCAGGCGTAATAGCCACCAACCCAACCACCGCCCCGACCGAAGCCCCTAATGCGGAGGGCCTCCGCCCGCGCACCGCATCGTAAAAAACCCATGCGAGCATCGCGGCCGCTGACGCCGTGTTCGTATTGATAAAAGCGAGCACGGCGATTTCATTGGCGGCCAACGCCGATCCGCTGTTGAATCCGAACCACCCAAACCAGAGCATCCCCATCCCGAGCAAAACAAACGGTATGTTGGCAGGCCGCGTTGTGGCGCTCGCCAGATGCGTTTTTCGCCGCCCCAAAACCAGCGCACCGGCCAATGCCGCAAAACCGGCCGACATATGCACCACCGTCCCCCCCGCAAAATCCAAAACACCCCATTGACGCAAAAAACCTTGTGGATGCCATGTCCAGTGGGCAATCGGCGCATAAATCAAAAGAGAAAAGAGGGAGATAAAAATAATGTAGCTTGCAAAGCGGACCCGCTCCGCAAAAGAGCCGGTGATCAGGGCCGGCGTGATGATTGCAAATTTCAGTTGGAATATCGCGAAAAGCGCAAAGGGAATGGTGGGGGCAAAATCGGGATGGGTGGCGCTACCCACATGACGAAACATAAAAAAGTCAAACGGATTGCCGATGAAGCCGCCGATACTGCCGCCAAAACTCAAACTGAAACCGACCAAAATC
>JAHFSU010000001.1:110154-112280 GCA_023265595.1 Deltaproteobacteria bacterium
AATCCACAAAAGGCTTACCACCCCCATCGCAATAAAACTTTGCATCAGGGTTGAGATGACATTTTTGCGCTGGACCATCCCGCCGTAAAAAAAGAAAGGCCCGGCGTCATCAGCAGAACAAGCGCGGTTGCGGTGAGCATCCATGCGACATCGCCGGCTACGATAGGGCCCCCCTTGCCGAGGGGCGCGGCGCTCGGAACCAAAAGCCCCAGCAAGCCGATGAACAAAAGAAGACCCGTTGCCGCCACCCATTCTTTTTTGTTTTTTCGCATGGTCGTTTGCATCGCTTTTCTCACTCCCCTTTTTCGTCCGAATCGACATGAAACGTGTGTAGCAAGCGGTGGACTAACGGAGCAAAAATAATGGCGGCCATCACCAAAAATAAAATACCGCTATAGAGGGCATAAAAAGAGGCGAACATTTTCCCACCGGAGGTCTGAAGGGCGCTGACCGGCCCCATACCACCCAGAATCATCGAGGCGTTCAACAGCGCATCGATCCACGGCATATTTTCTAATTGATGGTAGGCAAACGTCCCAAAAAAAAGAGAGAGGGCAATAAGCAGGAAGGCAAAAAAACCGTGCCAGACCAATCTCTTGAAAAAATGGAGCCGCGGCAAAACTGTTTTAGAACGATGTTCAAACATGGGCGGAGAGGGTGGGATTCGAACCCACGGTACCTTGCGGTACGCCTGCTTTCCAAGCAGGTCGATTAAACCACTTTCGTACCTCTCCATTGGCGAAGCATATGGTAGCTGCTATAGCGGGCGCAAAACAAAATGACGGTTTTTTTAAAGTAGTCATTGCGACCCTGAGCTTGTCGAGGGGGAAGCAATCCACTTGAATATCAATGGGATTGCTTCGTCCTGCTTCCCGCCACGCTTCGCTCGCGGCTTCGGCTCCTCGCAATGACACCCATAATCCGTCATTTTGTTTTGTGCTCGCTATACCCTATGCTCTTTTCCTTAAGCTGCGCGTAAAGCCTTAAAAAAATCTCTCAATACTTTTCCACACTCTTCTTCCAAAACCCCTTTTACCACTTTAACCCGATGATTCAACCGCTCATCTTTTGGAAAATCATACAGCGAACCGCAAGCGCCGGTTTTCGGTTCGTGACAGCCGAAAACCAATTGCGGCACACGGGCGTGAATCAAGGCCCCCATGCACATGATGCACGGCTCGCAAGTGACATAAATTGTCGTCTCTTCCATCCGCCAACTGACCTGTCTCCCGCGCAACTGTTCCAGCAAAAGCATCTCGGCATGACCGAGCGGATTTTGCGTCGTCTCGCGCAGATTGTGGGCACGCGCCACCACCTGATCCCCAAAAATCGCGACGGCGCCGATCGGCACCTCCCCTTTTTGAGCCGCCAGCCGCGCCTCTTCCAGCGCATGTTGCATCCAATGTTCCTGTATTGCGTGCATAGTGGTTGCAGAATGTAGCCGCTACTTGTTGGCAAAACAACCAAAAATTTGATAGGCGGGACCGATGACAACCCCCTTTCATCCAACCCAAATTTTCGTCGACCAAACGGTGGCCGACCGGCCGATGACCCGTCAGATTTTGAGCCGATTTCCCCAGACCCCCTATCATTATATAGAGGACCCAAAGTCATTCAAAAAACCGGCCGAAATGACAGGGGCCAAAAAGGGGCTTTTGCTTGCGCGCCACAAGGCCGACACAATCCTTAAAAATTTTGATGCCGTAACCCAAAGCTGCGGCCGGCCCTATTATTCGCTCGATATTATCTCCAATTGTCATCTCGAATGCACCTACTGCATTTTGCAAAGTTATTTGGCGAACAATCCGATGATTACCGTTTTTACCAACGTCGACGAGATTTTGGATAAGCTCTCACGGCAATTGGAAACACTGCCCGACGGCGCCATCATCAACACCGGCAGAATAGCGGATAGTTTGGCTTTGGAGACAATCACCGGCTGGCACCAAATTCTCATCCCCTTTTTCGGCCTCCTTTCCCGCAACATTCTGTTGGAGCTCAAAACAAAAAGCGACAATGTGGAACCGATTTTGAATCTGCCGCACAAAGAAAAAACCGTTGTCTCATGGTCGATGAACCCTCAAGAAATCATCGAGAGAGAAGAATTTAAAACGGCAAGCCTAGAA
>JAHFSU010000018.1:0-19632 GCA_023265595.1 Deltaproteobacteria bacterium
TGAGCCATGCCAGCCGTTGTTTGACGTTGGCGGTGCCGGCGGCTTGGGCGATCAACGCATCAAATTGCGGATTTTTCCATCCGGTCTGGTTGATCGTCGATTGAGAAGTAAACATATCCAAAAAAGTATTCGGGTCGGGATAGTCGCCGATCCATCCTGCCCTCGAGATATCAAAGTCGAGCGAGTTTTGCGCCTTGAGGTACGATTTCCATTCCTCGTTGTGCAGTTGTACGTTAATTCCGAGATATTTTTTCCACATCTGCTGGATCACCTGCGCAATCAATTTGTGCTGGTCATCGGTATTATAATGAATGCTCATCGGAGGAAACGTAGAGGGGTCTTCAAAGCCGGCCTCTTTGAAAAGTTTTTTGGCCTCTTCGGGATTGAATTCGGGACCGGGAGCTGGCGAATAACCGGGCAATCCGGCCGGGACCATGCTGCTGGATGGGATCTCCGTTTTTTGCAGATATTGTTCGCAGAGTGTTTTTCTGTCGATGGCCATGGCCAATGCGCGACGCACTTTTACATTATTCAGAGCCGGGCGTGTCGTATTGATTTTATAAAAATAGGTCGCCAAAAAGGGGGCCTGCACATAATCGGGACGCGACATCAAAGAGGGTCTTTTGATAGCGGGGACCTCCCAGTCTACGTCGACCTCGCCGCTTTCATACATCTTCAACGCCGTCTCTTTATCTTCGATCGGGAGAAAGCGGATGCCTGCTCCTTTAACATTCGCGGCATCCCAATAGGTTGGGCTCTTGAGGACCACAATCTCTTTTTGAGGAATCCACCTCTTCAGCGTGAAAGCGCCATTGGTCACGATATTTTCCGGCCGGGTCCAGTTTGCCCCATATTTTTCGACCGCCCATTTTGGAACCGGACGGAAAGTGGCGTAACCCATCGCCTGAAGAAAAAACGGGGTCGGCCCCTCCAACTCTACTTCAAACGTCGTGTCGTCTTTTGCTTTAATCCCTAACAGTTTTGGGTCTTTTATTTTACCGGCGTTGTAGGCTTGTCCATTTTTGACATAATAAAGGATGAAGGCGTATTTGGAAGCGGTTGTCGGGTTGAGGGCCCGCTCCCACGAGTAGACAAAATCGTGTGCGGTGACCGGATGCCCATCGCTCCATTTCGCATTTTTTCTGAGATAAAAAGTCAGTTTTTTCCCGTCGGGGGAGAGGGTCCAGCGCTCCGCAACGGCAGGGACCATTTTTGCAGAATCTTTCGGATCGTATTCGACCAAGCCGTCAAAGAGGGCCATGATGATATTGTGCTCTACGTTTCCCGAAGCCAGACCGGGATCGAGATATTCCGGCTCGCTTAAATTATTAAAATTGACGAGTCTTCCTTCGGGGCCTGCCGTCATTTGAGCGTCGGCAGTCGGTGTTGTCGAAGTTGTCTCTTTTTTGGAACAGTTTGTCGTAAAAAGGAACAATGTCAAACTGACTAAAACCGAAATACTGCGATAAAATTTCGACCCCATATTTTGTTTGCCTCCTTGACAAGCCTGCCGAATAAATATTTTAGTTCGCTAACATGCTTCGCTTTTTATTGCAACGACTCGTTGGCGTTTTGCTGGTCCTTTGGGTCATCATCACCCTCTCTTTTTTTTTGATGCGATGTGCCCCCGGCGGCCCTTTTGATCTGGAAAAACCGTTGCAACCCGACATCCGAATCAACATCGAAAAAAAATATCATCTGAATGAACCGCTCCCCGCGCAATATTTTCGTTACGTTACGGATATTATTTTGCACGGCGATTTAGGTCCGTCGTACCGCTACTCCGACCGGAGTGTGAACGATTTTATCCGAGAGGGGCTGCCCTACACGATGCAGCTCGGATTTTTTGCTTTGATGGTGGCTTTGACGATTGGCTTGAGCATGGGGCTGGCGGCCGCCTTGCGGCACAATACCCGATGGGATTATCTCGCCATGGCCTTTGCGATTCTCGGTGTCTCCATCCCCGATTTTGTTTTGGGGCCTCTCTTGCAACTGCTGTTCGGCATTCATCTGAAGTGGTTTCCGATCGCCGGTTGGGAAGGGTTTCGCTATTTTATTTTGCCGTCGGTTACGCTCGGTTCTTACTACGCCGCCTCGATTGCGCGGCTCACGCGCGGCGGCATGCTGGAGGTGACGCTTCAAGATTATATTCGCACCGCACGCGCCAAAGGTTTGAGCGAGCCGGTTGTGGTTTTGCGCCACATGATTCGCGGCGGCATTATTCCGGTGATCACCTATTTGGGGCCGGCTACCGCTTTTTTGCTTTCCGGTTCCCTCGTCGTCGAAAAAATTTTTCAGATCCCCGGTTTGGGGCGGCATTTTGTCAACAGCGCCCTCAACCGCGATTACACCGTGGCGTTGGGAATGGTGATTTTTTTCAGCGCGCTGATTTTGGTTTTTAATTTGGCGGTCGATCTTCTCTATTTGGTGGTCGACCCGAGGATGCGCAAAAAATGAGTGAAGCATCGGCGCCGGCATTCGGAAAATCGGAAAAAGGAGTTTTGGAAAAGGGGGTGAGCCTTTGGGAAGATGCGTGGATTCGTCTCAAAAAAAATCGGATGGCCCTTTTTAGTCTGGGGCTGATTGCTCTTTTTTTTCTTCTGGCCCTTTTTGCGGGGGTGCTTGCCCCCTATCCCTTTGATGCCACCGATTACACGGTGATCGGTCAGGCGCCCGGCTTGCATCATCTTTTTGGGACCGACGATTTGGGGCGCGATCTTTTCACCCGCGTTTTGTACGGGTTGCGCATTTCGATGTCGGTGGGGCTCGTGGCGACGGCGGTCAGTTTGGTGATCGGCGTTTTGTGGGGCTCGATCGCGGGCTACTTTGGCGGGGCGGTCGACTACGCGATGATGCGTTTCGTCGACATCTTGTACAGCCTCCCCTACATGTTTTTCGTCATCATCTTGATGACGATCTTCGGCCGCAACATCATCATCCTCTTTTTGGCGCTGGGCGCGGTGCAGTGGCTCACGATGTCGCGGATTGTGCGGGGGCAGATTTTGTCGCTGAAGCACAAGGAGTTCATCGAGGCGGCGCATGCGATCGGTCTGAAACCGCGCGCGATTATTTGGAGGCACCTGATTCCGAACACGATGGGGCCGATCATTGTTTACGTGACGCTGACGATTCCCCGAATTATTTTGGAAGAGGCTTTCTTAAGTTTTTTGGGGCTGGGGGTGCAGCCGCCGATGGCCAGCCTTGGCTCGCTCAATGCCGACGGGGCCGCGGCGATGGACATCTACCCGTGGATGCTGATTTTTCCGAGCGCCATTTTGGCGCTGCTTCTGTTTGCCCTCAATTATTTGGGGGACGGTCTGCGCGACGCGCTCGATCCGCGGATGCGGAAGGGGTGAGATGGCACTTTTAGAAATCGAAAATCTGAAAACAATTTTTGAGACGAGGGAAGGGCCGGTAAAGGCGGTGGATGGGGTCTCTTTGGAGGTGGAAGCGGGGGCCTCCGTCGGTGTCGTTGGGGAGTCGGGGAGTGGCAAGAGCGTTTTTTGCCTCTCGCTCCTCCGTCTGATCCCGATTCCCCCCGGAAAAATCGTCGGGGGTGAGGCTTTGCTGGACGGCGTAGACCTCTTAAAATTGCCAAAAGGAGAGCTGCGCCGACTGCGCGGCGGCGCAGTTTCAATGATCTTTCAGGACCCAATGACCTCCCTCAACCCCTTTTTGACCGTGGAGCGGCAGTTGACCGAAGTGCTGGAGACCCACAAAAATAAAACCCACCGCGAGGCGCTCAAGGCCTCAATCGAAATGCTCGAGAAGGTTGGGATCGCCGATGCTCCCCACCGGATTCACCAGTACCCGCACCAGTTTAGCGGCGGCATGCGACAGCGGGTGATGATTGCAATGGCCCTGTTGTGCCGCCCCAAACTCCTGATTGCCGATGAACCGACCACTGCCCTCGACGTAACCATTCAGGCGCAAATTTTGGATCTCCTGACCCACCTCCAAAAAGAATTTCAGATGGCGATGATTTTAATCACCCACAATTTGGGGGTGGTCGCCGGCGTCTGTGATCAGATTGCCGTGATGTACGCCGGCCGCATTGTCGAAAAAGCGCCGGCCGATCTCCTGTTTCAAAACCCGATGCACCCCTACACGCGGGCCCTCATCCGTTCGGTGCCGCGGCTCGATGAGGAAAAATCGGAGCGGCTTTTCCCGATCAAAGATCAACCCCCCGATTTGTCGCGTCTGCCAAGCGGTTGCCACTTTCATCCCCGTTGCGATCTCTGCGAGTCGATCTGCCGCGAAAAAGATCCGGGGCTGATCCGTGTGACCGACAAACAGCAGGCCGCCTGTTGGGTGACGACACGGAGCAAACAATGAATCTCCCGATCCCTCTGCTCGAAGTCAAAAATTTGAAGGTCGATTTTCACGTCAGCCACGGAGGCCTCTTCCGCCGTCAGCATTCTGTTTTGCGCGCCGTCGCTGATGTCTCGTTCCACATCAAATCGGGGGAGACGCTGGGGCTCGTGGGGGAGTCGGGCTGCGGCAAGTCGACAACGGCGCGGGCTGTTTTGCAGCTCATCAAGCCGACCGGCGGCGCCGTAGAATTTGACGGGGTCAATCTTGTCGCGTTGAAAAAGGAGACGCTCCGCAAAGCCCGAAAAAATTTTCAGATGATTTTTCAGGACCCTTACGCTTCGCTCAATCCCCGAATGACCGTCGGCGATATTGTTGCCGAGCCGCTCAAAAATTTTGGCGTCGCCAAAGGAAAAGCACTCGAGAGAGAGGTGCAAGATTTGCTGCAGCGGGTCGGCTTGAATCCCCGTTACATCCGCCGCTACCCGCACGAATTCAGCGGCGGTCAGCGCCAGCGGATCGGCATTGCAAGGGCCTTGGCGCTCAAGCCGAAGCTGATTGTGGCCGACGAGCCGGTCTCCGCGCTCGATGTCTCCATTCAGGCGCAAATTTTAAATCTCCTCCTCGATCTCAAAGGGCAATTCCAATTGACCTATCTTTTTATCGCGCATGATCTCGCGGTGGTTCGCCATGTGAGTGATCACATTGCGGTGATGTATTACGGAAAAATTGTCGAGACGGCCCCCTCCGAGGAAATTTACGAAAATCCCAAACACCCCTACACGCAGGCGTTGCTGGCCGCATCCCCCATCCCCGACCCGGAAAAAGAAAAATCGCGTCGTCTTCAGTACCAGCCGCTGATGGGCGATGTGCCGAGCCTCATGAAACCGGTTCCGGGCTGTCCCTTTCACACCCGCTGCCCTTACACGATGCCAGTTTGCAAAGAGGTCTTGCCCCCCTTGAAGGAATACACCCCGGGTCACAAAACCGCCTGCCACCTTCTCGAAAAATAGCCCGCTACCTGGTAGAAAAAAGGACCTTCTCTACCTGGTAGGAAAAGGACCTTTTCTACCAGGTAGAGCTGGAATCAGGTGTCGGACCCCTGCGGTGGGGACCTTGATCTAACAGGTTGTAGAGATGGAATCAGGTGTCGGACCCCTACGGTGGGGACCTTGATCTAACAGGTTGAATTTTAAGAGATATTTTTTTAGAAAATAGTTAGCAACTTTTTTTGAGGCCTGCCGATACCCCATGCAGGAGATACCCCATGCAGGATAAAATAATGCCGGCATCTTCAGAAAAAATCTGTTCCATTTCAACCTATCTCTCGCAAGTCCTCGATGCGAATGCCTCAGACGGCGCCATCGATTTGCGAGAGAGTGAAGAACTTTTCGAAATCGCCCACAACTGTGGGCCCGAAACAAGCGGCGGCGACGCCATCCAGTTTCTCTACCAGCAAATCACCGGCATTCCCAATCCGGATCGCGGTCAAGCCGATCCGAGACCGATCGTCCCCGGAAGATTTGTTACCGCCTTCAAAGAAAAATCCGTCTTCAAAGAAAAATCCGCAAAAAATATCTGCATCCATTTCGATCCCTTCAAACCGCTCGAAGGGTTCTGTGCCGATTCCACAGAGCCCGTTTTGCTTCAGCCGGTCCCGATCCGCTGGAACGATAGGAGTGAGCAGGGAACCCCTTATCACATGGGGGCCAGAGAGGGGGCGGCCCTTGTTGCACAAAGAGAAAAAAATAATTGGCGCATTTTGAAAGAAGAGGCCGATCCCGATCAAGGCTTTGAAATGATCAAAGCCGATATCCATTATCCCGATTTAGTCTCCGAAGGGATCCGCCGTCTCCTCCAAAAATTGGACGATCCTTGGGACATGCTGACCGCTTCTTACGACACTTTGGACCTTTTTGTTGCCAACCGCGACATCGATTCGAAAACAAAAAATCTTTACGGTGAACTTTTAACCGGATTTGTGGAACAACGTCTTGACCAACTGCCGGATAAAGTGTATGGACGCGCGTTCCGAGCCTACTACGCAGAAACCTACGGTTCTTATAGGACAGCGGTTCGGGATGCGGATGAGTTGGCAAGTGGTTGGAGACATGACTATTTCGATAAGGGCCCCGGTTTTTTGCATGGCGCCACGCTAACCCTCGGTCTTTTTTTCGTTGCCACTCCGACAGTCTTGACCCTCGGCAAAATGGCTTTGGGCGCTTTGGGGGTCGCGGGTATTGCGGCAACGGCCCCTGCATGGCTTCTACCGGCGGCGATTGCGACCGGCGTTGGGCTGGTAAGTTACGGTGCGGTTTACGTTTACAGCCGTTTTAAAAGTGAAGAAAATTTTGAAAAACAATTTGAAACAAAAATAAAACGGAGTCTGCCCGAAAAACATTAAAAAAGGAGAAACGAAAATGATCAGCGCCGGCGAAGCAGGGAGAGTCAAAAGTCAAAATCCGAAAGTGGCGCCCGACCCGAGAGATTTGGTTCTGCCGAGGGATGCCGAAATAAGAGGGGCCAATACCTACACCGTCCCTTACGAATTTTGGGATGCCTCTCAAAGCCAATTTGTCGGTCTCGATGCATCTCCAAAATTTTTTAATATTTTGAATTCCAAACCGGAATTTTTTGATACGGTTCTCTCCTTGGGTGGTTTGGCCAAAAAACCGCGCAACGTTGTCGATTTCTTCAGTCATCCTTGGGATTATGCTTCCGGCAATATCGAACAGACGATGGTCTCCTCACCGGCGCCGCAAGAATATTCGATGGTGGATAACGATTGGACAGCCGGTCAAAACATGGCCACGGCAGGGAGTATTTTATTTTCGCTATTGGCTTCGGCTTGGGCAGGAAGCAAAAATGTCGATGGGAGCGGGCGAATCCCGTTATGGAAAATGATCAATGTCGATCCGGAGACAGGACGGAGAAGCATGGGCGCCTTACCGTTGACGGCTATTATGTATTCCTTCTTTTTGACGGGGGGTTCTTTGGCGGCTCAATACCGACAGCTCAAAGCGGAAGGGCATTCTCCGTTTGACGCCTATATCACCGCCGCCAATCCGATTACCGGTTGGCCTCTCACTTTGGCCGATCGCGATCATGCCTTTGTCGATTTTGTCCATGCCGATATGGTCTCATCGGCTGTAAGCCTTCTCTATGGACAATATGTAGGGCGCCTTGCCGGCATGTTGGCTGTCTCTTCGTATGCCGGGTTTTCACCCGATGATCTGGTACCCGCGTTAAATCAGGTTGCCCAATCCAAAGTATCGGAGCTGGAAAAAGCCAGAGCCGATTATTTGGCAACGCAAAAAGAGGTGAAGACTCTTCGGATGGAGCAAAAGAGACTGAGAATGAGAACATTTGCAGTGGGAAATGGGCAGAGCAATTCGGAGGAACTCGTTCGTCTTTTGCGAAACAACAAAGAGGCCATTACCGCCGATGACCATAAATTGAAGGGGTTAAACAAGACCATCGGTCAATTGGAAAAGTGGATCACCGAATTCGATCACGCTTTGGCCAAGCCGTATGCGGTACCTTTAAATGGAGAGGAGGGAATTGCCCTATTACAGACGGAACTGACAAGGGTTAATGCCCAACTGGTTGCAGAGAATAGTGTTGTCTCTGTGAACCTTGCTTCGCTGGAAAGAACCGGAACCGACAGCGCTCAAGCAGTCGCTTTACAAGGGGGCGAGCATCTCCGTTCCAATGGTGCGGCTCCCCTGTTGGCGCGTCGTGCCCAAGAACTGGAAAGAGCCATTCAAACATTAGAATCGGGTGGCGAGATTCCCCATTTTCGTCCTCTGCAAAGAGGGGATGTCCGCACTTTGGCAAAAGGGGCCACACAGTTGTGGCGAAGCTCTGATGTGGAAGGGACCCCCCTCGATATTTTGGAGGCGGTTCGCAATAAACGATTGACAATGAGCGAAGCGGAACAAGCGATGCTGGCAAAACGTTCCCCCTTAGCTCGCTTCGGTTATGGCGCCGTTCGCGGATTTACCGATGGCCGATGGAGGGCCCGCTTGACCAGTTACGGTGCGACTGCGGCCGTGGTTTACGGTGAAGTGGTTCTAACCTATCGGTTTATGTGGGATAAAACTTGGCGCCAATCACTCCAAGCCGGAGCCTCCATTTTCGTATCACTTGCCGTCAATGAACCGTGGGTCGGCGCTTGGAAAGCAGCCGGGTTGAAAAAAATTCCGTATGTTTTGCAATACATGCCTTCGACCATTTTTGTGAATGGGGCATGGAGTGTTTACAAATGGGATAACGATGTGATGTTGCAGCGTTGCAAACATGAACGCTCCAATCTTTTACGTTCACAACATCCGGAGTATCGCGCCTATGTGCGGAGCCGTCTCAAAGCCGATTATGCCATGGCCTCTGAAGAAGAAAAAGGGTTGTGGACAAAACCGCTCAGTGAAGACGGTTGCGGCATGCCGATTCCGGAATAGCCCGCTACCTAGCCCTCTACCTGGTAGAAAAAGGCCTTTTTCTACCAGGTAGAGAAAGCCCTTTCCCTACCTGGTAGAATCTGGTAATAACCCCCGCTCACGAAGTATCCGGCTCTTCACGATGACACCGAAGATGGTAAAAAAATCTCCATTGATTTTGATTTCTAATGATGACGGTTTCTATTCCGAGGGGATCAAATTTTTGGCCAAAAAGTTGAGGCCGTTGGGGACCGTCATCACCGTGGCCCCCGATCAGGAGCGTTCCGCGGCGAGCCATTCGCTGACGCTGCACCGTCCGCTCCGTGTCCGCAAAGTCAAGCCCGATGTCTACGCCGTGGATGGAACCCCGACCGACTGCATCACCTTGGGCGTCAAAGAATTGCTCCCCAAAGCCCCCGATCTGATCGTCTCCGGCATCAACAAAGGGGCCAACTTGGGGGACGATGTCCACTATTCCGGCACCGTTTCCGCCGCGGTCGAAGGGGGAATCATGGGAATCCCCTCGGTTGCTATCTCTCTGATGGCCCATGATGATTTTCATTTTGAAACGGCGGCCCACTATGCCCTGCGCCTTGCCAAAAAAGTTTTGAAAGAGGGACTCCCGCACGGCGTGATTTTGAATGTGAATGTCCCCAATGTCCCCCTAAAACAGATCAAGGGATATCAGTTCACCAAACAGGGAAAGAGAAACTATGGCGACATCATCGCCGAGCGGATCGATCCGCGCGGCCGAAAATATTATTGGATCGGCGGCGATGAACATGGGTTTGAAGATATTCCCGAATCGGATTGCAATGCGATCTTGGAAAATTACATCTCCATTACACCCATTCGTGTCAATCTCACCGAACATGAATGTTTAGACTCTTTGAAAAAATGGAAGCTGTAATATATAAACGCGTATCCGTCATCGCGAGGAGGGCGCCGGAGGCGGCCGACGTGGTGATCCAGTAAAATCAATGGTTATAACTGGGAGGACCATGAAGCAACGTGGCGGTGAGGACGTTAACGCCCTCACCGCCGCGCCGCTTCTTAGCTCTTCTCCAAGATAGATGGAAACTCTAGACTATCGGGTTGCCCGAAAAAGAATGGTGCAAGAGCAGTTGATTCCGGGGGGTGTTAAAGACCCGAAGGTACTCCATGTGATGGGGACAATCCCGCGCCATCTCTTTATTGAAAAGGGTTTGCAAGATCAGGCCTATTTGGATCGCCCGATGACGATTGGGAGTGGACAGACCATTTCGCAACCGCTCATCGTCGGTTTGATGACACAGACATTGGAATTGAAAGGGAACGAAAGAGTTTTAGAAATCGGAACCGGCTCCGGCTATCAGACCGCCATTTTGTCGAAGCTCGCAAAAAAAATCTACACGATGGAAAGAATCCAAACCCTTTCTGTCGTGGCGCGAAAATTGCTCTATCGGATGAGTTACAACAATATCGAATTTAAAATCGGCGATGGGACACTAGGTTGGCCTGAAGAAGGGCCGTTTGATGCCATTATTGTGACGGCGGCCGGGCCCGAAATTCCGTTACCCCTAAAATCACAGTTGACGGAAGGGGGACGAATGGTGATACCTGTCGGTTCAACGGAAGAACAAAAACTGTGCCGGGTGGTTCGCAAAGGAGAGGAGTGGATCACCACGGTTTTATCCGGTTGCCGATTTGTCAAACTGATCGGCAAAGAGGGTTGGAGTCATGATAATAAATAAAGCGGGAATCCGAATCGCTTTTCTTTTTTGCTCTCTCTTGTTTACCCTTTCTTGTTCCACTTCTTACGATGCGAAAGGGGTTTTCCATCGTACGCGTCAAGGGGAAAGCCTTATCTGGATTGCCAAATCGTACGGGGTCGAGTTGCAGGATTTGGCCGAGCTCAACAATATCCAACAATTGGATCAGCCATTGGCTCCCGGGGAAAAATTGTATATCCCCGAAAAACGGGAGAACCGTTTCAAAAAACTTCCGTTTGAAAAACGTATTGCCGAGAGTTTGAAAGAGACACCGGGTCCTTCCAAGGGGAGAAAAAAGCGGATGGGAAAAAAAGAGAAAGAGAAAATTTACACGGAACACGACCGCTTCATCTGGCCGGTGGAGGGGGCGGTCCTTTCGCCGTTCGGCATCCGGCACGGAAGGAGACACGATGGGGTCGATGTCAAGGCGGTGTTAGGGACGCCGATTCGGGCGGCGGATGATGGAAAGGTCGTCTACGCCGGATCGATGCGCGGCTACGGCAATCTGATTTTGATCCGCCATCGGGACGATTTTTTTACGGCGTATGGCCACAACAAAAAAAATGGTGTGAAGGAGGGGGAGAAAGTGAAACGGGGCGAGGTGATCGGCCTTGTCGGCCGGACCGGCCGCGCCACCGGCGCACATCTCCATTTTGAAGTCAGGGAGGGAGAAAAGGCCCGCAATCCCCTTTTCTTTTTGCCAACACCGAATTAAATTTCCCTCTCCCCTGGAGCCTGTCCTGAGCGAAGTCGAAGGAGGAGAGGGCAGGGTGAGGGGGTTGAGGGAGGGTGTATGAATCTATCACAACTTTTAAAATCCAAAATCCGCGACGTCCCCGATTTTCCAAAACCGGGGATTCTCTTCAAAGATATCACCCCCGTTTTGCAGGATGCCGCCCTATTCAAAAAGGTGATTCGTGCCTTTGTGGAGCGCTATGCAAAAAAGAAAATCGATATCGTGATCGGCATTGAGTCGCGCGGGTTTATTTTTGGGGCGCCGATTGCCTATGAACTCGGCATCTCTTTTGTGCCGGTCCGCAAGGTGGGCAAACTCCCCTATAAAACAATCCAAAATTCTTATGAGTTGGAATATGGGAACGCCACGGTTGAAATGCACATCGACGCCATTCACAAAGGGGCCCGCGTGGTTGTTGTCGATGATCTTTTGGCAACCGGTGGGACCGCCAATGCCGCTTGCCGGTTGATTGAACAGCAGGGGGGAGAAGTGGTCGAATCGGCCTTTGTCGTAGAGCTTTCTTTTCTGAATGGCCGCCAAAAATTGGGGAAACGAGAGGTCTTTAGCCTCATCGAATATTAGAACCGTCACCTGGTGCCTGGCACTATATGACACTATATGACAAACGAACTCATCGATACCCGAATCTATCAAACCCTCCGCGACGACTTGGCCGCTCTCCTCCGACAGGGGACACAAGATGCCATGAACACACTCAACGAAATCCGCCTGAAAACCTACTGGACAATGGGTCAACGGATGAACACCGAAAAAGGACTGCTCGACCCTTCCCAATCGGCCCGCTTTTTCAACCAACTCGAAACCGACCTCAATCTCGACAAATCGTTACTCTACCGCATCCTGCAGCTTTACCAAACTTGGCCCGACGGCATTCCCAAAGTCGAAAATAGACCGACATTGAGCTGGGGCCATTTTGCCGAACTGCTCAGCATCAAAGATGCCGTCGAAAGAAATTTTTATCTCGAAACCGCCGGGGAGGAGGAATGGGCCCGCGACACCCTTCGCAAAGCCATTGCCAAAGATGTTTTTACGACATCGCAAAACGAAACGGCAGAAACGAAACCGATGCTTCTGCGGGATACAAACCCCCTTTATACCTACAAGGCCGTGATCGAGCGGGTGATCGACGGCGATACGTTGCTCGCCCATGTCGATTTGGGTTTTCATGTCTGGACCAGTCAGCGTCTCCGCCTCCGCGGCATCAATACGGAAGAATTAAACGATAATGTCATTGCGAGCTCCGAAGGGGCGAAGCAATCTCCCGACCGCGCCGAACAAGCCAAACAGTTTGTCGAAGAAAAACTGAGCCATCTCGAATTTGTCGTCATCAAAACGTATCGGACCGACAAGTACGGCCGCTACGTCGCCGATATTTTCTACCACCCGACACTCCAAAAAAAAGAAGAAATCGCCGAGAAAGGTTTTTTTCTCAATCAACAACTCCTCGACGCCGGTCTCGCCGATCGGATGATATAAAAAATTAGACAGTACCAATCTGCATTTCAATCAATTTGTTTTTAAGAAATTGTGTCGCCCGACAATCATCCTCATTGTACTTTAGGATCTTTTTCTTCATTTCTCGGTTGCCCTTTAGGTAATCATTCATCCAGAAAATAAGATAAGAGATTTGTTCGATGGCGGTGAGAGGGTTGGCAATGCCGCCAGCATTTTTTCACCCCACCCTCACCTTGGCCCTCCGCCACACTACCGGCGGACAGGTCTCCCCTCAAGGGAGAGGGAATTGTTTATTTTTTTATCCATTTTGCCGCGCGACCTTTTCCCTGCAAAATTAGTTTTCCTTCGGCTCGAAGTTTATTTAAAACGACACGCACCATATCCCTACTAACCCAGGGGCAATCACCTTCGATATCCGAAATGGAAAACGGTTTAATGCGCCTCCCGACAGCTTCAATGATTTGATCCGTTTTGGAACCGCGACCTGTTCGAATTGTACCAACCCGCTCTTCAAATTCTTTATAGGCACGAATTAATGTCCCCCAAAAATAATTGAGCCAAGGCATCGCATCATGCTTGTTCTCGTGCCAACCTTGGGAGCTTTGCTCCAAGGTTTCATAGTAGCTCTCTTTGGATTCCTCAAAAATTCGTTCCAGACTGATATATTTTCCGACCTGATAATCAAAATGGTACAGGAGCATTAACGTGAGCAATCTGGCTGTGCGCCCATTGCCATCGGTAAAAGGATGAATGCAGAGAAAATCAAGAATCGCCAAGGGAACGACGATGAGGGGCTCTTGCTGCAGATTATGAATGGCATATTTGTAATTGTTGGTTAATTCTTCCATGGCAAATGCCGTTGTGACAGCAGGTGTTGGTTTAAAACGAACACGCTTGATCGTGCCCTCCCGATTTTTCTCAACAATTTCATTATCAGTCATTTTCCAACGCCCACCTTCATTGGCCATATAGCGATAAAGCATGGAGTGAAGTTGCAAAATCAAATTGGTAGAAAATTCCATGTGCAGCCCAGATTCGTGAACAAGGGCCAATGCATCGCGATAACCAGTTATTTCCCTTTCCGATCGATTGTCCGGCATGGTTTTTTTGAGAACGAGAGCTTCAATTTTTTTGTGAGAAGCGGTGATCCCTTCGAGCCGATTGGAAGATTCGCTTGATTCAATCATGGCGACCTGTTTGAGACTTTCCAATGCTTCAGGGGACTGTTTAATGAAAAGCTCCTGCCGGCCTCGGTGTTCCCCTATAGCCCTAAGCGTTGATACCTCTTCATTGGAAAACTTAAATGATTTCAGATGCTTTTCGGTTAATGAAGCCATGATTGTGGTAATACACTCATTAATGTGGTAATGTCAATCATTTATTACCACATTCTATGCCGCCCATTCCCCCATTTCTTCAATAAATCGAATAATTTCAGTGATTTGTGGACGAGTAAATAGGCCTCTTACTCCCTGAGGATGGAGGTTGGTAAACGGGCGATTAACGAGATCGGGTTTTTGGACTTTACCTCTTTCCAAAACAAAGGTTTTCAAAATTTGCAAAAACTGGATTTGGTTGGCTGAAAAATTGTTATGTTTTGCAATGAAGGTATCAAAGGCTTGCGTGACATAGCGGGCGCAAAACAAAATGACTGATTTTATCATGGGCTGTCATTGCGACCCCGAGCTTGTCGAGGGGGAAGCAATCCACTTGAATATCAATGGGATTGCTTCGTCCTGCTTCCCGCCACGCTTCGCTCGCGGCTTCGGCTCCTCGCAATGACAACCCACTATGGAAACGGACATTTTGTTTTGCGCTCGCTATAACACTGTCGTGGGTCAGCTGATGTTTGTGGGTGTTTGTGGGTCGAAGCTAAATCGGAACTAACTTGGTGCACCCTGTACCACAGGGTTCGAACTTATTTCCAGCGCAAATATGCCTCGGATCTGTAGAAAAAATTGCGCAAAGGAAAAATAAAATTTTTTTAAAAAAGGAAACGCCGAGAAAAACCGAAAACCAGAAATAATACCGACCCATCCGATGAGCAAAAGCCGCGCCATCCTTCGACTTGCCCAAAAGCAGACGGGTCTCAGTCACAAATTTTGCATTCCCAGTGTCCATGCAGGACAGCCCCGTGTTTTGCCCCACGGCAGCGCTGGAGCTGAGTTGACCTTCCCCCCGAAAACTGGGCCATTTAAAACCTCAAAGCTTCGTGTTAATTGAAGGAAAAAGAAAATCTTGAACATTGATTTCTAAAGAGTATTTCATGATCAAAATTTCAACCCCCTCCGACCCCGCCTATCACCAAATCCGTGAAATTCTCTCGAAGGCCCGCACGCAAGCATGGCAGGCGGTTAACTCGGCAATGGTTGTCGCCTATTGGAATATTGGCAGGGTTATTGTTGAACAGGAACAAAAAGGAGAATCTCGGGCGAAGTACGGCGAAGCCTTGATCGAAGAATTGTCCCACAAACTGGCCATGGAATTTGGAAAAGGGTTTGACCGGTCTAATCTTTGGAATATGCGTGCCTTTTATATGGCTTACCCAAAATTCGAGGCACTGCGTCGAGAATTATCTTGGACCCATTACCGCCTTCTTCTGAAAGTTGATAAACCGGAGACCCGCTCATTTTATGAAACTGAATGCGTCAATGCTCGCACCCGACACTCCAAAAAAAAGAAAAAATCGCCGAAAAAGGTTTTTTTCTCAATCAACAACTCCTCGACGCCGGTCTCGCAGATCCCATGATTTAGTTCACGAGGAGCCGCCTGTCCGCCGTATGGAGGGGATACTTCATAAAAAAACTCGTACAAAAAACTTGACGGGAGGAAAGTTTTTAGTTTAGTGAAATAGTAACGAAAGGGAACAGTGACAGGATCGCTTAGTGGCCTCATCGGGAGCCTTCTCCCCGGCCCAATTATCACAGCGGAAATCATTTCTCCAACACAGACACCTTCGCCCGGCCTTTTTCACTCGGGAGCATCGGAACTTCTTTTGGCCGTTGGCGGCCAAGATCGGTTTTTTCTGGGGCATCATGGCCCTCAACATGGCTCGACGCGTCTGCATCAACTCCGTCTGGCTTCACACAATGGAGGTCGTTTTATAACCGAGGTCCCCAATTTGGCCCGTGTGGAATTGGCTCAAGAGGAAAGGGGCTGGGCCGTGGTTGCCGAACGGTCTCTTTTCAGCGGCCTTCTTGTCGCATTGCCTCAAGAGGAAGCAACCCGTCTGTTGGATACCTCCGTCTGGCATGCCCACCCACTCCACATTCATCTCGATCCGATCGTTCAACTTCTTTTGAAGGCTAATCCGCAAATGTTGGAACGGGAGACATGGAGAGAGTTTGTCCTCCATCCTTCGCCAAAAACCTTGGATAACTTTATCGATGATGCCAAAGAGGCAAAGGTCATAGCGGGTCCGGTAGTCGGCCAAATCTGGAAACAATGGCACAACATACAGACCCGATTTTTTGGAGAAACGTTTCGAGATAAAGACCGAGCGCCGGATCCTTCCGCCGTCCAAAGCGCCTTCCAACGTATTGCTCATTTGTCGACGGTTGATCTGCTGAAAGGGACATTGGCTGAATTGCCCAACGGATGTGTCGTAACCCGTTATGATCCGAATTTGCAAACCAATCTTTATTTTACCGTTACGGCCACAACGGAGATTGTTGATGGTCGGTTGGGAGAAATTCCCCCTGATGCCAAAGCGATTGCTGTCTGGTTTCATGGCACCGGTACAACGGCGGCCAACGGCGGCAATTTTGCGGAAGAGATGGGGAACTTGACCATGTATGGCATTGCCTCGGTTGCCTTTGATTATCCCTACCATGGCCGCGGCCCCTGTGACGATGCCTTGAAAAATACAAAAAGATTTTCCGATTGGGTTGAAAAAATTATTTCCCGATATCGTTCCAGCCATCCCGACAAAAAGATCGTGTTGGTTGGTCACAGTTTTGGTCCGACCTCTATTCTCGAATATTTGGCCCACTATCCAACAGGGGCGGACGGCGCCATTTTATTGTCGCCTGCGGGGCGGTTTACTCCCAAGATGATTGAATACTATCGGACCACTGTGATGCACTATTTGGAGCGGCTTTATCAAGAAGGAGGCGACCATCTCAATGCGGCCGGCGATCTTTGGGGCGATCTCATATCCGCCGGCTTGACCTTTTTAGAACGCCCCGCCCCTACAATACCGATGCTGTCGGTTGTGGGTGAGCATGATCAATGGTTTCCGGATATGGAACCACCAAAAGAGTTGGCGGCCCATTTTCCGACCATGCGCCTTTCCATCCTTCCCGGAGTCGACCATTATCCTTTCGGTTGGACTGTCGAAGATTTTGATTGGGAAACACAGGCTCGACTTTTTGGAGTTCTTCCAGAGGGCAAGAAAAAAAAGCATCCCTTGGTGAGCTGGATGATTGTCGATTTTCTTCGCAGTCGAATGGAAGTCGATGTGCCGCTCGAACCGGCGGACAGATTAAACAATATCGGGACCATTCGCAAAACGTTACAACTGCTGGAGATGAATTCTCTTTTTGAAAAGGCGGCTGGGGTCGGCGCTAAAGATATTTCTGACCTCAAGAGAGCGGAACAAACACTAAGATTATGGCACGCGGTCAAAGATTTTTTCTGGATCGATCTTTTTGGGCGTTTGGCAACAGAACAACCCGATTTTTATGCCCGTTACCACGATGACATTGAAAAGGTCCGTACTGCGTTGGCCAAAGAGGGAAAATTGTCGGGAGAGGTCAACCATGTTTTTTCGACCCTTTTGGCAAAATTGAAACATGAGCTCGTTGAAGAGGCCCAAAAGGAACGTCTCAGAAAGCGAGGCGGTTTTGGTGTGGCGGCCGTTTCAGAAGATGGGAGTCAGGGAAAAAACCATTGGACACGGCTGTTGCAATACCGCTTGACCGAAACGCCTCTCCATTCTGAAGCGAGGGCGCAACAAAATCCGTTCGATTTGCGTCAGCCTATCGTCTTTAGTGAATATCCCTTCGGTTCACCGCGTGCATTGGAAGACTATTTTACTTCGGGACATATTGGAGAGCCGGAAGACGATTTAGGAGCCGGCGGCTATTTTATCACCCAGCTGGTGACCCAATTGGGCGCCATGCGATTGTATGGGGTATATTACTTTGAGTTGAATGATGACGGTTCCATTCGGTATGTTGATGACGGTTTTGCAAACGCCGAAGTCCGTTTTGAAGACCCTCATGGAGAGGTAAAAACAATCCGTTTTGTCCAATCAGAGGAAAGAGCTAATCGAAGAGCGGCTCTGCCCCTTTCATTTGCGCGTCCGGCTGGATGATTGAGGAGCCGCCTGCCCGCCGGCTGTATGGAGGGGAAGCAACTTCAGGATGCGAGGAGCCGATAACTATATTGATGAGCTCGACTATTTCCAGAGCCGATCTAATCCGTTTGGATGCCCAAGATGGGGCCGTGGATGGCACCGTCACGCAATCTCAACTTATTGATTTTGATCAGCAATTTTCAGAAGAGGTCCTCCAAAAAGACCTGTTTGATTCCAAAGGCCGCCTCGATTACGGAGGCTATCTCGACAACTTTGCCAAAGGGTGGTCCGTCTGGAAAGGATTTGTGGAAAATCCGGAGTCCATTACCTTAATCGATGCCTTGAAACTGGGCCAAAAAACAGGCGAGATCAAAGAAAAGGGGCATGTCGGGTTTCGGACGAAAAATGGGAAGAGAGAAGAGGCCCTTCGGCATGTAAAAAATGGTCAGGATCTTTTTTATGAATGGATCGGAAATAGGGGAGAAGAAAAAGGAGAGATTCTTATCAAATCGTTTATGTTTTTCCATTTTCTATACGGTATTAAAGGTGGGCACAGCCCGGAAGTAGTATTTAACACTGCCGCGGGAGAATTTTTGGGGTATCTTTATGAAGAAGGTCTCCTAAAAAGGGGGAGCAATCTGGATAAGGAGTTTTCGGAACGGTTGCGTACGATTTCTGTTTATGAAACTCTTTCCCCCGGGCAAGAAGAAGAAAAAATTTGGTCTCTCTCTGCGGCGCTGGCCTATCGCAGTCTTTATTTTTTTCCGGCTGTTGCCGACCGGATTTGGAGTGGGGCGGTACAGAGCGTTGATTTGACTTTTGCAAATCTTCAAAACAACGGCCTATTTTATCAGATAATGTCGTTGTCTCAAAATCCGTATGCCCAAGGCGACATCGACGCGATGACTGAAGGGATTTATGATTTAAGTGATAACCACTTGCGGTTGCCCCTGCATGGTCTTGATAATCCCCGAACCCTTTCGCATGAACTGGCACACGTCCTTTGGGAAAAAGATTATCCAAGATCTTTTTTTGAGTGGCTTGCCGACAGGGTTGGCAATTTTTCAGAGAGAGAAAAATTAGCAAAGATCATCCATTTTTTTGATCTGATTTTGCTCAAAGAGCAATATACGGATATTTTTGGCACCGATTACGGCCATCCCGATTCTGAACTGAGGCGGTTCTCCCTTCACTACGATCCGGTCCATGAAACCCATTCTCTCCTTGCAGAGCTGGCTGAATCGGGTCCCGATTTTCCGGAGAGAATTCGCGATCGTTTGACGAAAAAAAACTGGAGTCCCGAAGAAGTCAACGAAGTCTATTCCAACCTTTCCCAATTCCGCGAGATCATCAAGAGAACGTGGGGTTATGAAGGTCCTCCCCCTTGGACCAGACCTCTTTTTGAATAATGTCGTAGCCCCATTTGGCGATGATGTCGAGGTGTTCATTCATTTTAAGCTTTGAATTAGTTTAGTCAACATTTGGCAGATTCTCTGTAAAGACTCTTTCCATGCAGCTGCTACTTTTGACTCAATTATCGACAATTCACAAAACAGTGAAATCAATGGAACACACTCATAAGCCGAGCCTTTGGCAATGGAATAGAACTGTCTCTTTTCACCC
>JAHFSU010000018.1:19642-41150 GCA_023265595.1 Deltaproteobacteria bacterium
AACCTTTCCCAATTCCGCGAGATCATCAAGAGAACGTGGGGTTATGAAGGTCCTCCCCCTTGGACCAGACCTCTTTTTGAATAATGTCGTAGCCCCATCGAGATTGGGCACATAATGTCCACGACAGTGTAGTAACACTGTCGTGGGTCATCTGATGTTTGGAAATCGATTTGTCATTGCGAGGCCCTGCCTGCCGGCAGGCAGGCGAAGGCCGAAGCAATCCAGATCCGATCGAAGCAAAAGCCGTGCTAACCCCTTCTGGGTTGTCACGTCTTTTGCAGTGCACGTCGCAAAATTTGCGCCTTCGCCCTGACGGGCTCACGCACAAATTTTGCATTCGCACGTGGCAAGAGGTCAACCCGCTTCGCCTTCCCCGTCTCGCGAATGATGCTCAAAACGACCCCCTCCGGTTCTTCCTTCCCTACGGTGGCCCTCACCACCTGTTCTGATTTCACCCCATGAACAGCTTGCTCCAGCCACCAACGCCGCACAGCGACGAGAGACCAAACCGATTCGACAAGCCCGAACGGCCAAGCCCCTTGAAGAAAACCGTAGACCGATCCCAACGCACAGGCACCGCTGAAGGCCAAAATGAACCACGCACTCCGATGTTCCAAGGCGTAGAAAACCACCATTGCGGAGACTGCCAATAGGCCGAAGAGTGTTAATGGATCCATGACCGTCGGAGCATGTAATCACTGACGAAGTGGAGATTCAAGACCTGAAATTCTAATAGCTGGATTTTTATAAAGCATTTCGCTAAGAATCCATCCTTAAAATGTTCGAACAAACCTTCAAAAACATCGACGATGTCCTCTGGAAAGAAGCCGGTTGTTCCAGTGAGCTGGATTACACGGAGCAAAGCTCTTGGCTTCTTTTTCTGAAATACCTCGATTCCTTTGAACAGGATAAGGCAATGGAAGCGGAGTTGGAGGGGAAGAAATACACCTTCATTCTCGACAAACCTTATCGTTGGGAAAGCTGGGCCGCGCCCAAGGGCAAGGATGGCAAACTCGACCACAACATCGCCAAGACTGGTGACGATCTGCGCGACTTCGTCAACCAAAAGCTTTTCCCCTATCTGCACGGCTTCAAGCAGAAGGCCAGTGGGCCGAACACCATTGAATACAAAATCGGTGAAATCTTCGGTGAGATTAAAAATAAAATTCAGAGCGGCTATAACCTGCGCGAGATCATCGACCACATCGACGAGCTGCGCTTCCGCTCGCAGACCGAGAAGCACGAGCTCTCACATCTCTACGAAGCCAAAATCAAAAACATGGGCAACGCGGGGAGAAATGGCGGTGAATATTACACTCCGCGTCCCCTCATTCGCGCCATCGTGCAGGTGGTCAAACCCAAGATCGGCGATCGTATTTATGATGGCGCGGTCGGCTCCGCCGGCTTTTTGTGTGAGTCGTTCGACTATCTTAAAGCAAACAAGAACCTCACTACCAAAGACCTCAAGACACTTCAAGATCGCACCTTCTATGGCAAAGAAAAAAAGTCTCTTGCTTATGTCATTGCAATCATGAACATGATTTTGCATGGGCTAGAGGCGCCGAATATTATCCACACCAACACGCTGACTGAAAACCTTGCCGACATTCAGGAGAAAGATCGCTATGATGTGGTGCTGGCCAATCCCCCCTTCGGCGGCAAGGAACGCAAAGAGGTACAGCAAAATTTTCCGATCCGCACCGGTGAGACGGCGTTTCTTTTTTTACAGCACTTCATCAAAATCTTAAAAGCCGGTGGACGCGGCGGCGTAGTGATCAAAAATACTTTTCTCTCCAACACCGACAATGCTTCGGTGAGTCTGCGCAAACTTCTTTTGGAAAGCTGTAACCTTCATACCGTGCTCGACTGCCCGAGCGGGACGTTTCAAGGCGCGGGAGTGAAGACTGTGGTGCTATTTTTTGAGAAGGGGACAAAGACCCGCAAGCTTTGGTTTTATCAGCTTGATCTTGGCCGCAATCTTGGCAAGACGAATCCGCTCAACGACGCCGACCTCGCCGAGTTTGTGAAGTTACAAAAAACTTTCGCCGACTCACCCAAGAGTTGGAGTGTGGATGCGGCGACCATCGATAAGACGAGTTTCGATTTGTCTGTGAAGAATCCCAATGGTGGCGAGGAAGTCGCGCACCGCAGTCCGCAGGAGATTTTGGAGGAGATTGCGGCGTTGGATGTGGAAAGCGCGGAGATTATAAAGACAATAAAAAAGATATCATGAAAATCATTGAAAAAATTGAGATATCGTATTTCAGATCTTTTTCGGAAAAAAAAGTGGTAGATCAATGTAAAGACCTTAATATTTTTTCTGGGAAAAACGACTCCGGAAAGTCCAATATTCTAAGAGCGTTGAATATTTTCTTTACAGAAAATAAAATCGATTTTTATAAATCTTTCAATTTTGAAGAGGATTTTTCTAAATATCGACGCCAAATTGTCAGCAAGGAAAGCGTTAAAGGGAAAAAATTTATTAGAATACGAATTTTATTTAATAAAATTGGAATCAAGTCCAGTGTTTTGCCGGACCAATTTTGGATTGAAAAAACATGGGACAAAGATGGCAAGGTTTCAAGGAAAACAAAGTTAAAAGGAGGGGCTTCATTATTTGATAAGCCAAATAGCAAAAAAACACATAAGGTAGAAACCTCAACTACAAAATTTCTCAAGAAAATAAATTTCCTATATATACCGGCAGTAAAAGAAACAAGTTTTTTTGATTTTCTCAAAAAGGAATATCAAGAGTCGTTAGGTGCGAAACTCTCCAGGATCTCTAAATCACCTGAGACAGACACTAAAACTCTTGATGAATGGATATCCTTGCTCACCGTTGGTGATATTACTGAAAAGCTTACTGACAAGATAAATGAAGAGTCGGCTTCTCTAATGCAAAATTTTACTCGTTATGCACATGAGATTAAAGAATCTTCCTTTGATATACCAGGGTTTAAAATTGATTTCTCCAAAGTCTTGCAAGTTGCAACTGAAAATAAAATATATCTCCCTTTTCGAGGGGATGGGGTGCAAGCAAAATTTATTCCTCAGGCGCTTGATGAAATTACAAAAAACAAAGGATCTAAGCTGATAATATGGGGGTTTGAGGAACCAGAAAATTCTCTCGAGTATAGAAATGCTCAGCAGCTGGCAGATTGCTTCAAGAATGAACATGCACAGAAAAAACAATTATTTGTCACAACACATGCTTTTAATTTTATCTCTCTTACGGGTGATACTGTGTCTAGATATAGGATTTATAGTGATGGTTTTGAAAAGGGGACTCAGATTATTTTGGTAGATAAAGATGCTCAGAAAAATCTTGGTTTTGAAAAATCACAAGAGGAATCTTTACAAGAAGAATTGGGCGTTTTGGATCTAAATCAAGAGCTCTCTAAAATCTACAAAGAAAAGGAAGTTGAAAAGGAAAAGTTTGTTGCTGATAGAAAGCAATATGAAAGTATTTTGAATTCGCAGCCCAATAAAATTTTTATTTGTGAAGATTCTGATAAAAAAACAATTGTGCTTTGGGAAAAGTGGCTGAGCTTATTTGGAGTATCAGATGTTAAGGTGATGACTTCTAAAGGAAGTACGCAAAATCTTGTGGAAAATGGCGTTCGTCATCAAAAAACACTTAATTCTGGATACAGTCCATACATTTTTCGCCAAATTGACAGGGATGGATTGACGGATGAGCAGATTGCCTTGATCGAAAAAAAGGTATTTCAAAACGAAAAAAGTGATCTTAAATATAACTTTAAATTTCTCCCTGTTAATGAGCTAGAAAACTTTGCTGTGCTTGTGAACAAAGAAAGTTTCGGGGAGGATTTCTGGAAGACCCGCGAAAAAGATATTATAGATAAATTTTGTCTTACAGCTGAAGCTTTATGCAAAAAATTAGTTAAAGAGTTTGATTCCGATAAGGAAAAAGAAAGTTGGAAAGAATTTATGCAAGATGGTGGTGGTACTGCCTCTATAACTCACAAAATGAGAGATAAGGCGTTATCTGATAAAAATAAATTTATGCCGGGCAAGGAGATGTGTGCAAAGTTGGAAAACTTCGGGCCAATAGGTATTTTGTCACAGATTAATAGCCAAGATAAATTACCTAATGATTTGAAGGAGTATATGTTGAGCGTTAAATCATTTTTCGAAAAAATGAGAAAAGAATGAAAAATGCAATTAGCAGAATCGGGGGAGGTTGGTGGCAAACAAAAAAACTGGGTGATGTTTGTGATATTAAAACTGGGAAGAAGGATGTTAACGAAGGAAATCCGACCGGCAGATATCCTTTTTTTACTTGTGCTCGAGAACACACGTTCAGTGATTCCTATTCTTTTGATGTGGAAGCACTTCTTGTTGCAGGAAATGGCGATGTCGGGCATGTAAACTATTATAAAGGAAAGTTTGAAGCATATCAGCGCACTTACGTTCTGTCTGGATTTAAGAACGTACTACCTAATTTCTTATTTATTTTTTTGGACGGTTTTCTAAAGGAAACTGTCTCAAAACAAAAACTTGGGAACACAATGCCCTACATTAAAATGGGCATGTTAACGGACTTTCCAGTCCCCGTTCCCTCCCTCCCCGAACAACACCGTATCGTCACCATTCTCGACGAAGCGTTTGACGACATCGCCAGCGCCAAAGCCAACGCCGAAAAGAATCTCCAAAACGCCCGCGCTCTGTTTGAAAGCCATCTGCAAGCTATATTTTCGCGGCGCGGTGAGGGATGGGTGGAGAAGTCGCTAGAAGAACTAGGCACAATCACTTCCAGTAAACGCATCTTCAAAAACGAGTATGTGAAGTCTGGCGTTCCGTTCTACCGCACGAAAGAGATCAAGGAGTTAGCGAATGGTCGGGAAATCACCACTGAGTTGTTCATTTCCGAAGCTCGGTACAAAGAAATCAAAAAGAACTTTGGTGTTCCGAAGAAAGGAGACATTCTCCTCACCGCGATCGGAACGATTGGCGAGATTTGGGTCGTCGTGGGCGAAAATGATTTCTATTTCAAGGACGGAAATGTTTTGTGGCTCAAAGAGTTCGCCTCAATCAATCCTCGTTTTCTCAAATACGTGCTCATGTCCTTCGTCGAGAGCCTGAACAAGATGGCCCACGGCTCTGCTTACAGCGCGTTGCCGATTCAGCGGCTCAATGCTCACAGAATCTTTCTTCCATCACCAGAAGAGCAGGAGAAAATCGTTGCCAAGCTCGACTCTCTGAGCGAAGAAACCCAACACCTCGAATCCATCTACCAACAAAAGCTTGCCGCGTTGGAGGCGTTGAAAAAATCGCTACTGCACCATGCCTTTAGCGGGGAGTTGTGACCGTAGACATTTCCGTTGACAATGTCTACTATTTTAGCAAAACTGTAGACATTTAGAGCATCGATAGATACCAATTTTATGATCGGTCAAAATAGACAACAAAAAGAAGGGTTTAGGGCTTTTATTCCTGTTCCTTTTCCACATGCAGAGCTTTTTACACACTCTCCAACCATCATCAAGAAAGATGCCCAAGCATCACACCTCTTGGGCAAGCTGGATGGGATTACGCAGTTGTTACCGGATGTTAATTTTTTTATTCTCATGTACATTCGCAAAGATGCGACGGCGTCCAGTCAGATTGAAGGGACCAAAGCGACCATGGTCGACGCTCTGGAGGCGGGTGCCAAAATTGACAGTGACGTGCCTGTAGACGTGGATGATATTCTTCATTACATCAAAGCCCTGAATTATGGGATGGATCGGCTTAAAGAATTTCCGCTCTCTTTGAGGTTCATTCGTGAAATACATCAAGAGTTGATGGATAAAGCACGTTCAACTCACTTTTCCGATCCGGGCAATTTCCGAAAAAGTCAAAATTGGATCAGCGGCAAAAGTCCTGCAGATGCGGAATTTGTGCCGCCGCCGGTTGCGGATATGCATCAAGCGCTCTCCGACTTGGAAAAATTTTTGCATGCCGAAGATACGATGCCCTCGCTGGTAAAAACAGCTCTTATCCATGCCCAGTTTGAAACCATCCATCCTTTTTTAGATGGCAATGGCCGAACAGGGCGCATGCTCGTCACTTTTTATCTCTGGAAAGAGGGCTTGTTAGAAAAGCCGGTTCTCTTTTTATCTTCCTATTTTAAAAAATATAAAAAGATCTACTACCAAAGATTGACCGGTTACCGCGAAGAGAAAGTTGAAAAATGGATTGAGTTTTTCCTCGATGGCATCATTGAAACTGCAGAATCGGCCATCGAAACAGTCAAAAAAATAACGGTGCTTCGCGAGCAAGACATTGGGAAGATTAGTGCAATGAATAAAACTTCGTCTGAAAGCGCCCTGAAGATACTACCGAAACTTTTTGCTCAACCCATCGTTACGGTGGGCATTGTGCAAAAGTGGGCAGGTTTTACGACTCGTACCGGCGCTCAAAAGCTCATTGATCGTTTTATTGAAAAGGGAATCATGGAGATTAAAGACGAAACAAAAAAATATGGGCGCACCTATGTGTATAGAAAATATCTAGATATTTTTGAAAAAAGTCTTGCGTAACATCTATGAACGAAGCTGAAACCAGAGCCGAGCATATTGATCCTGCCCTCAAAGACGCCGGTTGGGGAGTCGTCGAAGGGAGCCGCATCCGGCGCGAGTATCCCATTACGCCCGGCCGCATCGAAGGCCACGGACGGCGCGGCAAACCTCTCACGGCCGATTATGTTTTGGAGTATCGCAATACCAAGCTGGCTGTCGTTGAGGCCAAGGCATGGGATGAAAAACTGACCGAAGGCGTTGCACAGGCGAAGAATTACGCCGACAAGCTCGCCATCCGCTACGGTTATTCCACCAACGGACAGGGTATCTACGGCATTGATATGGAGACGGGCAAAGAGGAAAAAATAACTGCCTTCCCCACGCCGAACGAACTCTGGAACTTGACGTTTACCAAAGAGAACGCGTGGCGTGACCGCTTCGCCGCTGTGCCCTTCGAGGACAAGGGCGGCTCGCATCCGAGTCGTTACTATCAGGACATTGCCGTTGAGCGGGTGATGGAGGCCATGGTGGGAGACCGGCAACGCATCCTGCTCACACTCGCGACGGGCACTGGCAAGACGTTCATCGCATTTCAGATCGCATGGAAGCTATTTCACTCCCGCTGGAATTTGAGTCGCGAGACTTCGCGCCGGCCGCGCATTCTATTCCTTGCCGATCGCAACATTCTTGCGAATCAGGCTTACAATGAGTTTTCTGCTTTCCCAGAGGATGCGTTGGTGCGAATTGCACCGGATGAAATCAAGAAGAAGGGTAAGGTGCCGAAGAATGGCAGCATCTTTTTCACCATTTTTCAGACCTTCATGAGCGGCACGTCCAAGGATGGAACCCCAGCCCCCTATTTCGGAGAGTACCCACCGGATTTTTTCGATTTTATCGTCATTGATGAATGTCATCGCGGCGGGGCCAATGATGAAAGCAACTGGCGCGGCATTTTGGAATATTTCGAGCCGGCGGTGCAGATGGGCATGACCGCCACGCCCAAACGCCAGGACAATGTGGACACCTACGCCTATTTCGGTGACCCGGTCTATATCTACTCGCTCAGAGAGGGCATTAACGACGGGTTTTTGACACCGTTTAAAGTCAAACAGATTCAGACCACGATGGATGAGTATGTTTATACATCCGACGACATGGTGGTGGAAGGTGAGATTGAAGCGGGAAAACGTTATGAAGAGCCAGATTTCAATCGCAACATTGAAATTAAAGAACGCGAAAAAAAGCGTGTGGAAATTTTTATGGAACAGATCAACCAAAACGAGAAAACGCTGGTTTTCTGTGCCAATCAAGCCCACGCACTATTGGTGCGTGATTTTATCAATCAGATGAAGACGAGCAGAGATCCAAACTATTGCCAACGGGTCACGGCCGATGATGGTGGAATTGGCGAACAACACTTGCGCGATTTTCAGGATAATGAAAAAACAATTCCTACCATTCTCACCACATCACAGAAACTTTCCACCGGTGTTGATGCCCGCAACATTCGCAATATTGTGCTGATGCGCCCCATCAACTCGATGATTGAGTTCAAGCAGATCATTGGACGTGGGACGCGGCTTTACGATGGGAAGGATTATTTTACGATTTACGACTTCGTCAGGGCTCACCATCATTTCAATGATCCCGAATGGGATGGTGAGCCGATCGAGCCTGAGCCACAACCCGAGCCACCGCCGCGTCCACCGACACCACCGGGACCGCCGGGGCCAGGTCCGGAACCCGGTCCACGTCGGCAGAGGATCAAAGTTAAACTTGCCGACGGTAAAGCGCGCACCATCCAGCACATGATGTGCACAACCTTCTGGCATCCGGACGGTACGCCTATGTCTGCGCGACAGTTCATGGAAATGCTGTTCGGCAAGTTGCCAGAGTTCTTCAAAGACGAAACTGAACTCCGCGTCCTCTGGAGCGCCCCCGACACGCGCAAGAAGCTTTTGCAAGGTCTTGCCGAAAAAGGGTTTGGTCACGATCAACTGGCCGAGATGCAGAAGATTATTGATGCCGAGAAGAGCGACCTCTTCGATGTACTGGCTCATGTGGCTTATGCCATGCCACCATTGACCCGGGAGGAACGAGCTGCCAGGGCCAAGGTCATCATTAGCACCCGCTTCAACACAAAGCAGCGGATCTTTCTCGACTTCGTGCTATCGCACTATGTGAGCGTCGGAGTGGATGAACTCGACCAGGAAAAGCTGACGCCACTGCTCCGTCTGAAATACCACAACTCCATTTCCGACGCAGTGGCCGACCTCGGCAAGCCGGAGAAAATTGGCAAGGTGTTTGCAGGATTTCAGAAGTATCTCTACCAAGAAGTGGCGTGAGAGTGGAGATATTGATGAAAAAGAAGAGGGAATGACGAATGAGTAATTTCAAATATGATGTGGCGTTCTCATTTTTAGCTCAGGACGAATCTCTTGCAGAAAGATTTACTGATATTATCAGAGCATTGTATGAAAACGCTAATGGATAAAATTCGCGAATATTGATTTGATGAAGTCATCGAATAACATGGTGACTGGCCGGGAGCTGGTTACAGTATAAGGAGATCAATCTCATGGGATGGGCAATCATTTCTCTTGGTCTTGTCTTGATGGGTATCGGGGGGTTCTTCACTTATTACGGCCAAACTCTTCTCGGTCAGCATCCTGTCGACTCGAGCGTGAGCACAAAAGAGTCAAAACTTATTCTTGCGCCGCTTCAAGTGAAGTTGCTTAAGACCATTTATAAATATCAATCTGATTTGGGCCTTTCACGGGCAATTATCAATCGTGAAAATGGTCAGCTATTCTTCGACGAAGAAAAAAAGCGCAAAAAGTACGATTTCAATCTCATCCGAGACGTGTATGATCTGCCTGCTCCTTATGAGCCGAAAGCTGGTGAATTCGAAAATCTGATTCTTAGCCTCCCAGATAGTCTCTTACGACATATTCCAGAAATGCGATTTGGTAGCCCCTTTGTCGTTCAGATTACCAGTGATGGGATCGCATATTTAAAGAGAGAGTAGCGGTGAAACCAAAGGGTCTCCAGTTGACCAATTCTTTACTCCCACCGCCTCGCCGCCAACTGAAACAAATTGAAAACTGCAACGTCTTAGCCACTTCTTTGGCAAAGGCGAGAGACAGCTTATAGACGTCTAATTGTTCAAAATCAAACATGAGAACCCCCGTGTATCGACTATCGTGTATCGGGAAAAATTTTGGTTCCTTAAATCGGGAGTCTTTGCCTTCCCGATATACGATACTCGATACACGATATATGAAATTTTGGAACGCAGGGCCAAAATTTTTGTGCGCCCGGGCCGAGTCGAACGGCCGACCTAGGGCTTAGGAGTCCCTCGCTCTATCCATCTGAGCTACGGGCGCGCACAAAATGTTGAAAAAGACACATGTTATTAGCGAGCGCAAAACAAAATGTCCGTTTCCATAGTGGGTTGTCATTGCGACCCCGAGCTTGTCGAGGGGGAAGCAATCCATTTGAATATCAATGAGGCATATGTTACCTGTTAACATATGCTTTTTTGCCTCTCCCAAAGCCGCAAAAATCTTTAAAAAAACAGACCGCCTCGCTTTTTCTAAATCATTTCATGGGACGATGCAACTGTTTAGGGCCTTAAAGAATAGACATCCCTCAATGGATGGATGTCGAGCAGGTTAGGGTAGTAGCCTTTGACATACGGCTGAATCAGATAATTTTTTGTCGGGACCAAAACGGGAATAATCGGGGCCTCCTGAATTAAAATCTGTTCCGCCTCTCGAAAAAACCGGAAGCGTTCCTCCCTATTTTGTTCCGCTTGGGCCTTGTGAATCAGCTCATCATATTTCGGATTCGACCATCCCGCATGATTTTGTCGGTTGTCAGAAGTCCACAATTCCAAAAAAGTGTTGGGATCGAGATAATCGCCGACCCATCCTCCCCAAGAGAGATCGAACTGCCGATTGTTTCTCGTTTTGATGAAATGTCCCCAATCTTCCACAAAAAGTTGCGACGGGATTCCCAGATTTTTTTGCCACATTTGGCTCGCCGCTTCGGCGACCAATTTACCGTCTCCCTCATTTTTTGCGTGGATTTTAAAAAGCGGAAACGGTTGCGTTTTTCCAAAGCCGGCTTTTTGGAAAAGCTCTTTTGCCTTTGCGAGATTGAAGGTCTGCGGTTCAGCAGGGCTCTTGTATCCAACCAAACCGGGGGGTACAAAAAATCCATAGGGGAGATCGCCCCGTTGGAGGACCCGATTTGCCATGACATCCCTTTGCATCGCAAAGGCCAAGGCCTGCCGGACTTCCGTTCTGTCAAACGGCGGTTTTTTGCAATTGATCACGAAATATTCGGTCCGAAAGACCGGCCCGCTCCGATAATCGTAGCGGAATTTTAATATCGGCACCTGTTGCGGCGGCAGATCGGCCATGATGTCGATGCCGGTTCTCCCATAAAATTTAAGGGCCGTTGCAAAATCGCCAAAAGGCCGGAACTGAATACCGGGGAGTCGCACATTCTCTTTTCCCCAATAAAACGGATTTTTTTCGAGAAGAATCCCTTCTTTGGGATCTTTGGATTGAAAGTGAAAAGGGCCGTTGGAAATGGCGTAAATTTCTTTTGCCTCTTTGCGAACCGGCGCGAGCGCTGAAAAAGGGGTCAGCGATAAAAAGTAGGGGACCGGACGCTCCAGCGTCACTGCGAACTCGGTGGGGGAGAGGACCTTCATCCCCAATTTGGCCGGGTCTTTGAGCAGTCCTTTGGCGTATGCCTCGCCCCCTTTTACATCAAAGAGTTGGAACGCATACGGTGAATTGGTTTTCGGGTTCAACAGCCTCTCCCAACTGTTGAAAAAATCGGCGGCGGTAACCGGTTTGCCGTCACTCCATTTTGCATCCTTTCTCAAAAAGAAATGATAGCGGAGTCCGTCGGCGGAAATCTCCCATTTTTCGGCCACCCCCGGGAGGATTTTCAAGGTCTGCGGATCATAACGGGTCAATCCTTCAAACAGAGCCTGTAGAATTTGAAACTCCCGTATCCCTGTTGCCTGAGCCGGGTCGAGAGTGAGCGGTTCGCTCTGGATATGGACTTTGAGAAAAGTGTGAGAGGCCTCCGCCGGCATCGCAAAAGGGATTGAAAGGATGAAAAAAAGGAGAGAAAAAAAAATTCGCTTTGGATTTCGGTTCATGTTAATTGGATGTTCGTGCAGTATTGTTCAAGAAAGCGGTCATGAAAGCAATCCCTTTTTTTGCCAACCTAAATGACGGAACCCATTGCTATCAAGCCGCGCTCAAAATGGCGCTGACTCCCCTTTCCGGGCGGGAGTGGTCCTTTGAAGAATTGGATAAAATTTCTCAAAAAAAAACGGGGCAATGGACTTGGCCGACCGCCTCTCTTATTTGGCTGATGGATCAGGGATATGAAGTCAAACTGATTGAAGAATTTAGCTACGAAGATTTTGGAAAACGGGGAAAAAAATATCTGGAGGAAAAATGGGGGAAAGAGGTGGCCGATGCGCAGGAGGCCAATAGCGATCTCAAGACGGAGCAAAAACGGGCTCTGCAACTGGCCAAGAAAATACCGGTCGATCACCGGATTCCGACTTGGGATGACCTCAAGGATTTGTTTAAAAAAGACCATATTATCATCTGTAATGTAAACTCTCGGCTTTTATATAAAAAGTCAGGTTATTCAGGCCATTTTATTGTTCCGATAGAGCTCGATGACGACTTCATTATATTGCACGATCCGGGCCTTCCAGCGGCGCCCCATATAAAGGTAGCAAGAGAGGTGTTTGAAAAGGCTTGGGGTTATCCGACGGAGCATGAGCGGAACCTTTTAGGCATATGGTGCCAGGCACTAGGTGAAGGTTTTTGAATAAAATAGGGGAACGTCCCCTAAGTAAAATTTAAATCTTGACTCTCTCCTTTCAAGAGGTTAAATTTACTAATAAATTCAGTACCTTGGTAAAGGGGGGTTTTTATGAACAAATCGGAACTGGTTGAATTGGTGGCACAAAAGGTAAATTTGACGAAGAAGAGGGCGGAAGATGTCGTCAATATGATCTTCGATTCCATGACCCAAGCGCTTCAAAAAGGAGATCGGGTGGAAATTCGAGGTCTTGGAAGTTTTGTCGTAAAAAATTATCAATCCTATACCGGAAGGAATCCCCGTACCGGAGAATCGATTCAAGTAAAACCAAAAAAACTCCCCTTTTTCAAAGTGGGTAAAGAGCTCAAAAAACGGGTTGATCAAGGGGGAAAGGGTGGCCTTTGACATCCATTCAACGGATTTCTCTTCAGAGTGAGCATTATCCAAAACTCCTCAAGGCAATTTACGATCCCCCGCCACGTCTTATGGCAAAGGGATGTTGGCCTGATTGGGAGGAGCGATTTTGGGTTGCGATTGTGGGGGCCCGCAAAGCTACAAAGTGGGGTCTGACTCAAGCCAAAAAAATTTCAAAAAATTTAGCGGCCTGCCATTGCGGTATTGTGAGTGGACTCGCCTATGGTATCGATTCCGCCGCGCACGCCGCTTGCGTTGAGGCAGATGGTGTCACATGGGGCGTTTTAGGCTCCGGCATCGACAACATCTATCCCTCTCGGAACAAAACCTTGGCCGAAGCGATGACAAAAAAGGGAGGATACCTCTCTGAATTTCCGTTGGGGAGCCAACCTTATCCGAGTCATTTCATCCAGCGCAATCGGATCATCAGCGGCCTGTCCCACGCGGTCATCATTGTTGAAGCCGCCATCCATAGCGGTTCTCTTGTCACCGCTCGTTACGCCTTGGAACAGGGGCGGGAGGTTTTTGTTGTCGTTCCGCCGGAAGAGCACGTAACGTATGAAGGGAACAAAAAATTGTTGGAAGAGGGGGCCACTCCTTATGAATCGGCGGAACAAATTTTGGAAGAGATCAAAAATTGGAAAACGGGAACGGGCCATGCCAGCCGGCCATCTGCGCCTCCGCAAACAAGAGTTCCCCTCGCCGCCGACCTGCTGTCATCTGCTCCATTAATACAATTTTTAAAACGCCCGACATCACTCGACCAACTCGTTTCTAAAACAAAAAAACTCCCTCAGGAACTTTTGGCAGAATTATTGCAATTGGAAACAGAAGGTTTCATTAAAAAATCTCCGGGACCCTTATGGCAAAGTCTTTAGTCATTGTCGAATCGCCGGCTAAGGCCAAGACCCTCAAAAAATATTTGGGGAGGCAGTTTGATATTTTGGCCTCGGTGGGTCACATCAAAGATCTTCCCAAAAGCAAGCTCGGTGTCGATGTGGACAATGACTTCCAACCCACCTACGAAGTCATTCGCGGCAAATCAAAAGTGATCAAAGATATTATTGCCGCGGCAAAAAAAGCCGATGTGGTCTATCTGGCCCCCGACCCTGATCGGGAGGGAGAGGCCATCGCATGGCATATTGCCGAAGAGATCGGCGGCAAAAAATCGAAATCGAAAAAGAAGATGGAAAAAAACGATGGCCCAAAAATTTATCGCGCCATGTTTAATGAAATCACTGAGCGGGCCATCAAAGAGGCCATCGCCCATCCGACAACGCTCAATACCGATTTGTACGAGGCACAACAGGCGCGGCGCATTTTGGATCGCCTCGTCGGTTATAAAATCAGTCCCCTTTTATGGGATAAAGTCCGGAGAGGTTTATCCGCCGGCCGTGTCCAGTCGGTAACCGTTCGGATGGTTTGCGAAAGGGAAGCGGCCATCGAGGCGTTTAAAACTCAGGAATATTGGTCGATCATCGCAAAATTGGAGGGGTCTCTTCCACCCCCGTTCGAAGCCAAATTGATCGGTACGATTCAAGACGGCTCTTGGGCATTTGATCCGAAAGAGGGGAAAATTCCGATCCCCAATGAAAAAACGGCCAATGAAATTTTAGCAAACATTAAAAAGACCCCCTTTATTTTAAACAAAGTTACGAAGAAAGAGCGGAAGCGTTACGCGCCGCCGCCCTTTATCACAAGCCATCTGCAACAGGATGCCTCCAGAAAACTGGGATTCACCGCCAAAAAAACGATGATGTTGGCCCAGCGGCTCTATGAAGGTATCGATATCGGTGAAGAAGGGCCGGTGGGACTCATCACCTATATGCGTACCGATTCGGTGCGCGTTGCGGCGCAGGCCCTCGATGCCGTTCGCGATTTCATTGCAAAACAATATGGAAAAGAGATGCTTCCGGAAGGCCCCAACGTTTTCAAAGGGAAAAAAGGAGCGCAAGATGCCCATGAGGCCATCCGGCCAACGGACCCGAGCCAGCTCCCCGATGCTCTTGCTAACTTTTTGGAACCCGACATGCTCAAACTCTACGATCTCATTTGGAAACGTTTTGTCGCCTCCCAAATGAGACCGGCCGAATTTGATCAAACCATTTTTGATATCCATGGCGGTAGCTATTTATTGCGCGCCACCGGCTCGATCTTAAAATTTCCCGGCTTTATTTCGGTTTATATGGAGGGGAAAGACGAAGACACCAAAGAAGACGAAGACGAGGCGGCGACGCTTCCCGATTTAAAAGAAGGGGATGTTTTGAAATGTCTCGATTTAAATCCGAAACAGCATTTTACGGAACCGCCTCCTCGCTACACCGAGGCCTCTTTGGTCAAGGCGTTGGAAGAAGAGGGGATCGGCAGACCTTCAACCTATGCCGCCACCTTGTCGAACATTCAGGATAAAGATTATGTGATAAAACAGGAGGGACGTTTCAGGCCGACCTCGCTCGGCGTTTTGGTCAATGAGCTTTTGGTCAAACATTTTCCCGAAATTTTAAATGTCCGCTTCACCGCGCAAATGGAACAAGAACTCGACGATGTGGAGGAGGGGAACCGGAAATGGGTCGATACGTTGCGCGATTTTTACGAACCGTTTCAAAAGACCCTCGCTAAAGCGGAAGAAGAGATGAAAAATATCAAGCGGATGCAGATTGAAACCCCGCTCAAGTGCCGCGAGTGCGGCGCCACGTTGGTGATCCGCTTTGGCCGGCATGGGGAATTTTTGTCCTGTTCCAAATATCCCGAATGCAAAACGACGCATGAATTTATAAAAGATGAAAAAGGGACGATTGTGATTCAAGAGCAGGAGGTGAAGGCCGATTGTGAAAAATGCAGCGCGCCGATGGTGGTCAAAAGAGGACGTTTTGGACCCTTTCTGGCTTGCACGCGATATCCCGATTGCAAATTCACCAAGGCTATTCCGGTAGGGGTTGATTGCCCCAAATGCGGCGCCGATTTGGTTCAGCGCCGCTCCAAACGGGGAAAAGTTTTTTACGGATGCTCCAAATACCCTGCGTGTGATTACGCGAGTTGGAATCGGCCCGTTCCCGAAAAATGCCCGCAATGCGCCCATCCTTTTCTGATTGAGAAATACGCCAAAAATGTCGGCGCTTTTCTCGCCTGTCCCAACAAAGAATGCGGCTACACCCGCGAACCGAAATAAATTTTTAGTTGGTCAGTTGGAGGTCGGTAATTATGATCTGATCACTTTCAGCCTTACCAAAAATGGTTAAGGAGAGATTTGGGGGATATTCCCCTTTTTCATCAACCGTCAAATTGAGGGAAGGGTCTGAAGGTTTCGGATCGGCCATCGGCAAGAGATAACTCCAGCTCAATTTGTATGTCCCATCTGCATTAGGAGTCAGTCGGTAATACCAACGGATTGTTTCCCAATAAAAGGATCCGTCGACGAGAAATCGCATCTCCTTTTCCACGACTCTCCATTCATTCTCGTGCGTAAAATGAAGCGGCCAATCTTGCAGATCGATCTCCAGCAATTTTTGAACCGAAATGGTCGCTGGCCCTGTTTGACGGACCGCAGAGTCGGGAGATACCGCCGGCAGGCTCGGGGGAGAGGGTATCGTGCTCCGTCTTAGGTAAAAGGCCTCCAGAAGACTTCTGGGTCTGGCTCCGTTCGGCAAACCGTTGGCCCACAAAAAAAGTGCGGGGACAAACTGGGTGGAAGGGGCTCGCAAGTGTCCCATCAGACAACCGGAAACGACTTGAGAATCTTTGGAATAGCCGGAGGTGTAACCGCCGCATCGCCCAAGCAGACCTTGTCTTCCGGAAAGAATCTCCTCGACAAAATCGGTCGGAAGCCCCTGAGATTTTTTGATCTCCTCAACCCATTGCCGGCACTCGCCCAATTCCTGCCGAGGACAAATTTTAGAAACGATATCCATTTTCTAGCCGTTATGCGGCGTCAAAAAACCGAGGGGACGTTCCACCCGTTTTTTGACACCTCAAATTTTCATCCGGTATCGTCCATTATATCGGCACCCCTTCAAAAAAGTTGCGCCGCTATGCGTCATTAATTCGGAGATTTTTAGCAACCATTTTGGGGAACTGCCGAATATAAGAGCGATATGAAGAAAAAGCTGATTTTAGGCTTTTTATTGGTCAGTTCTTTGGCGCGGGCTAATGCCCAGCTCCCCTGTCCCGTCGACTATCCAAAAAATTTTCAGCGGCAATTCCGCCATTGGATTCAGGGAAAATGCAAAACCAATTTCCCCCCTTGGATCACCTCTGCCAAAGAATATTTTCCGGAACTCAGCTCCGTTTCGACACTCTATTTTGCCGATTCGATGGAAATCGGCGGCGGTCCCTTAGTGATTCCGGATGGCGCCCCTCCTTTATTGATGGTCGCCGGCCCGGGGGCAAAAGTCCGTTTCAGCACGCCGCTCATCATCAAAAGTTCCTCCGTCATCCTCGAAAATCTAATCTGGCAGGATGTCTCTTCGACCGCATTGCGGATGGAAGGAAATAATATTTTTTTAAAAAATGTGAAAGTGATCCAGAGTGGTTCGAATACGGCACCGGCGCTGCTGGTGGCCGGCAATAATTTCCGTTTTGAAAAAGGAGAGATACGGGAGAGCCGCGCAGACGGCCTTGCCGTTCAAGATTTCCACCCTGCCGACGCTTGTTCTGCAGAGTGGGTTCCGTTGCGCCCCAGAAATATTGCGATCGTGGAGAGTCCGATACACCATAATAAGGGATACGGAATGGTGGCCAACGGTTTTGGGGTTGAGGTGATCGGCAGCGAGCAACCGCCTGCGGCATTTTATAACAATGGGAAAGCCGCTATTCTTGTTGAAAATCCGATTTCCAATATCTCCTGCGCCAATCCAAGATTGCATACGCTTTATCTTGGGCCCCATCTCTCATTTTATGAGAATGAATTGTTCGGAGAGAAACGGGGCCTTGAAATAAAAGGGACAACGCTGCCGGCGCCTCAAGGCCTTGTTGCCATCCCCGATTTTAAAGGCGATCTGCTCGTCTCCGGTTACATCCCTTTGAGTCGTGATGCCCATCGGCCTTATTCGCTCGGTAAAATCAGTTTTCGAAATGTGTCGGTCGATGTCTATGCCAATTTTTTGAATGAGGGGCGACAGGGGAAAACCTATCTCGGAAGTACTGAGGAGGTGAATGACGACGGAACCTTCGAACTTTTTGTCGACAAAAAACGGTTACCGGAGGGACACGGTCTGGTTGTCATGGCCTTGGCCTCCGATAAAACTCTGAGAGTTACTTCTGATTTTTCAGCGCCGACCGAGATCAACGCCGCAACCGATACCGATGGCGACGGCTTGAGCGACATTAAAGAAGATGGCAATAGTAACGGCCGTCTCGATTTGGGCGAGACCGATCCGAGAAATCCCGATACCGATCAGGATGGTTTGAGCGATGGAGAAGAATTGGCCGCAAAACTGGATCCTTCTGATTTTGACACGGACGGCGACTGTCTGCCGGATGGCGTCGAAAAGGGGGTCACTGAAGAGAAAGTCAGAGCGTTACGCGCAAAAAATTTAGGACCCCAAAAATATCTCGTTTTGCTGGAGAGTTGCTGGGGAGATCATTCGAGGGAGTATGAACGCTGTAACACCCCTCCGGATAACGGCGTCTGGGAAGGAGGGAGCGAACACTGTTGGGACAACATGATCGGGATGTTTGACAAAGATCCCGCCACGACCACGAATCCGAAAGAGAGCGACACCGATAATGACGGTCTGCGGGATTCCGAAGAGGATCAAAACAAAAATGGGGCAACCGATGAAAAGGAAAGCGGCGCGGGCACGGAATCGAACGATAGCGATCACGACGGGATCAGCGATGGGGATGAAATTCATTTAGGTCTCGATCCGGCCAATCCCGACACCGACGGCGACGGCCTCAAAGATGGAGAGGAGTTGCAGCGCTGGCGATCTGACCCGAAAAATTGCGATAGCGATGGAGATAGTTTGGGCGACGGGCTGGAAGCGGGAGTCATTCATCCCGAGGCGGCGATACCCGAGTGTCGCGGTTTGCAGCCGGCCAAAACCAATTTTCGGGATATCAAACAGCTCGATCCGCTCGACGACGATTCCGATAAAGATGGTCTTAAAGATGGCGAAGAAGATGCCAATCACAACGGCTGGCTCGACTTCAACGAGACCGATCCGACGGTGGCCGATACCGACGGCGATGGGGTTGAAGACGGTCTCGAAAAAATGCTCGATCGGGATGGGGACGGCTTTGTCGATTTTGAATTACAGCATCTCAAAAATGGAGAGAAATGTTCCCCGCCTACCGACAAAACGGATGTCGACTGCGACGGGGTGATCAACGGCAGAGACGAAGATTCGGATGAGGATGGCTGTCTGGATAGTGAAGAAGGGACCAAAGATATAAACGAAAATGGTATTTTAGATATTTGGGAGGCGGCCGCCAAAAGCTGCGCTGTTCCTCCCAGAAGTTCCGGCGGGAGTTCGGGTGGTAACGGCGGTGGCACGTCATCAACCAATACTTCCGATAAGGAGCCGCTTCTGCAGACGGCAACAGAATCGCCTCCTTCCCGCGGCGGCGGGGCGTGTCAGTTGGTTAAAGGGGCTAACCCCGATTGGGGTGGATGGATTTTAATTTTATTTGTAAGTATTCGAATCATCATTGCAAGGCCGAGTGAGTCGTCATTGCGAGGCTGAAGGCCGAAGCAATCCGATGAGGTCGTCATTGCGAGGCTGAAGGCCGAAGCAATCCGATGAGGTCGTCATTGCGAGGCTAAAGGCCGAAGCAATCCGGTGAGGTCGTCATTGCGAGGCTGAAGGCCGAAGCAATCCAGTAACTTTAAATATGTCGAAGGAACCAGCGATTTACATCATGACAAACAAGAGAAACGGAACTCTTTATACAGGTGTCACTTCCAATTTAAAGCAAAGAGTCTATCAACATAAACATTCCATAATGGATGGGTTTACAAAAAAATATGAATGTAAAATTCTGGTTTATTACGAAGCCTGCGAAACAATGGAACAAGCCATAACACGTGAGAAACAAATTAAAGGTGGGTCAAGAAAAAAGAAACTAAAACTTATTGAGCTGATCAATCCTCATTGGCTGGATTTGTATGACACGCTTTGAAAGAAATTGCCTCTCTGGATTGCTTCGGCCTTTCGGCCTCGCAATGACGACTGAGCATATGTTACCTGTTAACATATGCTCTCTGCAAATCTGGGAAAGTCGCGTGAGGGATGCGTTTAGAGAAAAGCCTACGGATGGCGATTTTAACAAACGGGATATAAAGCAAAAATCGCCACCATAGGAGCGAAATTTTTGGGTCGTCCCAAAAATTGTCGCGTCTTTTCGAAAAACGCATACCGGAAGCGACTTTCCCGTGGCGACAGGCCCACTCGTCATTTTCTTTTTCTGCTCAAACATCACGAGCGGAAGCTTTTTTGCTATCTTATCTCTACATGCGGTGCCGGTTTTTCAAAGGGGATGACAAAAACCGCCGCTGCAGAGCAAAAGTTGATGTTGTCCGTTATCGGTAGAGAACCGGAGCCCCATTTACTGCAAGAAAATTCGGCCGCAAACCTCTCGTGAAATTGCACACCGACAGCCCACTGGGGAACAACGCCTAACTGACTAGCCCCTTCGCCAAGGAGTCCGTCATAACTGAGTCTTGCCGGATAGAGTCGGAGAGAGATATCGATTGGACTTCTATAACCGACAATCCCTTTCAAGCTGGTTCCGAGACCCAGAGCGCCTGAGGTGAGGAAATGCCAGTTATTTGCACTGCTAAAAGCGCCGATATTTCCGTTTGCCACAATGGAGACCGCTTTGGAGTGGGAACTGGTTTCGGCAAATCCCAAAGGATAGACGGCCAGCGTGCCATTGAACAAAAGGCCGCCATTGACGGCATGGAAAGCCTCTTTGGGTGGGGCCACCGTGGCAGCGGCTTGGTCAAAGCGTCTGGCTTCGGCCGATCTTTGATCGCCAATGTCGCTCCCTGTCTTTGGGCGTGTTAATTCATGAGAGCCATCGACGACAAGTCCAAGACCCGCATCTAATTCAGCAGCGAGGGGTCTTTCTTCACGTCTTGCTAAATTTTGTTCATAATATTTTTGTAAATCGTCTTTCATCTCTTTCGCACTGGCATATTTGGCGGCAGTAGAGCCCTGTAAGGTATCGTAAATAGTGTAGTCGGCTTCGGTTCCTTTTAAGGTAATCGGTTCTGTCCACTTTGAATTTTTTAAACCGTGTTGTCCTTCCCAGTCCGAAACGGAAAAGAGGGTTGTAGTGCCATCGGGTTTAATCGCAAAGGTGCGAGAGAATTTGAAGTCAAAGATTTTTTGGCTAGGAGATTGACAAGAACCCGCGGCCAACTCCTCTTTTTTGGATAGATCTGTTTTGGCATCCGGTTCGTCGCAACGCCCTTTCAGAAAAGTACGCCCATACTCTTCACCGGAGAGGTAGGCAATAATAGTGGCGTGGGGTACGGGCGAATATATTCCCTCTGCCGCCAAAAGGCTTGACATCAATTGATTGTCGTTTACGTGTGTGAAAACAGAGCTTTTGTCTTCTAAAAAGGAGGAATCTCGTCCCTCAAGAGCCGGCACTTTCATCCTTGGAGACACTTTCCATTCCCAATGGCCTTTTGGAAATTGGCATTCATATTTTTCAAGATTGGGTTCTCCTGCCACCACTTTTTGGATCGACATCTTTTT
>JAHFSU010000040.1 GCA_023265595.1 Deltaproteobacteria bacterium
TTTTTGGGCCGCACGCCTCCAAAGTCTCTCTCCGTTCATTCCCCCGTCTTCGGCCTTGGTGATTTTGACGAAGGCTTCGCGCGGGGCGCCTGTGGGACAGTGGACATCGGGGGCAAAGCCGGCCCCTATTTTTTGGCCAATCAGATCTTTTCTCACGAGCGAATCGGTCATCCACGTCGGCTTCAGCCATCCGCGTGTGCAGCTCTGATGTGAGCCGCTTCTAAAAAGGGCTTGATAACCGGTCTCCGGATTTTTGGCCAATCCGTCGGGATTCATTTTTGCCCCTTTGATGCTTCCATAAGTAGCGCCATACATGTTGTGCCACATTCTTGTGACACCGCGCGGTGTCCCCGGATAATAACGGGCGCGACACAAAAGCCGCGTCATCGGATAATCCTTGTCGGTCGGCTTCCAGCCGCGATAGGGACGGTCATGCGGATCGGCATCGATATGGACATAATCGCCATCTTCCACCCCCAATTCTTTGGCATCGACCGGGTTGATATCGACATAGGCCTCGGTGACAAAAGGCATCCTCTTATCTTCGCGATGCATATCGCCGAAGGGTCCAAACCAGACGGCGATGATGTCGGTGTCGATCGGTGTCGTGTGAGCCCCATGTCGATATTTTGGGGTGTGAAAAATAAACCGGAATCCTTTTTCTTTTAGGGGATGAGTTGTTTGCGAGACCTCCTCCCAACTTTTGACAACGTGCCTTGCCTGACGGACATCGGCCTCCTGATTGTCTGAAGCCACACCATATTCCTCCGGTGTTTTGGGGCGGATGGCCGGATGGAACTTGGAGACGATGACGTTCGGTTCATAAAAAGTGGAGTCGATCGGTTCCCGATAGACAGGGATATTTTCGCCGCTCTCTACAAATTCTTTTTCGCCGCGATAGAATTCTAAGCGTCCTGTTTTTGTGTAATACGGTTTGTTTTCGTTCGCCTGTTCCCAAGCCCCCACTTTTGGATAGGTTCTGGAGAGCAGCAAAGCGGGAATCCCCTTTTTTGCATTTTCTTCCAATGCGTTAAAGGAATAGCCTTTGGTGGCATTGCTGAAATCGAGAATCCGCTGTAAATAGACGTCGGTATTTTCTTCATCCACAAAGTGCCAATATTTTTTGAAGCGACCATCTCCCGTGAGATCGGCAAAGGCCGAGCCGATGCCGGCGGCCACCTCGATATCCGATTTGGTGTTGTGGATTCTTTCAAGGGGGGTTCTTGGAAAAATATATAAAAAAGGATTGGTCACCGAAATGGTCATGTCGGGGTGTTTGAATTCGGCCCAGCTGTCGACTGCATAAACGATATCGGCATATTCACAGGATGCGGTCCACCACCATTCGCTGACCCCGACAAACTCGACGCGTGGCAGTGTATTCATGATGGTATCGTAGTGGCCCTTCGCATTGCCGATGAGTGAGTTGCTGTTGGAGACCAAAATCGATTTCGTCGGTGTCGGGATATGGGTTTTTCCGGTCAGCAATTCTTTTCCCATTCTCAGTACCTGATCGCCATGGTTGAAATAATGGACCGATTCAGTTTTGAAATAGGATTTGATTTTTGCGGGATAAGCGGCCTCCAAAGTAATGTTGAAGGGATCTTCCAAAATGTATTGTCCCAGCCCGCTAAAGAAGGAGGCACGGTAGTTGCCGGCATAGCTTCCGATATTGCCGCCGATTTTGCCGATGTTTTCGGTCAAGGCCGCCAGCAAAAAGGTTGTTCTATCTTTGAGGTCACTGTTGAAAAATTGGTTAGGGCCCATCCCTAAGGCAAAAAGGGTTTGACCCTTATTTTTGGCCAGCTCTTCTGCCAGTGTGTAAATACTATCGAGCGGGGCCCAAGTGATAGCCGAGACGGTTTCAGGGCTATAATTTTCTATAATATATTGTTTGAGGAGATCAAAAACAGGTTTGACCTCCACGGTTTTTCCATCGACCACCGTAACAAAATGGGTCCCCTCCAGTGAGGCATCGATCCCCTTCAAAGGATAACGGTTTCCGTAATCGTTGCGTGTCAGCAAAGCTGCTCTGTCAAGCTTTGTATCCCAAACGACAAAATCATCCCAAGATTCGCGCATTTTTTCGGTCACGAGCGGTTCTTTTTGAAGAGTTGGGAGGGGGGATTCCTCTTTATCATTTAAAACTTGAATATAATTTGAAAGTTTTTCCGTTTTGTAATCCTTAAATATATCTTTTGCCTTGAGCATCTCCAGCGTATCCATGCGGACAAGGCAGGGAAGATCGGTGTTGGCTTTTAGATATTCCGGATCATATTTTTTTTGTCGGATGAGAATATTGCAAAATCCCAAGGCCAAAGCGGGTGTTGTGCCGGGACGGACGACAACGGCATAATCGGCCTTGGAGGAGGTGGCTGAATATTCGGCGGCAATCACCACCACCTTGGCCCCTTTCAAGCGGGCCTCGGTTAGCCAATGGGCATCGGGCATTTTAGTCGTAATCCAATTCATCCCCCAAGCGACGATAAGTTTTGCGTATTCCACATTGACCAAATCCCAATCGACCGTCTGTTGGCCGGTCACCATCGGATGGCCCGGCGGCAAATCGGTGTGCCAACTGTAATTGTCCCAACCCCTTCCCCCCACCGCCTCTTCGGGGCCGACGTTGCGCATTTTAGAATCGAGCAGGGCCATCATGTTGGCGAGCCGATACTGTGCAAAAAGTCTTGTGGTTCCTAAAGCCGCCATGCCGCCACGAAATTTTAATGTCTGTGTCCCGATCCCTTTTGTCGCTTCGATCATGGCCGGATCGTAGCCTTGGAGGCCGAGATATTCTTTTCCATTTTCGCCGGTGTATGTTTTTGCGATGTTCTCGAGTGTTCTTGCCGTCAACTCAAAGGCCTTGTCCCACGTAATTTTGACAAAGGGCTCCTTGCCACGATTCAAATATTTTTTGGGGACCGCTCCGGTTTTTGGATCTCTTTCAAAACCGGAATCGACCCATTCTAAAAATCCTTTTCTCGCCATCGGTTCTTTGCAACGCCTGTCGCCATAAAAGCGGCGGATCAGGGCCAGACCCTTTTGGCAACAACGGGGGTCCCAGCGGTGGGAGGCCTTATTGCCGTAGATATCGGTTGCCTTGCCAAATCCAAAAGAGGGGCCGATCCGTGTCATCACCCCATTTTTGACATAGGCGGTGAGCAGACAGTTGTGGGTGTCGTTGGGGGCGCAGAGAAAATGAAAGGTAGAATCGTAAGAGAAAAGATCGCGATAGACCGATTCCCAATCTCTGTTGGGATAGCCTTGAAGAGGGTTTTCGTGATCAAACGGTTTTAAGAAAGTGAAGAGCGAGGAGATGGGAGAACACTGCGAGAGGACCAAACCGGCAGAAGAGGTTAAAGCCAATTTTAGAAAACTGCGTCGGGTTAGTTCAGATTTCACAAGCCCCCTCCCTGTTCATTCCTTAATGCGAGAAACAAAAACGGATGGGTATGATGGGAGTCAGAAAGAAAAATGATTTAAATCATACCTGCCTGCTGGCAGCTATTTTTTTGAGAGAGACCGGATGTAGGCGATGACGTTGGCCACTTCCTGATCACTCAGCGAAGAACCCCATGGCGGCATGATGGGAGAAAGGCCGGCAGCGGCTCCTCCCTGTTTAATGACCTTTGACAGATCGGCATCACTCTTTTTTCCCATGGAGGCGGCATCTTGAAAATTGCGCGGCTTCGGATTCAACGCGGCGGCGGCCACACCATCTCCTTTGCCGGTTGCCCCATGACAGGTGGCGCAAAAGAGATCATATTTGGCTTTTCCGGCCTTTGCATCCCCTTTAGGGCTTTGAGCGAAAAGAGAAGAGGTGAATCCGATCATTACAGCAACGGCAAGAAGTAAGTTTTGTTTCATAAAGTTTTCTTACCAATGATGCTGTAAAAAATCAAGCACCACCGATTTGGGGATAAACAAAACTTCGGCATCAGTTTTGGCCTGAGCGGTGGCACAATAGGCGGTGTTGGTTAAAAGATGAAAGAGCCCAAAAATTTTGTCGGCCTCTTGCGGCAAAATGACCTTGGTCCCTTCCATGTTGGTTCGGTTGAGTTGCACATCCCCTTTTTTCAAGATGTAAAAACCGGCAGGACTGTGCCCCTCATAAAAAATCACATGGCCCTTTTGATAACGAACTGGGCTTCCTTTTGCGGTAATGACGCTTAGGTGTTTTTCAATATTTTGAATCTCCTCTTTTTCCTGAGCAGTGAGAAAGCAACAGTTATCCTTTTTCATAAACAACCCTCCAGTTTGGGAAACTAGTCAGGCCACGTCAAAAAATAAATGATTTATGACAGCTTGAAATCTGATCTAAATCATACTATTTAAGTCCCTATGCCAAAGATTCCTTCGCTTCGCTGTCAAACTTGTAACAGTCGTGAGAAGAGTGTTTTTTGCGACCTGAGCGCGGAACATTTGAAGGAAATTGATGGGGCCAAGACGACCAATTATTACAAAAGGCATCAGGTTGTCTTTTATGAAGGTAATCAGCCTTACGGTTTGTATTGCGTCTCTTTCGGGAAAATTAAAATTTACAAAGTAGATGAACAGGGACATCAGCAGATTGTCCGGCTCGCAGGGGCCGGAGACATTTTGGGCTATCGGTGTCTGTTGTCCGACCAGCCCTATTCCGCCACGGCCGAAGCGATAGAAGATTCCGAAATCTGTTTTGTCGATAAAAATACTTTTTTTCATCTCTTGGAAACGCACCCCACAACTGCCTTTCATGTGATGTCGAAATTGGCGGAGGATCTGGGGCAGGCCGAAAAGCAGATGATCAATATTGTCCATAAAAATATTCGTGAAAGACTGGCCGAACTTTTTCTTATTTTTGAAAAAAAATACGGTGAAAAAAGTTCAAGTGGAGTGCGCCTCAACATTTCACTCACCCGCGAAGAACTGGCCGAGTTGATTGGTACCACGCAGGAATCGGTGATTCGCCTGATGAGCGAATTTAAACAAGACGGTCTCATTTCGGTTGATGGCCGCACCGTGACGATTCTCAATAAGAAAAAACTGACCGAGACGGCCAATTTAGCGGAGTAACATTGCACAAGGCGCCATGCCTCTCGTGAAGAGCCTTCGAATAATGGTAAGCTGATTCAGATCATATTGATGGCTGATTTAGAGCATAGTGACCTCTTTTTTCATCCTTTAAAGTCCGTTTTATCATGTCTTTTACCCGTCTGACCGATTCCTTCGGTCGCCCCATCGATTATCTGCGGATTTCTGTCACTGACCGCTGTAACTTTCGCTGTATCTATTGTCTGCCGCCGGAAGGGTTTGCTTCTTTGGGGCGTGACGATTTATTGACATTTGAAGAGATTGCACGTGTCGCCCAAATTTTTTTGCAAATGGGGGGAAAAAAATTGCGATTGACCGGTGGGGAGGCCCTTGTTCGAAAAGATATTACCAAGCTGGTTTCAAAACTTTCCAAACTGAAAGGACTCAAAAATTTGGGGCTGACAACGAACGGATTTTATCTCAAAGAATTGGCAAGGTCGCTCAAAAAAGCGGGGCTTAAAACGATCAATGTCAGTTTGGATAGTGTTTTGCCGAGCCGCTTTGCGCAACTCACCGGCGTCGATCAATTTAAAAAAGTCTGGGAGGGGGTTGAAGCAGCCCTTCTTTGCGGACTCAAAACGAAAATCAATGTGGTGGTTTTAAGAGGAATTTCTCCTGCAGAAATCATCAGTTTTGGAGAAATGGCCAGAGATTTGCCTCTGGAAATCCGCTTTATCGAATTCATGCCCCTTTGCGGGAGCGGTTGGCACCCCGAATGGATGCTCCCCATTCATGGTGTCCGGGAGATTTTGAAAAAACATTTTTCGCTGATACCGATGGTACGAGGGGCCGAAGTGGCGGAGGCCTATCAAATACAGGGAGGACAAGGCGTTTTGGGATTTATCGCTTCGATGACGGAACCTTTTTGCTCCCGCTGTTCGAGAATGCGGCTGACGGCGGATGGAAGACTGCATCCCTGTCTTTTTTCGAATCTCCAATTTAATTTAAAAGAGAAATTGCGGGGGGGATGGGCTGATCATGAAATTGCCTATGCCATTGCCCATGCGGTGGGGCAAAAACCGGCGGGGCACGGTGTTTTGTGGCCCATTCAGGATCCGTCGCAATTTCCGAAGATCCGATTTTTGGGGGGATAACATGTTTTCAACCGTCGACAAAATCACGACAAAAAGAAGGGCCTCCGCGCAGGCTATTTTGAATATGCCGGAGGCTTTTGTGGAGACGTTGCGCTTAGGTGAGACGCCAAAGGGGGATGCCTTGGAAATTGCAAGGGCGGCCGGAATTTTGGCGGCAAAAAAAACGGGGGAGATGATTCCCTTTTGCCATCCGATCCCCATTGATCAAATCCGCATTGAATACGAACTGCAAAAAAATACGGTCAAAATTATTTCACATGTGGAGGCGATCTGGAAAACCGGCGTCGAGATGGAGGCCCTGATGGCGGCCCAAATGACGGCCCTTGTCTTGTTCGACATGCTGAAGCCTTTGGGGACTGAGATGAGCATTACCGATGTGAGGGTGCTCTCAAAACGGGGTGGAAAATCGGATTTTAAAGAGGCGTTGCCTGAAAATTTTAAAGCGGCGGTGATTGTTTCATCGGATGGGACTTATGCCGGAACGAGAGAGGATAAATCGGGCAAGATCATTTTGGAGCGACTCAGGCGCGTGGGTGTTGAACATGGCGATTATCTGATTTTGCCCGATGATGAAGATAAAATTCGCGCCGCCCTTCTTGATTTTTGCGAAAAACATTTTCATCTGATCATCACAACCGGAGGGACGGGGCTTGGGCCAAGGGATGTTACCGTTGAGGCGACAAAGTCGGTCATCGAAAAGGAAATCCCTGGCATTATGGAGGCCGCACGCCATTTCGGCCAGAGCCGTACCCCTTATGCCATGCTCTCCAGAGGGGTGGCAGGTCTTCGAGGCCAGACATTGATTCTCAATCTCCCCGGCTCTTCCAATGGGACAAGAGAATCGCTCGATGCCTTGATCCCGGCCCTTCTCCATACCTATAAGATGATGGCGGGAGGAGGACATTGATGGATACCCCCTTTCTGATCTTTTTATTTTTTATCACCGCATTGATCTATTCTTTGGTCGGTTTTGGCGGCGGCTCTACCTATTTGGCCCTTCTGATTTTATTTCATTTTCCTTTTGAAACGATTCCCAAAATAGCTTTGGTTTGTAATATCGTTGTGGTTTTGGGAGGGGTTATTCAGTTTGCAAAAGGGGGGCATTTAAAAATAAAAAAAATCCTCCCCTTTGTTTTGCTCTCCATCCCCTTTTCTTATCTCGGGGGCGCGATGGTCATCGACAAAACACTTTTTTTGATTCTTTTGGGACTATCGCTTGCTGCCGCCGGTTTGAGGCTTTTGTTTTTTCATGATGCAAAAAGGTGCGGCACCATTTTGCAACGTAAAGGCGAAGCCGCAATCGGTTTTTTAACCGGCGGCGTCCTTGGGTTTCTATCCGGCCTTGTCGGCATCGGCGGCGGTATTTTTTTGGCCCCGCTTTTATATTTTTTGAAGTGGGGCAATCCAAAAGAGATCGCGGCCGCCTCCAGTTTTTTTATTTTCGTCAATTCGATCAGCGGACTTTTGGGGCAATTTAGCAAAAAGGGAGAAGGACTCGATTTTCTGACGCTGATCCCTTTTGTTTTGGCCGTTTTTCTCGGGGGTCAGATAGGCTCCCGGCTTGGAGCCGAAAAAATTTCTTTTCTAAAACTGCAACAACTGACTGCTTCGCTGATTTTGTATGTATCGTTTCGTATTTTTTGGGGACTTCTATGATTTCTGTCGAGGAGGCACAACAAATTGTCATGAACGAAGTTTTATCGGGGCCTGTTGTTACCCTTCCGCTTCAGGATGCCTGCGGCCGCGTTTTGGCAGGAGAGTTGCAAAGTCCTATCGATTCGCCGCTGTTTGATTCCTCGGCAATGGATGGGTTTGCGATTGCGGCCTGCGATCTCGCCCGTCATAAAGTAGTCGGTCTTGTCGCCGCCGGAAACACGATAGAAAAAACCCTTCACCGAGGGGAGGCAATGCGGGTCATGACCGGTGCGATGCTCCCTCAAGGGACCACTGCCGTTATCCCGCAGGAAGAGATTTTGAAGGAGGAGGATGGAACTATTCTGATTTCCAGTCCTGTTACTCAAGATCTGCATATCCGTAGGCAAGGGGAGGAGGTTCGTGCCGGGGATTTGGTCCTCTCCAAAAATACCCCGATTACGGCAGGCGCCGCCGGTTTTTTGTCCTCCTTAGGCATTTTGAAAATTCCGGTTTTTACACCCCCAAAAATTCTGATTTTTCCGACCGGTTCTGAATTGGTTAGTCATCCTTCAGCCTTGCAATCGGGAAAAATCATGGAGAGTAATTCTTGTTCCCTCTCCGCCGCCTTGTTCCCTTTAAATCTGGTGCCGCGGATTGTCTCTCCGGTTCCGGATATACCGAAGGTGATGCATGCGATGCTTGAAGTCGCCTTGAGTGAAAACGATTTTGTTTTGATTACGGGCGGGGTTTCGGTCGGCATTTTTGATCATGTAAAAGAAATTCTTGCATCACTGAAAGTGAAAACCTGTTTTTGGAAAGTGGCGCAAAAACCGGGGAAGCCCCTCTATTTCGGTAGAAAAAATAATACCTTTGTTTTTGGATTGCCGGGAAATCCGGCGTCGAGTCTCGTCTGTTTTTACGAATATGTCCGTCCGGCCCTGTTAAAGTGGATGGGGTTTCCGGATTGTTTCTTGAAAAAATGTGAGGCGAGGCTTTTAAAACCTTTTTTCAAAAAAGAAGAGCGGGTCCATTTTGTGAGGGGAAAGGTTTTTTATAAAGAGGGAGAATGGCAGGTCGATCCGTTTGAGGGACAGGAATCACACAAGATGGGATCGTTTGCCAAGGCCAACTGTTTAGCGGTCATTCCTGCGGCGGTGAAAGAATTAAAGGAGGGGGATGCGGTCGTCATCCACTGGTTATGAAAGCCCATATTCTTCTTTTTGCCTCTTTGCGGGAGCGTTTCAAAAAAGACCATATCGACATGGAAGTCCCCCATGGGACCAGGGCTTGGGAGATCCTGAAAATCCTGTGCGGCAATTCCGACGAGGCGCGAAAATTGGCTCGCTCTACGATGTTTGCCATTAACGAAGAATATGTTTCTCCCGAGACAGAAATTAGCGATGGGGATGAATTGGCCCTGATCCCGCCGGTCGCAGGGGGATAATCGATGGACACGGTTTTCATTACATCCGATCCGATTTATTCCGAAGATTTGCTGATGGAGATGGAAAAACACGACTGCTGCGGCGCCCGTCTTCTTTTTTTAGGAACGGTTCGGAAGGAAAATGAGACAAGACCGGTGGATGCCCTCTTTTATGAATGTTATGAAGAGATGGCCAAAAAAGAATTTTTCAAGATTATTGATGAAGCCAAAAAACTTGGCGAGGTACATGAAATAGGCATTGCCCATCGGATAGGCCGCCTTTTAGCAGGAGAGGTGAGTCTGATCGTGGCTGTGTTTGCCCCGCATCGCAAGGCCGCTTTTCTGGCGGAAGAATATGTCATTGATCAATTGAAAAAAAGAGTCCCCATTTTTAAAAAGGAGATTTATGCAGCCGGCGAATCGGAATGGCTCGAAAAATAAAATCGCGGTGATTTTGGCCGGAGGGGAGAGCCGGCGTTTCGGTTCTAACAAAGCCTTTGCCAAAATCGGCGACGAGACTTTTTTGGAAAAAATCGCCGCAACGGCGGGTTCTCTCGGGTTTGAGATTTTTTTAAGTGTGTCCGACCCTGAAATTTACAAGCATTTTTCTTTTAAAATGCTTCCGGACATTTTGCCAAAAGAGGGGCCGCTGCAAGCCCTATACAGCGCTTTGTCTCAACTCCATGTGCCGCGGGTATTGCTGTTGCCGTGTGACATGCCTTTGACAACCTCAAAAATAATTGAGGAGATGTGGCATAAATCGAGCCGGTCTGACATCTGTTTGTTGCAAGCCTCGCCTCTTCCCGGCGTTTATTCTCGAAAGACACTCCCCTTTATTAAAAAACTTCTCGATTTGGGGAAAAGAGATTTGCAATCACTATTGGAAGGCCCTTTTTGTATAAAAAAGATTTATTCCGATTTTGATTCACACATCAACATCAACACCCGTGCTGATTTCTTTAAAATGTTGACAAAGACCCAAAAAACAAGGTAATATTTGGGTCATGTTCCAAAGAATAATTAACTTATCGAAATCACAGTCTTTTTTTCTTTTTGGTCCGAGGGGGACAGGAAAATCGACACTGCTGGAGTCCTTTTTCAAAGAGGACGAGAGGGTTGTATTCGATTTGTTGCATTTCGAACTTGCCAATGAATTGATCAGCTATCCTGGCAATTTACTCAACCGTCTTGCCCCCTATGCCGGCCGGCGGCCTTGGGTCATCATTGATGAGGTCCAAAAAGCCCCTCCGTTATTAGACCTCGTTCATAAGCTCATCAAAGAGAAACGGTTTAAGTTTGCCCTCACCGGTTCCAGTGCAAGAAAACTGAAACGAGGGGCCGCAAATCTCCTGGCCGGGAGAGCCTTTGTTTATCATTTATTTCCGCTGACCGTCACAGAACTTCACAACAAGTTTTCTCTCAATGAGGCCCTGAAATATGGAACGCTTCCGGAGATTTTCAGTTTTGAAAACGGTTCAGACAAGGCCCTGTTTTTAAAAGCGTACGCGGAAACGTATCTTAAGGAGGAAATTATCACGGAGCAAATTGTCCGCAATCTTCCCCCCTTCCGCCGTTTTTTGGATGTTGCGGCCCAAATGAATACGGGTGTTATTAATTATTCCAATATTGCGAAGGATATTCATTCTGATCCCAAAACAGTCAGCGGCTATTACGACATACTGGAAGATACTTTGTTGGGCATCCGGCTTCCGGCCTATCATACATCGATTCGAAAACAGCAAAAAAAGGCGTCAAAATTTTATCTCTTTGATACAGGCGTCGCCCGCGTTTTATCCGGACAAGTCGATTACGACCTCGTTCCAAAAAGTTTTGAATATGGGCAGTTGTTTGAGGCCTTTGTTATTAATGAAATACATCGGCGCCTTACCTACGAAGGAAAACAATTTAAACTTTCCTATCTGCGCGTGAAGGAGGATTTGGAGATTGATTTAATCATAGAGCGCGGCAATTTTGCCCCGGTGCTGATAGAGATCAAATCAGCGGCCAAGGTGGATGAACGTCATGCAAAAGGCCTGTTGACGCTGGGCGCCGACTTTGAATCCCCAAAACAATATCTCATCTCAAATGATTCCGACATCAAGCGCTTCTCCCATGTCTTGGCATGTCCATGGAAAGAAGCGATTGATCAAATAGTGGGTGAAGGCTAAAATTTACGGCGGCGGCATTATAGCTGTCGCGGCAGTTTGCCAACGTCCGCTGGACGTTGTTTGCCTGCCTTGACTCATTTGGACCAGCGGCGGACGGCAAAGAAGAGAAAAATAATTCCGAATCCCAATAGAAGGGCCGGAAAGACCCAGAGGGTAAGGTTTATCCCTTTCGGTTTCGGTTTGAGCAAAATCCATTCGCCGTAACGTTCGACAAAGTAATTCAAAATTTCTTCTTCCGATTTTCCTTCATCTAATTGTTCGCGAACCTGCTTCATCATGTTTTGCGCCAGCTCGGAAGGGGATTCGGCGATGGGAATGCCGCGGCAGACGGGGCACCGGAGCTGATCGGCAATAGCACGGGCCTGTTGATCCCTATTTTGCGCCATGGCCGGAAAAGTAAAAAAAAACCCCAATAAAAATATTAAAAAAGTTTTTTTCATGGTTTTGAAAGTCGACTCAAAATAAATTCAACATAGGGTTGTGTCAAAATCCCTGCATGTTTTTCGCGGATGATCCCCCGTTGATCGATAAAAAAAGTCTCGGGTACGCCGCCGACGCCATAATCGATCCCCGTTTTATTATCGGGATCGAACAAAACCGTAAAAGGGGCCCCATTTTCTTTCAAATATTCCCGGACATTTTTTTCGTTATCCTGATAAACAACGCCTAAAATTTCCAAGTCTTTATTGGGATATTTTTTGCGAACGGCCTTTAAAACAGGATGTTCCTGATAACAGGGGCCGCACCATGTGGCCCAAAAATTGACAAGGATTTTTTTTCCGAGCAACGAATCAAGGGTGACCGTTTTTCCCTCCAAACTTTTGAGCGCAAAAGAGGGTGCTTTTTTCCCAACCATGGTGGAGGGGAGTTCTCTGGCGTCCCTAGTCAGCCCAAAGGCTAGGAGGGCCACAACGGGCGCCGCAATGAGAAAAAATAAGAGGAGACGTTTCACGAAGCACGAGGTATCCGGCTCCTCCTGGGATGTCAATAAATGAAGCCCTGTCAAAATTTTGACACCACCGTCAAAAAAACGGGTGGAACGTCCCCTAAGGAACCCCGTTATTGCCATGGCAAGCGGCGCAACCGCTGATTCCTTCTGAAATGGCGCGGTCGTGAACGGCGGTGATATTGGTGGCCGTGCCGGTTCGGTTGACGAGATGGATGTTCTCCAAATTGTGGCAGATTGTGCAATCTGCATTCCCCCAGCCGAGTTCGTGCTTGGATTGATTGAGCGTCAAGCCTCCGGAGGTATTGAGAAGGTTTCCATAATTTTCCCCTTCGTTGAGTTCCGCACTCCCACAGCCGGTGAGCATAAAAATAAAAAGAATGGCGAACATAAAATTCATTCTTTTTCTCCCCCTTTTCCGGAATGGCAGCGCTGGCAGAAATTGACCACATGGCATTCGTCGCATTTTCTGGGGTTGGCCCGCGCTTCGATCGAGTGATACATCAAAAAATTTCTCCGGTGCATGATCTGCTGAATCGAATCGCGCCGTTCATGGCAGTTGATGCAAAAATAGTTATTTTTGTGGCACTGCTGGCATTGCGCCGGATTGTTTTTGGCGATGTTTTGGTGTTTGGCAATCCAGCCCGACCGATGGCTCTCCGGCTTCGGGAATCCGTCGGCGTGGCAACGGGCACAATCTTGTGCGGCCGGCGCGGGAGGGTTCGGGTTGTTGTGACAGGTGTGACAGCCGAGCCGATTCATTTTGGACCGGTTGCCGAAAGCGTCGTCCGTCGGGTGGCACGTTGTGCAAGGGACATCCGCCGCCTCAAAAAAAGCGTTGTGCATTTCATGAATCTCGCTCGTGAAAAGATCGAACGGGTGTTTGATCTTTTTCTCTTTGGCCATCACCGCGGCCCCATTAAGAAAAAATGTCGCGATCGTTATTATTGTAAAAATTTTTTTCATCAGCTTTTGTGATCGAAAAGATAGTCGAGCCGGAAAGAACCCCGGACATCCCTATCAAAAAGATTGTTTTTATTGTATTCAAAACCGCCCGAAAGAACCAATCCCTTCACAATTTCATAGCCGCTCCATCCATAAAGGGAGACCGCATCATCGTTGTCATTCGTGATTTTTTTATAAGTGGTGTAGTCGACACTCAGTTCGGCGTAAAAAAGATCGTTAAATTGTTCGTGGATGAGGACCCTTGCCCCGTTTAATCGGCCACCAAAACTTTTGATGAAATAGTAACCGGGATTGAATTGAAGCCCGATGTTGTCGAAAATCATTTCAAGTCCCGCATCGAGGCGTTGGTTATTGCGGAGATCGCCCGGAAGGACTTCGATATTGTCGTAATAATAATTTTCAACCAATTTTAGATATTGGGGAAGGATCGTCCACGTGGCAGAAAACCTCCCTTCGAGGGTGCGGCCTTTAGTGTAGAGTTCCTGAATGGTTTGACGGTCCAAACCCTGATTGACATTGAAATAGTTGAATTCGGCGTTCAAGGCCAAGCGGCTGTGGGGGTAAATATCGAGACCGGTTGTAGCCTGACTGATCATCCG
>JAHFSU010000067.1 GCA_023265595.1 Deltaproteobacteria bacterium
GCAACCCTCTATCGATCTCAACGCCTGCTCTTTTGAAGGAAATCAGTTTCAATGCGCTCTCTCACAACAAGAGGCCAAATCCCCCGCACTGAAATTAAGTTTCCCCACTCTTCAAACCCCGTTGATGACCGTACTCAAAAATCTCTACTTCGATCAGCAAAACAACGGGGGGCTTTTACTTTCTCAACAATGGAAACAGTGGTTTGACAATACCGATTTCAGCCGTGTCATTCGCAACCTCGGCAACATCACCAACCTCGCCGCCATCCCGAATAACAACCCCCCGCTCCTCCAACAATATGCGCTCGGCTTCGCCTCAAGAGATGCCGCGGAGATGGCTTGGCGTGATCGGCTCTACGCCACCAGTGCTGCTGATCCAAATGGCAGATGCCTTTTTCAAACGGAATGCAGTTTTTATCTGGACTGGCTTCCCTACATGGAAAAACATTACTTAAATCGTTTTATCGAACCTTTTTTGAATAGGATGGGACGGGGAAATTTGGCATCTGATAATGCCTTCGTGAACGCATACTTAAAACTAGTCGAATTCATAGAGCAACCACAAAAAGACCGAATGGTTGGTATTCGCACCGCAAACCCGCAATTTAATCTAATGCTCAACAGTACCATTATTCCGATACCCTCTTTTGTGCCCGGAGTTGCAGACCAATGGGGTAGCCGCACAAGGCAACAGTCGGCATGGAGCGGTGTTTATCGGCCTCTATTACAGCAAGTGACCAATAATAATCAAACGGCAAAAAATGAAGCGGCAGTCTGGTTCGACAGCCTAGCCAAACTGCAGATTATGTTTGTATGCAACTACCAGTTAAACCAGGAAAATATCCTTCCTGCCAATCCCAGTACCTATTGCCAGCAAAACATTTTGACCCGTGAACAGATAAAAAATGCATACCAGTCTTTTATAGACGGTTGGACCAAGGGATACCAACTCACAGATAAAGGCTATTCCGGTGAAGAAGTGGCCAAACAAATAGAAACCACAATGAATAATCTGGCTCAGGGTTGTTTTGCGTGCGAACCCGGCACCTCATTTTTTGACCGCTTGATGAATACGATCGCCGACCCGCGTCTGGCACGAAGTCATCCAGAATTAGATCCACTGCCACAATTTTTTGCCGAAATGGAACAAAGGGCCCTTGGCAGAGGAGGCAATCCGGAAGCGGCTGTGGCCACTATTTTCGGACATCTTTTTGGAACGAGTGTGCCCGAGATCATGACAAGCGGTGCTATCGCTGCCATAGTTCCAACCGTTGTCGGCATGGCAGGGCGTGTCTTAAGCATGGCAATGGATCCGGTAATCGACGGATTTATAAGGATAGCCTATCGAAATCCAGCTGTCAGAGAGGCAGCAAAACAAGTTATTAAAGGAAATTTAAATGCCGCGGCGCAAAGCCTTCAACAAACTAACATGCGGGTTCTCACCACATCGGAAGCAACAGAATTTTATTATTCTCAGAGAGGGGGACAAATCGTATCAAGAACCATGAGAGGATTTTTGGAAGTGGGCAGTGAAACTCCGGGGACACCGCGGGCCTATATATATTTGGGAGAAGAATCCGGGTTGGTAGGGAATATCTTGGGAACGGGTCAAAGACAGGTGGCTCTTCACGAATTGGTTCACGCAGACCAACTATTAACAGGTGGAAATAGAGCCCTCTTTGGGAGAGCAACACCGACATTGCATACCACAACTATAGGGGGAGAAACGGTGCAGTTTTTAGCAGATCCTTTCTACACCGGTCTCAATCAGGCAGAGATAGCGGCTTATGCAACGCAACTGGCCACCTCGCCTGCTGCCATGGGGATGTTGACATTCACAGCCTATAAATCTTTTTTTAAATAATGACACTACCTCTCCACCAGATGAAATTCGCGTTTTTGGCCTTGTTCAAGCGGCCGCGAAGATTTTTAGTTCCTTATCAAGGAAATTTAAATGAAGGTTGAAATGACGAAGAAAATTTAATCCCAATAATCCGCGCGCTGGAAGATTGGATGGTAAACTGTGGGCACATACCTCAACGTCATGCCTTTCCACTCCCAACAACTGCAGTGTTGGAATCTTCAGAAACGGAACATACTCAATACCACTCGCCGTGGTTATAGGCCTTTTGTTCAAAACAGCAACAGGGTCTAAACCGACCCGGACCAAAATTTCCGGGGAAATTAACGTGAAACTCGCACCCGTATCCAGAATGAGGCGGATATTGTGTGCATTTCGCGGACCAACAATCAAAGCGGAGATTAAAATGACTTGGGACGAGGGATCAAGAAAATATTTTTGCATAAAAACAGGCTGCAATATCTTCCGGCCAGTCTTCAGAATAAAGGGTTGCCAGGAGGCCCTTATGTTGCAGGGCAATTTTGTGAATTTCCATGGGATCAGGACTGTGGGCCAATAAGTGGCCAGTCAGAGGGGTGGTCGTTGCTTTATCCATGGAATCGACTGCAATTAAAAGCCATTCATGTTTAAACTGTTTGCGAATATCCTCAATTTTCTGCGGCAGTGGTTTCGTTGCCATATCCATATTATGTTTCTTTACACGGGTTATTTTCAATTGTCTTCTTGAAATTTTTAATGTCAAACTTTTGACTTTACTGGCTTAAAAATACTCATTTTGAGAAGGAAATAATGCAAAGACGGATAAAATTGAAATAAGTGTAGTGTTTTCAATGGTTTATAAGAACGATTGCCATGGAAATTGGCACGCATTATGCACTGTTTAACGCCTGGTATGCGAAAGATCCCTTGCCTTATTTTGATTCTTTTTGCCTCCACCGCTTGGGGCTATAACTGGAACACCACCGGCGGGGGAAAAAAGTATCAAACCTACACAACCCCTGCGGCGAAAACGACCACAACCAAAAAATCGGCTCCGGCAACAACAACAAAAAAACTGGATTCCGGATTTCACCGGAATGACAGCCCCGGAAAATCCTCTTTCTGATAAAGAAGAGCATATGCTCTAAAGTGTCAAAATTCCGATTTTTCAAAGTGATAAAGCACCCATCTTTTTTGGGTAATATGCGACGTTCCTTTGACAATCCAAATAAAAATTTGGTTCTATTTTAAATACTTACGCAACTGCCTATTTTGCAATCGTTTTGGCATCTATCGTGCACCTTTTGGCTATTATTATGATTTTAATCTGTAAACGTGGGCTTGCAATACTGCTCGCAGGGTTGATCTCTCTTCCGGCCAATGCCTTCGACTGGAATGCAAGCCGTACCCGTATCCCTTCCCCGACAGGTGCACCAACAAATACAACTGCCTCGCCGACTTCCGCGCCGCGCATGCAACCGGTCGGTTCTTCGGCCAATGCCTCTTCCGGCACAAATATTCTGACCAATCCTGATGTCCTTTGCGCACTAGAAAGTGCCGCTTCATCGGAATCGGATGTGCAAACAACCCCTTCCGACGCCGGCATCCAATCCAACTGGCGCTATGACCCACAAGCGTGGAATCGTGAATATCAAAATCGACTAAATGCCTTGGCGCCCAATGCCAAATTTTACCGAGGCTCTCCTCTGAGCGCCGCGGCGGCAGGGACGGTAACAGTGCAAGAGATGATCGGAACACCCCCGCCACTCGACATTAGTGTGAGCCGCGGAGGAGGGACATCTCAAGTCTCCTATGCCCCTGCTCTGCATAACTTTGAAAATAATTCCTTGGGGGCTTATCAAGCCGGCGGCTATTCCCAATTAAATCCCAATTTGACAGGCATGGGCCAATGCGAGGGGAGCCACTGCGTCGTCTTGCGCATGCCGGGCCACAGCTATGCCGATGAACATTCTTCATTGCAGACCTCTTTTCGGGCCGTGAATGATCTCAAAAGCGTGCGGTTTCGCTACACGACTGCTTTGAGTTACGATGGCGCCTGTCACGCTCCCTATCCCTTGTTTACCGCAAATATTCTGGATGGGGGAGCGATCGTCCGTTCGCAGGTCATTTGGGGAGATGGGAGAGGAACCTGTCACAGCCAACAAGAATTTTTATGCCAACGCAGCGCAACAAATGGCTGCGATCCTTTTTCGTATGAGTTCAACTTGGAATCCCTCCCCAAAGAGAAAAATTACACCCTTCGTCTGGATTTGGGCAACAACGGCGCCGACACCAATTCGGAAGCTTCCATCGATAACATCCAATTTTTAAATACGCAAAATGGGGAATATGGGGGAGTCCGGAATCAATCGACGACCAACACAACGGTCTATCAAAATGTCTATACCCGATTCACAAAGATCAATGGCATTGCGCGCATGCAACTCCCCGAAGTCCCCATTTTATCCGGGCAAGGCTCTCCATGGGCCGTATTGATTCCCTCCGCCAATGGGGCGCCATTGACAGTGGAGTATGCCTCTTCCATCCCTAATGATGCCACAAACGTGCGCCATCTGATGTCGATTAATGGCGCCGCTTCGTTTGGTCTTTCTCCCACGAGTCGGGCCAACGGTAACAAGATCGACTACACCGGCAATAAAATATTGACGGTGCAACCCAGCGATGTCCTGACCATGATTGCCATTAAGTCAGATCATAAATATTTCAGCCAATATCCCATCTATTTTTCCGATGCCGGCCTCTTTGCCTTTGATAAACAGCCCCCGACAATAACGGCCCGATGGATCGGCCCCAATCTGATTACCACAGAGACCGGAGCGGCGCTCTCTTTCAGCGCCGCAGATGATATCGGGCTCAACAGTATCGGTGTCGTGCGTCAGGATAAAAACGGACAGAGAGTACCCATCATGGAAAATGCCTTTGCCATAACCAACAGAGCGGGACGTAACATGCGAGCCATTGAGTCATTGGGAAAGAGCTATTCCAACGAAACAGTTAAAATTGCCTCGGATGACCTGAACAGTAACACCGACAAATTGCAGGTCTTTGTCAGAGACTTTGTTCCCCAAGGAAATGGACAATACCGCACCGCCTATTCTGCACTCATCAATCTCCCTGTATTTAACCTCGCCGACAAGAATGTCACCTGCGATAAATATGTCGTCAATGTGGGAGAGACGGTCCAATGCCGTCTGCCGTCAGCGGGGATTCCGAGAGACTCCCTTATTTGGGTGAGAGACAAGGGAGAGCGGGGTGATTTTGCATGGGATTCCTTCCCCGCCAGCACAACCTGCTCCGGAGGAAACAGATCAAAACAATGCTATCTCGACGCCAATAAAAAATTCACGGCGGAGCAACCGGGCACTTATGATCTGGAACTTTTATTTTATGATG
>JAHFSU010000041.1:0-1201 GCA_023265595.1 Deltaproteobacteria bacterium
AAAAACAAATTTCTTTCTGTCGAGCAAAATGCCTTTTCGAATGAGCAAAACGCAAAAGGCAATTTTTTCGGATGAGGCGTAAAAACCGACGGCATCGAAATCTTTGCCGCCGTGACGCACCACTTTTTGTTTCTCCAATGTCTCATGGACAGTGGCAATCAGATCACGAATTTTTGCGGCCTCTTCATAATGCATCTGATCCGATTCCATTTTCATCTTCATTTTTAATTTCTGCAGCAGTTCCTTCCGGCGTCCCTCCAAAAAAAGATGGGTCTCCTCCACTTGTGACTGATAATTCTTAGCCGCAACTTTTCCAACACACGGCGCTGTACAACGACCGATATGATACTCCAGACACGGTCGGGATCGGTTTGCAAACTCGTGATCAGAACAGGTGCGCAATTGAAAATGCTTCGTCAAAAGATCGACGGTCTGGCGCAAAGCGCCGGCCGAGGCATAAGGGCCAAAATAGAGAGAGCCGTCTTTTTTGATATCTCGCGTTACATAGAGCCCCGGAAAAGGATGCCCGATATTCAATTTTAGACTGACGTAGCTTTTGTCATCCTTGAAAAAAATATTGTATCGGGGTTTGTGCTTTTTAATCAGCGTATTTTCGAGAAGCAACGCCTCTTTTTCGCTGTCGGTGACCACGAAATCAATATCGGCAACCCGGCGCATCAAAAAAGCGATTTGGTAGCGCTCTTTTTTTCCCTCACCCTGCCCCTCTCCCACAGGGGGAGAGGGAGTTTTAAAATAAGAGCTAACCCGCGACCGCAGATCCTTGGCCTTGCCGATATACAAAACCTCGCCGTGTCTATCTTTCATCAGATAGACACCGAAGGTTTTGGGGAAATTTCTGATTTTGTCAGGAAGCGTTATCATCCCGACAGAGGATACCATGCTACATCATGACTGAAAAGAGTGTCCGAATACGATGGTAAGTCGCATTGTTTAAGCCGGCCACGTCGTCATAATCGAGCACATTGGTATAATCGATCTGCCATTTGACATTGTTTTTAAAAATATACCAGTTGATGCCACCGCCGAACTCATTGGCGTCATTGTCAGGTCCTTCGCGTAAAACCTGCGAGGCGGTCAGTGTCAACTCCAGCTTTTTGGGAATCACAAAATAACCGGCATTGGTGTAATAACCGGTGTCGCGTAATTTGCCATCGCGATTGGTATCCTGATTAAAAGGAAT
>JAHFSU010000041.1:1301-13666 GCA_023265595.1 Deltaproteobacteria bacterium
CCACCGACAATGCGAAACGCCGGTGTCAAGTTGACTGTAAAATCACCGAAAAAATTGAAGCGTTGTGTCGCACCCGGAGCGCCGGTGCGGGTATTGAGCACGGCGGAGAAATCGACTTTATCATAGAGAGTTCCGGAGAGTTCAATATTCCCACGACGCACTAAAAAACTGTCCGAGAATTTATCAGGCGCCGGACGCGAGGCTGTTTTGCCGCCCAAACCTTGTCGCGCCTCCATCGCCTCTTCAAATTGCATACGACCACCGACTTTCAGTTTGAATTTGTCATCCGTAGAGCGAACCCAAAAACCTTCGTCCCATCCCGACATCTTAGGTGATTCAGGAGGAGGACTCGCCTGATCTTCCGCTTGAGCAAAGGATTTGCTGGCGGCACCCAACAAGAGAGCCACAACGAGAACAGACCTCAAATGCTTCATTTTCATAGAAAGTCTCCTTGAGTAGCGACCTTTTACATAAAATGGTGCGGCGCGCAATCTAAATTTTACGCTATTTTGAGGGCTTTCTCTTCCAAAAGGCGGATCTTGTCCCGAAGCTCCGCGGCCTTCTCAAAATCGAGGTTTTTGGCCGCTTTAAGCATCTCCAGCCTTAATTTTTCAAGGGTTTTTGGGAGGCGAGAGATGTCCGGAAGCTCTTCATGAAGGCCAATTGGCGGGGCGGGATAGTCTTTTTCATAGATAGAGCTGAGCACATCTGAGATTTTTTTCCGGATGGTTGTGGGGGTGATTTTATGTTTTTTGTTGTAGGCCTCCTGTTTTTTCCGGCGGCGTTCCGTCTCCGCCATCGCCTTTTTCATCGATTGTGTTTCCCGGTCGGCATAGAGAATAACAGTTCCGTTAAGATTTCTCGAGGCGCGGCCAAACGTCTGAATCAACGAACGCTCGGAGCGCAAAAAACCCTCCTTGTCGGCATCCAAAATGGCGACGAGAGAGACTTCGGGCAGATCCAAACCTTCGCGCAACAAATTGATGCCGATCAAGACATCAAAGACGCCGAGCCGCAAATCGCGCAATAGCGCCACCCGCTCCAGCGCCTCCACATCGGAATGAAGATAACGAACCTTCAAACCTTTTTCGCGATAAAATTCGGCCAACTGTTCGGCCATTCTTTTCGTCAATGTCGTAACAAGCACCCGCTCTTTTTTCTGAATCCGCTTCACCATTTCATGGTACAAATCCTCGACCTGTTTTTCGGTGGCTCTCACCTCAATAGGAGGATCGATTAAACCGGTCGGGCGCACCACCTGTTCGATGATTTCCCCTTTCGCTTTTTTAAGCTCATAATCGGCCGGGGTGGCGGAAACATAAACAACCTGAGGAACCCACTTTTCAAATTCGTCAAAACGCAACGGACGGTTATCCAGCGCCGAAGGGAGACGAAACCCAAAATCGACAAGGGTCTTTTTTCGGGAGCGATCTCCCTCATACATGCCGCCGATTTGCGGGACGGTGATATGGCTTTCATCGATGAACAAAAGAAAATCGCGCGGAAAATATTCCAAAAGGGTCGGCGGCGGCTCCCCGGATTTCCGGCCGGTGAAATAACGGGAATAATTTTCAATCCCCTTGCAAATGCCGGTCTCTTCGAGCATTTCGAGATCGTATTTCGTCCGCTGTTCAATGCGGTGGGCTTCCAAAGGTTTGTTGTGTTCCTTAAAATAGCGTACCCGATCGATCTGCTCTCTTTCGATTTCTTTGAGGACATTTTTCAGAAGACCCGGTTGCACAACATAATGGCTTGCCGGATAAATCGCGACTTCGTGCAGCGGCCCCAAATGAGCGCCGGTCAACGGATCGATTTCGACGATTTTTTCCAACGCATCGCCAAAAAATTCGAGCCGCACCGCTTTCATATCTTCATAAGCGGGAAAAATTTCGATATTTTCACCGCGCACGCGAAACGTGCCGCGATGAAAATCGTAGTCGCCGCGCTCATATTGAATGGCAACCAGTTTGGAGAGGAGTTCATTTCTCTCAATTGTTTTTCCGGCCACCGTGCGAAGCAACATCCCGTTATAAGCCTCGGGGCTCCCAAGACCGTAAATACACGAGACACTCGCCACGATAATCACATCGCGCCTTGTGAGGAGGGCATGCGTGGCCGCATGACGAAGACGGTCGATGCTTTCGTTGATACAGGAATCTTTTTCGATGTAGAGATCGCGTGCGGGGAGATAGGCCTCGGGCTGATAATAATCATAATAGCTGATGAAATATTCGACCGCATTTTCGGGAAAGAGTTCTTTGAACTCAGCGAAGAGTTGCGCCGCCAGCGTTTTGTTAGGTGCGATCACCAAGGTCGGTTTATTAACATGGGCGATCACATTGGCCATCGAGAAGGTCTTGCCGGAGCCGGTTACTCCCAGCAAAACCTGATCCCTTTTCCCCTTTAAAATTCCGTCAGTCAGTTTTTCAATGGCCTGAGGTTGGTCTCCCTTGGGGGTAAAGTCGGTGACGAGTTTGAAGTCTTTCTGTTCCATCCTCAAAACTTATGAAGAGTTTTTGCTATGGTGTCAACTGGCGGCGGCAAGATGCCATCGGACCGCCTCGCGGGTCTCTTTTGTCTCTTTTTTTAGCATTTGCCGAAACCATTTCGGTTTTTGCCTTTTGATTTCGAGGTAGGCGCCCCCCAGCACATCAACCATCGCCCCGTCGGTTTTGGCGCTCATCAAAAAAAGTTTGTGTAGCGCCGCATTATCCCCTTGCAACGCCGCCGCCTTCAGCCCATCCACCGCATCGGCCCACTGAAAAAAATTAGCGGTCGGCGGCAACGCCTCCTCTCCCCTCAGGGCGATAGGGAAAAGAATAAGTATACTCGCTAACAGCGATAGTCCCTTGCGCATCGTTCTCCTCCTTTTTAAGCCGATTGATTTCGGCAATTAAATTTTCCAAATCGTTGTCGTGCATCCGGATGCAACCCTGTGTCGGCACTAAATTATCTCCGAAAACCGTTTTACGGCCGTCGCGTCCGCCATGGATCAACAAATTCTCTCTCCCGTTTCGTGCGGCCTTCAAAGCCTCTCCGCGAACCGGTATCATCTGAATAGCCGGATGGGGCCCAAAGCGGGCGATGTCGGCCCTTCTTCGGATTTCTCCGACACGATAAGAGCCGGTCGGTGTATCCCCATACCGCAACGCCGGATTGCGCGGCTTGTTTTTATTGAAAACCGGTTTTCCGCCTTTCATCCAGACATCGCTGGAACGGCCGAGCACACGAAAGGGACCCACCAATGGAAAACCGTCGTCTTTGCGCAACATCAAAATGCCATGCTGATTGCGAAAATTGTTTGCGGGCTTTGGCCCATAATGGGGAAGTTGAACCTCTATTTTGTAGAGTCCCAACGGATCGTAAAAGTTTTCGGGATCGCCCCCCGCATAAAGATGGAGATTCATTTCAGGAACAAAAGTGAGGGCGTTGGGCGTTGCATAAAAAAGATCGATGTCGAGCAGTTTTATTTTGTCGCCGTCGCGGACAAAATTCGGACGGGTTGTCCGGCCGGCTCCCCCCTGGCCGTTATGGTACGAGAAGTTGCGCGGTGTAAAAATGCGGGATGCGGCATAAAATTCATTCTTAAACCCAAGCGGGTCGGGGGTAATAAATTCGCCGAGTTTGGGGGAATAATAACGGTAACGGAGATTGACCAGACCGGTGACCGGATCGACGGGGCGGCCGATGAACCCCAAATGATTTTCGACCGGCGAGATTTTTTCGCCGTCGGCGTCGGTCAGATATTGCACGGAGCCTTGGAGATCGAGGTGGTAAAAATAAAATCGGGAGTCGGCCGTTTTCAACATCAGCGGCCGGTCGATATCGCTTCCAAAAACAACGCTCCGATCGACTGCATTTTCGCGAAACATTTCAATTTCGTTCCAGTCATCGTAGATAAAAGTGGCCCTCTTTTTTTCGGAAGGGACCTCCCGGGAAACAAGCCTGCCAAAGGGATCGTAGACGTATTGTACCAGAAGGCGGTTTTCCAAATCGCGGACACGAATCAAACGATTCAGGGCATCATACTCATACACAAATTGATCATCGCGGATTAAATTGCCGGCTAAATCTCTTTCAAAATGCGGGGGACGGGAGATTGTTGTCCGAGGGGATCCCTTGTCGGGGGAGACGGGCAATAATTTTCCGGCGGGCCCTTCGTTTTCTAAATTTTCCGCAAAAAACGGAATCCGCTTTTGATCGGCGAAAATGGCGTTCAGATCATTGTCGGCGCCGTATTCACGGACAACCTGCAAACCGGATGGGTATTCGATGCGTGTCTTGTTGCCCTTGGCATCGTAGCTTTTGTAAACCCAACGGCCGTTGATCGCTTCGGCAATCACGCGGGAAGCGGCATCATAAACAAATTGGACACGAACCGCATTGTCGGCGGCCTCAATAATTCTGTCGAAACGATCGTACTTGAAATATTGTTTTGTCTCTCCCGATTGCCGCGAAACAAGATTCCCCCTTTTGTCATATTCAAAATGATGGAGGATGCCGCGGCGGTCGGCCATTTCGATGAGCTGATCCTTTTTGTCATAGCGATAGGTGGTCTCCGTCCCGTTCGGATATTTTTCGGAGACAAGCCGATCGGATGCATCATAAGAATAGCGGGTCGCATCCCCCTTTTCATCCGTTATAGAGATCAATCGGCCGCGGTCATCCCATTCCAATTTTGCATTGTTGATTGTCACCGGCCGGCCGATCGGGTCAAAACGGACAGGCCCCGCCGCCTCTCCCCCTTTCTCAAAAATCTCTTTTTTGGCGATCAGCCGGTCGAGCATGTCGTATTCAAATGCGAGTTCCAACCGACGCGACGGAACATCAATTTTGATGATGTTGTCATTTGCATCATAATAATAGAAGCGCTCTTCTCCATTGAATATCTCTTTTGTGATGAGATTCGATGCATCGACCTCAAATTTTCGGACATGGCCATCGGCATCAGTTGCAGAAATAATATTTCCCCATGGGTCGTATTCATACTTTTCATCATCCCGACCCCGTATCGCAGTACGGGGCCGGCTCCAGTCGGGATCCAGAATTTTTGAAGACAACTGGATTCCGGCTTTCGCCGGAATGACAGATTTCAAATGTCCCTCTTCATCATGCCGGTAAAGATGAATGACGCCCGCGCGGTCTTTGACCCATGTGTTCAAGCCGTCATATCGGGCCTCGATCAAATGGGAGTCTTCACCGTATTGCTGCGCAATAATTTTTCCGACATCCCCTCCCGATTCGGCATAAAAATTTTGGAGATAAATCTGTCCCTTCGGATCCATCACTAAAATCATCCGGTGAGCCTCATCGTAGCGATATCGCGTCGTCTTGCCTTTCGGAAAGGAGGGGGTTCCCGGAGAGGTGGCCGCAATCAACTCGGCCTTGTCATTATATTGGAACGCCCAAGTGCGGCCGGTGAAATCCTCGACTTTTTCCAAAAGACCACTTTTAAGATAATGAAAGAAAAAGGGGCGGCCCCGCGTATCGTCTACACGAACCAGTTGGCCGTTATCATTATAGATACAATGTTGGGTTTGCCCGTCGGTGTCGCGAAGTGACACGAGCCGCCCCTCTTTGTCAAAAAAATGTTCTTCTCCATCGGGATAACGCAAAACAAAACCGTCTCCATTTTGTGTCAGCGCGACTAAAAGGCCGTCCGGCGGGACAAAACGGCTGGGGGCTTCAAAAAGGAAAAAATATTTTTTTCCCTCCGGACTGATGTAGGTGATCCCCGGCTTCTCGCCGGCAAGATTTGGCCACAAATGTTCGGCAAAATTGTGCGTCCCATGCCATCCCAACGCCCCTAAAAATTCGGAACGGGAGCGATAAATCCGGGTAAATTGAAAATCATTTTTGGAAGCCGGGACCGGTAATGTCAAATCGGTAACGGTGTAATAAAATTCGCCGTTGTGAAGGAAGACCGGATCAAAATCGGAATCAAAAGAGGCGTTCTGGGGTGGAATTTTTTCGGACTCTTTGATCTCGGCCGTGGGCCCCGTGATTTTCAACATCTCCGCCACTTTGACGGCCGCATCGGCCAGCGCCCCCGAAACGGCATCGTTAATCTCTTTCAACGGAATTTTTTCGCCGAATTCCCCAAAGAGTTTTGGAAATGTAGGAGACATCATCATTTCGGGGCAGTCCGTCTCAACAAGACACGGCAGTTTCATTTTAAGAGGGCCCAACAGATCGCCCGAAAATTTTTTCAGCTCCGTTTCTATTTCGGCGATGGCCTTGTCAAAACCCCCCAGCACTTTTCCGGTGGCCTCGTCGTAGAGGGTATCGATTTTTTTAAGCGTTCCTTCAAACCAATTTAATTTTTCCAGAAATTGATTTGCCGGATTCCACTTTGCAATCTGAGGCAAGGCCCCCCAATGAAACGACCCCAGTTGATCGCCAAGCTGTTTGACCATCTGGACAAAATCGCCAAGATTTAATGTGACCGACTCCTTGTTCTTGAGCTGCCAAATCATCGTTTCAGTTACCTCTTTGAAACGCTTGAGTTCATTCCAGTTGCAGGTTGCAAAAAAACCGGAGCAGGAGGTTGAAAATTTGGCAAGGTGCATCGCCGCGGAGGCGGCCAAAATGCCGCCGTAGACCTGATTGGGGAGATCGACAAGGGGGATCCCCATCACCTTCTCTTTGATTTTTGCAAATTGCGCGGTGGGTAAATAATTTTTGAACTCCGCCGTAACTTTTTTGATCTGCTTTTGAAAACCGGAAACGGTCGCCTGTCCGATTGTCTTTCCCAATTCCTGCGCAAAGGGGAAAAGCCGATGCATCGCCTCTACATATCCCTTTTGAAGCCATCGGTCGGTGGTTTCGTTGAGAGAACGGTTCAACGCCGCCACGATCTCTTCTTCCACCTCTTTCAACTCCGGAGAACCGGCCAGAATTTTTTCCTCCACAATTTTTTTGGCCGCCTTCGGCAGCCATGCTTTCAATTTTTCTTTCAGTTTTTCTCGCAAAGCCTCTTTTGTGATTTTATTTCCCTCTTTGGCGGAAATTTCCGCTATCCATGAGTGGAGACGCCCCTCCAGTTCACCGGCCAATATCGGCGCCGCCTGTTCGCTGACAAATTGTTCCAATCCATCCAATTCAAAGTTTTCGGGAAAGGACGAAGACTCTTGCGCAAAAAGATCGGACGATAAAAAAAGGAGGATCAGAAGTGAGAGGCGCGCAAACATATCTTTTGCAAAAAGCAAAAGAGGTGCCAGCAAAAAGGGGATTAAAACGGAGATGGGAAGAAGCGGTGTACGAAAACCGGTCAGCGGCAGACGATTTTCGGCGCCCCCGTAAAGTCGGCTTGGCAGACTGTTTCTACACCGCCGGCGAGGATAATTTTTTGGGTCACGGTTTGGCGGGCCGGGGGATAAAAAACTTGGATGTCGTATTCGCCCGAGGAAATCAGCAGACCGACAATCGGGGTTTCGCGGCGCTGAAGGATGTTCGGGATCGTCACTTCTCCCCACGGTTTGGCGGCCACCCTCAAAATGGCCGGTTGGGGAGTGGCACTATTAAATGTTTTGGCCCATGTCGGATCGGTTTTTTTTAAAATAAATTTTTCCGAAATTTTTTTACCGCTTTCACTTTGCAATTCGACCTCAAAATGCCGGTCGGCATCCAAATGAATATCCCTTTTGTGATACGGCGTCACAAATTCCGCGAGTTTTTTTCCATCCATCCAAAGAGTCCCCCGTGTTTCTTTGCGCGTGGCATCAATCACAATGGTGCCGGTCGGCTCCGGAATCGCCGCTTGAGCGACATGGGAAACGGCGGAGACAGTGGCAACCGAGCGCATTCCTAAAACAAAAGAGCAGAAAAAGGTCATTGCAAAAAACAGGACTAACCGAGGGAAAATTTTTTGTGAGATTGTTTTTTTGAAGGAGACCGTTTGGGCGAAAACAGCCGGCGCCGCAACTTTTTCCGACTCCGTTTTTTCCTGCCGAAACAACTCTTTCAGCAACTTCGCAAATTCCCGCGCATCGGTCCCCCATTTTTCTTTTTGCGCAAACCTTCGGATCGCTTCAAAAAATGCCTGCGCGGTTGGATAACGATGCGCCGGATCTTTTTGGAGCGCCGTCAAAACAATGGCCTTGAGCGCGCCGGGCCATCGGCGAAGCGCATCAGAAGGGAGCCTTGATTCCCGCACCTTTTCAAGAAGGGCCAAATCGTTTGTACTTTCAAAAAGACGGCGATTTTCGAGAAGCTCAAACATCAAAATGCCTGTTGCGTAGAGATCCGAACGCAAATCAACTTTTTCGCCGCGCGACTGCTCCGGCGACATGTAGGCATATTTCCCTTTGATCTGCGCCTGCGTCGTCTCGTGAGAACGGTGCAAACCTTTGGCAATGCCAAAATCGGCGACTTTAACGTGGCCATCCCACGAAATCAGGATATTTTGCGGTGAAATATCACGATGTACCATCTGCAATTTTTGATGGGCATGATCGAGGGCCTTCAAAATTTTAGCCAAAACATAAAAAACAAACTTGGGTTCCAGATGCCGGTTCTGTTCCAGCAATTTTGAAAAAAGTTTTCGCAAATCGATCCCCTCCACCAGTTCCATCGAAATAAAAAAGGTGGGGCCAGCGCGGCCCAGTTCAAAAACCTGCACGATATTGGGATGGTTGAGATTCACGAGCGCCTTCGCCTCATCGATCAGCATCGTCACAAATTCAGGATTGTCGGACCATACCGGCAGAAGGCGTTTGATCACGACATTTTTGGCAAAACCGCTCTCTCCTTTATATTGGGCCTTGAAAATCTCGGCCATTCCCCCCTGCCCCATTTTTTCCGTCAAAAGATAGCGGCCAAATTTTTGTGGGAGTTTCATCGGCGTTTACTTATGCAAACGAGGTGCCACCCCATGTGACATATGTTAACAGGTACCATATGCCTCGTGGTGTCCCATTTTTTATACAAATGTATCGTAGACAGTACGAATCCATTAAGATAGCAGTGGACTATGTCAGAAGTTTTTGAACTCAAAAAAAATAAGACCTTCACCTTGCAAGAAGCGCGAGGGATTCTTCCGTTAGTCAAAAAAATCACGCAAGAAGCGGTGGAACAGACGGAGGAAGGCCAAGAGATGCCCCTCATTGCCGAAAAATGGTCCGAAAAAATCTTAAAACTGGGTTGCGAGCCGAAAGGTTTGTGGATGGTCGATTTTGACAACGGCCAAGGTTTTTACTGCTGGCATTATCCCGAAGAGGATGTCGACTTTTTTCATTCCTATCAAGGCGGCTTCAACGGCCGGACACCGATTTTGTAAATCGTTCGAAATCCGTCACCGATTGTACGCAATCCGTCTATCGTCTCTTCCTAAAACCATTTTAAATTCAAAACCCAATGGCATCCGTTTTGCTTTGTCATCCAAATCGGGATGATTGACAGATCCTCAAGACTTGATGTAACCTCAAGACTCGACCGGACCCAAGCGAGAAAGCTCCTTTCGGAGATTTTGAATAAAAGTGGAACGGACAATGTGCTTTCAAGCAAGCATTGCAAAGAAGAGTTGAGGAAAGACAGCATGACAATGCTTGATGTTTTTAATATTTTACATGGAGGACAAATATACCATGATGCGGAATGGATCCATGAAAGCTGGCGTTACAGGGTAGAAACGAAAAAAATGCTGGTTGTTATCACTTTTAAAAAACCAGATATCGTTTATTGCATCACTGCATGGAGGAAATTGACATGAAATGTATTCACTGTGCCACCCAAATGAAAAAAAGAACTATTGATTATAGCTATGATGAATGCGGCTTGAAGAATGTGCTTCTCAAGAATGTAGAACAATATTTCTGTCCAAATTGCCATGAGGAGGGGGTTTTGATTCGAAATATGGGGGGGTTACATAACCTTATAGCTACAACCGTTGCCTCACAATCCGCTCGTTTATTGCCCGAGGAAGTTCGGCTTTTGCGTACTCACCTCGGTTTTTCCGGCGTTGATTTCGCCCGCGCGATTGATGTCGCCCCCGAAACCGTTTCTCGTTGGGAAACCGGCAAGGAAAAAATATCTTTGTCTCTGGAGCGTTTTTTGAGAACCCTTGTCCTCTACCGTTTCGGCCCCTTTAGAAATTATGAACGGGAATTGACTCAACTGGGCATCAAGAAAAAATCCAAACCGGTGCGAAGAGTCTTTGTGGCTAAAAATCATAAGTGGAAAGAGGCGGCTTAGGGTTGACGGAAAAGATAGGATTTTAATCTCTCCAAATTCATCCGATCCCATTTGACGAAGTCATCCCCTTTGGGGGTCTCCAAGGCCATGGGGATTTTTTCAAAGCGTTTGTCTTGCATCAGCATTTTGAAACCGGCGTCGCCGATTTGGCCGAGACCGATATGCTCGTGACGATCGACACGGGAACCGAGCGCTGTTTTCGAATCGTTGAGATGGATGGCTTGGAGACGGTCGAACCCAAGGGTTCCATCAAACTCAAGCCACATTTTTTCATAGCCCGCTTTTGTTCGAATATCATAGCCCGCGGCGAAAACGTGGGCCGTATCGAGGCAAATGCCGAGTTTTTTTTCGGCGCCGATTTTGTCCAAAATTTGGGCCAACTGTTCAAACGTATGCCCGATTGATGTCCCCTGCCCCGCCGTTGTCTCCAGCAATAATTTTGTCTCGATATCGGAAAAATTTTCGAGGAGCCGGTCGAGATTTTCGGCAATTCTTGCAACGCCTGCCACGACCCCTTCTCCCACATGGGCCCCCGGATGAAGCACGACAAAATCGAGCTTCAAAAGACGGGCCAATTCCATTTCCTGTGTGAGTGATTGGATCGATAAATCATGATTTTTCGGATCGGGGCTGGCCAGATTAATCAGATAGCCGGCATGTGAAAAAGCGATTTGGATGCCGCATGATGCGCGATTTGCGAAATAGGCTTCGACCTCCGCCGCTGAAGGGAGCGATTTCGCGAGCCACTGATTGTTGTTTTTGGCAAAAAACTGGATCGTGTTGACCGGAATTTCTTTGGCTCGCAACGGCGCCTGAGAAATACCGCCGCTCGTAGAAATGTGAGTACCCAGATAACGCATTAGTCAAGACCGACCGACGGTCCGGTGGACCGTCGCAGCGGCCGCGGCAGTTTTATGACCCCGCTGTAAATTCCGACCTTTAGGTCGGAGTTTACGGCGGGAACTGAATTAGAGTGAAATACCCGACCCTTCATCCTTTGCATCTGAAGAATCATGAAGAAAAATTTTTTCAAAATGCCTTTTGTAGTCTCTCTTGATCATAACCATCGGGTTGGGCATTTTAAAATAATCGACCGTATCGTTATCCACAATCAAATGATGCCCTTTACCATCCGAAACCAGCAAAATGGAATGATTCGTTCGTCTCCCCGACGCATCTTCAAGCCCCTCGGGAGATTTGAAATTATAATATTCCTCTTCGGCCTTTATATCGAGTTTTGATTCCTTTTTTGCAGCCGTCAACGCCTTTTTTCTGCTGATTAATGAAACATATTGAAAAGTCAAACCGGGAATGTCTTGCAAGTCGGAACGGGCCAATTCGGCAAACAATACACAATCAAACCGCAAGCGGCCATCCCCGAAAACCGAAAAACCGCTGCGACTGGTCAAATGGATCGCATCCGATAAATTGAGTCCCGAATGCATCGCTTGTGTATTCAGATGTCTGGCCAGAAGAAAGGCAACCGTCTTCAACGAATTGTCGGCCCCTTCCGCATAGTTTGTAAAAAATTTTCTCGCAGCGGCAAAATCATTGTTTTGTGCTGTTTCTTTGAGAGCCCGCGGCAACCCTTCAAAACGGGTCGACGGACTTTCCGGTTTTTTGTCAGCAAAATAAGAGGCAAGGGGAAAGGGGGCACGAACAGAGAAAAAAAACGGCATCTCTTTTAACAAAAAATCGACACGAAATTCACGATAACCATCACGATCTAAATCACGAATCCCATTGGGATCTTTTTGAGATAGAATTTTAACAAAAGGCGAACTCAAGGGCCCGGTATTTGTCTCTTCCAACCAAACCGTGTCATCAAAATCCTCATGTTTATTTTGGGCGACGTATTGTGTATAGATAATATTATCAGCCATATTTACAGAGGGTATCGGCCATTATAAAAAAAAGTTGCGCAGAAAATAAAGAAAAATGCAATTGCACAGAGCAAAATATTTAGTATGGAGACGACCTCAGGCTCCCTTCGTCTAGTGGCCTAGGACGTGGCCCTCTCACGGCTAAAACACGGGTTCGACTCCCGTAGGGAGCACCAAAGTCTACGGACTCTACTACAAAAATCGGGGAATAAAGTCCCCGATTTTGCCTGTTTCACCCAAATTCTCCTGAAAATCGGATTTTTAGACAAAACAAAAATTGAAATAAAATCA
>JAHFSU010000042.1 GCA_023265595.1 Deltaproteobacteria bacterium
ATGACATACTGATCGCTATCGATTCGCCAAGGCAAAAAGAAGCGGGATGGGTGGGAGACAATCAAGCCAGCAGAATATTTCACATGGATATAGGTAGCGTTATTATGACTTTTAGATCACTCGCGAGAAGAATAAGACAAGAAAAAACATTTCCCATAACGCCCCTTACCGAAATACACGCCATCGATCCCGCGGGAAAAAGAATAGCCAATATCGTTTATGCGGCCGTTCTAAAAAATGCCTTGGGAATTTTGTCCAAAGGGATCCAAATTGAAATGGATATGGGTAAAGATATTTCTTCAATCAGCCCACGAACAGGAAAAATAGTAACAGAGGCATTGGGAGAACTGATCCTCAACGCCATCAAATATGCCGATGGCACAAAAAAACAGTGGATCCACATTCGATGGAATGAAACGAGCAAAACTTTTACGGTGGAAGATAATGGGATGGGGATTCAACCCGAAAACTTGGGCTCAATTTGGGAACCGGGTTACCGCGAAAATAGAACCGTCTCTTCGGGCAGCGGACGGGGGCTCTTTTTTATCAAAGAATCGATAGAGGCGATGGGCGGCTCTATCTCTGTCACCTCAACTGTCGATGTGGGGACAAAGTTTATTATTACATTGGGATCTCTTTTGTAAGTGTCGGATCAGCGCCACTGGCGCCTCAGGTGCCGCGAGCTCTGCGAGCGGCCGGATATTTATAAAGTTGCTGAACCCACGCAAAATGGATAAAGTGAGGGTTCTTTATGAATAAAGCTATTGCCATTTTCAAAAGCTTCCAAGAAGCGGAGCAGGCGGAAGAGAATTATTATAGAAATCTCACACCCATGGAGAGAGTGTCTCTTCTGGAAAAAATTCGGAAACAATATGAGCAGATAAATTATGGAACAGAACAAGGATTTCGAAGAGTTTATAGAATTGTTAAACGAAAATAGTGCTGTCGCTTTTAGATACTCCCCTCTCTAATGTGTCCGACCGCTTGCAGAGCTCGCGGCACCTGTGACGCTAGTGGCGCTGATCCGACACTTGTACGGTACACCTTGACATTCCCTTCCGGTTCCCTTAGATAGCGCCAGTCTTTGAAAATTAAATTGATGCGGGGTAGAGCAGCCCGGTAGCTCGTCAGGCTCATAACCTGAAGGTCGTCGGTTCAAATCCGACCCCCGCTACCAAAAATAAAAGCCCGCCATCCGGCGGGTTTTTTATAGTATTTCAACATTTGAGACGTACCGAAGGTGCGGATCAAATGTTAGAAATACTTATGGTTTTTAACCCAACGATGTATTGCAAAAAAGTTAAAATACCATATTTTTACAATTCCGGCTCCGAGGTTCCTTCGGGTTGGGTTGTGGCGGGAGATTCCTCCGGTGCAGTCTCTGTCGCGGCGGCCGTTTGTTCTTTCGGAAAAATTTCCTTTTCCAACTGTCTTAGACTTTTGAGATTTTCTTCCAAATCGTTAAGGGCATCCCCCTCATCGGCATTGCCAATCAAATCGAGCGGGGCAGCTCCTTCCAATATTTCTTCTGTCGGCCACGCACTTTCGTCGACGTCCGTTAACGGTTGATCGGAGACCGCTTCGCCACTCTTTTGTTGTTCCTCAACCATCTGCTCAATTTCTTTCATCGACGGCAGTTCCTCCAAATTTTTCAAATGGAACAATTCGAGAAAGGCCAGCGTCGTTCCGTAAATAAGCGGCTGACCCGCCTCTTCCTTGCGCCCCATGATCTTGATGAGTCCGCGTTCAAGCAATGTCTTGAGAACCCCTCCCGAATCGACACCGCGGATCGTCTCAATTTCGGAACGAATGATCGGCTGACGATACGCCACCATCGCGAGTGTCTCAAGGGCGGCTTGCGAAAGACTCTTCGGTTTAGAGAGATTGAGTTTTTGCACCCATGTTGCCACACTCGGCTTCGTCACAAATTGATAAGCCCCATCCACCGCGCGCAACAAAAGCCCTTTTGCGGCATCGTTTTGATAATCTTGAGTCAAGCTCTCGAGCGCTTCCTGAATTTTTTTCTTCTCGATACCCGTTTCCTGAAAAACAAGCAGGATTGCATTCAGGCTTAACGGTTCTTCCGACGCAAAAATCATTGCTTCCACAATCGGTTTGAGTTCATTGCTTTCCATGATGCCTCCCTTATTCTTCCACAATGTTTTCAGACAATGCCAAAGCGGCCATCGCCTTGGTCACAAACAACGGCCCAAAGCGTTCTTCCTGATGCACGCGAAGCATTTTTAGCCGCGCCATTTCGAGCAGCGCCAAAAAAGTGATCACGACATCGTAACGGGTGAGCGGTTCCGGCAACAATTCCGAAAGACGGAGTGTCTCGCTCGTCTCGAAAAATCCAATAATCTGATGAATCCGATCGGAAATACTCAACCGGTCGACCGCCACTTCGTGATATAATTTCTTCGGAAGCCTTTTTAAAATATCGGAAAAGGCGTTCATCAACTGATAGACCTCTCCTTGAATCGGAGCCTCTTTTTCAGTCTCCTCATCGGTATTTTTGACCGACCGGAGAAAAATTTCTCTTCCCAGCATGGGGCGCTCAAAAATCTTTTTTGAGGCCAGTTTGAAACGCTGGTATTCCAAAAGCCGCCGCGCCAATTCCGCACGAGGGTCTTCTCCCTCCTCCTCCCCTTCCTGAGCCTCGGACGGAATCAACATCTGCGATTTGATCAGCATCAATTCCGCCGCCATCGCCAAAAATTCTCCCGCCAAATCGATATTGAGCTCCTTCATCGCATCGATATATTTGAGATATTCGGCGGTGATGAACGAGATGGGGATATCGTAAATATCCAAATCATTTTTGCGGATGAGATAGAGAAGCAGATCGAGCGGCCCCTCAAACTCCGGCAAATTTACTTTGTATGTATCGACAAGTTCCATTGTTTATTTAACCTTTCATCGTGAGCCTTTAGTGCCCGCTCATGGTGAGCCTGTCGAACCATGCCCCTTCGACAAGCTCAGGGTGAACGGGCTAATAATTGATCCCCAGTGCTTCTCGCACTTTTTCCAGCGTAGCCCGCGCCACCTTGCTTGCCCTCTTGGATCCTTCGGCAGCGATTTCAAAAAGTTGCGCCTCTTTGTTATCCCATTTTGTCTTTTCTTCCCGAAACTTTTTAAAATATTCGATCGCGTTTTTGGCCATTGCCTGTTTGCATTCAACACACCCGATGCCGGCCGTGCGACAACCGTGGTCGGACCATTTGAGTGTCGCCTCGTCGCTGACCAATTTATGAAAATCGTAAACGGTGCAGACATCAGGATTGCCCGGATCAGAGCGCAATTTGCGCGCCGGATCGGTCAAGGTCTGCATCGCCTTGGCCGTAATCTCCTTCGGTTCATCATCTAAATAGATGGCATTGCCAAAGCTCTTGCTCATTTTGCGGCGATCCATCCCCGGAACCCGCGGCGTTTTGGTCAATAGCGGTTGCGGCTCCACAAAAATCGTTTTGCCGGTCAGAAAATGGACACGGCGAACCAGTTCGCGGGTTAATTCCAAATGTGGCAATTGATCCTCCCCCACCGGCACCTTGTTGGCATTGTACAAAAGAATGTCGGCCGATTGCAAGACCGGATATCCCAAAAAACCGTAGGTATTGAGATCTTTGTCGACCAATTCCTGCCGCATCTCTTTATAAGTAGGGACCCGCTCGAGCCAACCGAGCGGCGCCATCATCGAAAGGAGAAGATGCAGTTCGGCATGCTCCGGCACGTGCGACTGGATAAACAAAACGACTTTGTCGGGATCAACACCGGCTGATAAAACATCTTTTAAAACCTCGATCGTCCAATTTTTAATTTTGCTGCTGTCGGCGTATTCGCTCGTGAGGCTGTGCCAATCGGCCACAAAAAAGAAACACTCATACTTTTTTTGAAGCTGGACCCAATTTTGCAGGGCCCCAAAATAATTTCCCCAGTGGAGTTTTCCCGTGGGGCGTATGCCAGCTAAGATACGTTCCATAATCTTATTGAAATCATTGATAAATTCGCCGCAGGTTAACTTTTTTTACAATTTTTGGCAACTTAATTTTGGATTACTTCTCCATATAAATATTTTTCTCCGACAAACACAAGAGCATATGGTAGCAGGTACAATATGCTCGGGGAACTCCCCAAAACAACCCACGTCTTTTCGAAAACAGTGAGCGGAAGTCCTCACAACCTCGTAAAAACCCGCCGCATCACAAACGTCGGAGAAAAATATTTATGTAAATTAGGGAAAAAGCTATGGCAACAGGAGAGACGAAACAAATTGCACCGGAATCAACACGTAGCGCAAGAAACCGAGAATAAAAAGTCCCAATAAAATCAGAAAACTGTAGCGGCTGAAGTTGTCGTAGGATGGCAGGGCTGACTCGGGCAAAAGACCACGCAACACCGATCCCCCATCCAATGGAAAAAGGGGAATCATGTTGAAAAAAGCCAAAACCAGATTCAGAAAAACACCCATCTGACAAATCGAGACCAAAACGCGCAAGGCATCGCCCGTAAAAACGCCCTCCTGAAGATGCGCGTTGCCGATGTGGGGGACAAAAAGAAAAAGGCCGCGCAATGCGAGAGAAAATAAAATCGCTAAAATAATATTGCTGGCCGGCCCGGCGGCCGCCACCCATAAATTCCCGCGACGTTCATTTTTGAAATGTCGAGGATCGACCGGCACCGGCTTGCCCCAACCGATAATCGGCGCGCCGGTCATCAGCGCCATGAGCGGCAAAAAAACGGTGCCGATGATATCCATGTGGGGAAGCGGATTGAGCGTGATGCGGCCGAGCATTTTGGCGGTCGGATCCCCTAATTTGTCGGCCACAAACGCATGAGCCGCCTCATGAAACGAAAGACAAAAAAGGAGAAGGGGATAAAAAATGAATAACGCCTGAAGTCTCTCTTCCATCAAATTTTTCTCCGTGAAGCCATCGCCGCTATTTCAGGGGTATCGGGAAGGTCAACGGTATAATTACCGGTGAAACAGGCATCGCAAAATTCTTCGTCGGGATTTTGCATTTTGAACCAGCGCAATCCCTGAATACTCAAATACCCCAAACTGTCCGCGGTGATAAATTGCCGGATCTCCTCGACCGATTTGTGTGCCGCAATCAATTCCTTCCGCGTCGGGGTATCGATCCCATAAAAACAGGGCCAGGCGATCGGCGGCGAGGAAATTCTCATATGAATTTCTTTGGCCCCGCCCTTTTCGCGAATCATATTGACGATTTTCATGCAGGTGGTGCCGCGCACAATCGAATCATCGACCACAACCACCCTCTTCCCCTTGAGCAATTCGCGGATCGGATTCAGTTTTATTTTGACGCCGAAGTGGCGGATCGATTGTTCCGGTTCAATAAAAGTGCGGCCGATATAATGATTCCGGATAAGCCCCATCTGGAACGGGATTCCCGACTCTTCCGCAAAACCGATCGCGGCCGCCACGCCTGAATCGGGAACGGGGATGACAACATCGGCATCGACCGGATGCTCCTTGGCCAACTGACGGCCAAAGCCTTTTCGCATTTCGTAAACATCGCGGCCAAAAAGGGTGCTGTCGGGCCGCGCGAAATAGATATGTTCAAAAATACAATACGCCCGTTTCCCATATGAGGAGGCTTCATGAGGTATCCCCTCCATACAGCCGGCGGGCAGGCGGCTCCTCATGAGACCTAATTTGTTGAAGACGATCACTTCGCCCGGCGCTATTTCAGAAACAAATTGCGCATCGACCAGATCGAGCGCACAGGTTTCGGAGGCGACAATATAGCCCCCCTCCTTTTTGCCGATAACCAGCGGTCTAAAACCTTTCGGATCCCGGACTGCAATCACTTCGTCTTTGGTCAAAAAAACAAGAGAATAGGCGCCGAGCACCTGCGAACAGGCATCGATAATTTTATCGACCAATGCTTTTTTGGAACTCCGCGCGATCAGGTGCATAATCACTTCCGTATCCATCGCCGATTGAAAAATCGCCCCTTCATTTTCGAGTCGGGCCCGCAACTGGGCGGCATTTGTGAGGTTGCCGTTGTGGGCAATCGCAAGCTGTCCTCCCGAAAAATTGACGACGAATGGTTGCGCATTTTTGATGTCGCTCGTTCCACTCGTCGAATAGCGGACATGGCCGATGGCATGCTCCCCCGAAAGATGTTGGAAAGTCGATTCGGTAAAACAATCGCTGACGAGTCCCATCGCCTTGTAGCTGAAGATTTGGGAGCCATCGCTCGTCATGATGCCGCAACTCTCCTGACCCCGATGCTGCAAGGCATAGAGACAAAGGTAGGCCAGCTTGGAGGCCTCGGGCAGATTATAAATGCCGACTATGCCGCACATAATTTCTCCACTATGCCGACCATCGCGATCACCGGGGTCGGTTTGATATTTTCTCCGTCCGTTTCATTATAAAAACTGACGTTGCCGCTTACCACGGGGATGTCGCCTTGTCGACAGGCATCGGCCAACCCGCGACAGGCCTCTTTGAATTGCCACATCACTTCGGGGTTTTCCGGATTGCCGAAGTTGAGACAGTTGGTGAGCCCCAACGGTGCGGCCCCCACCTTGGCCAGTTTTTCTTTCGATTCCATCACCGTTTGAAAAGCCCCCTGATACGGATCGACATGACAAAGATCGGCGCGGGAGTGAACCGCAAGCGCCAGCAATTTTCCGTTTTCTTTGACCCGAATGACGGCGGCCGACTTGCCGGGGCCGATCACGGTATTTGTCCCGACGCTGTAATCATATTGCCGCCAAACCCATTCCTGAATGGGGAGACCCTCCAGTTGTTGGTGTGGCGCGGACTTCCCCTCTATCACAGGGTGCCTGGCACTATATGCTGTTTTTTGCGGAGGATGGACGGGCCGCTCATACACGGGCGCCCCATCGGTCAGAGGATCGACAGGGAGATCAAAAACTTTTTCTGCATGAAAGCGGCCCACCACTTTTTTCTCCGCAATCACCTTTCCGACAACGGCAAATTCGAGTTCCCATTTTTCAAAAATTTTCCTTAATTCTTCTTCGCGGCCCTTTTTGGCAACGAGCAACATTCTCTCCTGCGATTCGGAGAGCATAATTTCATAGGGGGTCATTTTGGTTTCACGCAGAGGAATTTTATCGATCCACAGTTCCATCCCGACGCCGCCGCGCGCCGACATTTCAAACGTGGAACAGGTGAATCCGGCCGCACCCATATCCTGAATACCGACAATCGCGTCGTTTAATTCAAACGCTTCAAGGCAAGCCTCCATCAGTTTTTTTTCCGTGAACGGGTCACCGACTTGAACGGTCGGTCTCTTCAATTCCGACTCGGCGGCAAAAACATCGGAGGCCATGGTGGCCCCGTGAATCCCGTCGCGGCCGGTTTTGGAGCCGACCAGAATGACCGGATTCCCAACCCCTTTTGCAATCCCTCTGAAAATCCGATCGTGGCGCAAAATACCGATTGTAAACGCATTGACCAAAATATTGCCGTTGTAGCAGGGGTCAAAACGGACTTCGCCGCCGACCATCGGAACCCCCACCGCATTGCCATAGCCACCGATCCCCGCAACAACGCCGCGGAGGAGATAATGCGTTCGCGGGTGATCGGGGGAACCGAAATGCAACGAGTTGAGAGAGGCAATGGGTCGGGCCCCCATCGTAAAAATATCGCGTAAAATGCCGCCGACGCCGGTTGCCGCCCCTTGGTACGGTTCAATAAAAGAGGGATGATTGTGCGATTCGATCTTAAACGCGATGGCTAAACCGTCGCCAATATCGATAATACCTGCATTTTCTCCGGGCCCTTGCAAAACACGCGGACTTTTTGTCGGAAAATTTTTGAGATACATTTTGGAACTCTTGTAACAGCAATGCTCCGACCACATGACGGAAAAAATCCCCAGTTCGACCTCGTTGGGTTCCCTTCCCAAGGACTGCACCACCTTTTGGTGTTCTTGTTGTGTCAATGTTGACATGATCGCACCACCGATTCAAACAGTTTTAGTCCGTCTGTCCCACCCAATGCTGTTTCGCAAACACGCTCCGGGTGAGGCATCAAACCCAGCACATTCCCTTTCTCATTGATAATGCCGGCGATGTCGCCCACCGAACCGTTCGGATTTTTGGCATAGCGAAAAACAATCTGGTTCCTTTTTTTGAGTGAAGCCAAACCGGCATCGTCGATAGTATAATTCCCTTCCATATGGGCAATCGGCATCGTGATTTTTTTCCCCTTTTGGTAACCGGAGGTAAACGGGGTATCGCTCCGATCGGCAATCAGTTCCGTTTTTTCGCAGAGAAACTGAAGATTTTTGTTCCGCATCAAAACGCCGGGGAGCAACCCCACCTCGCACAAAATTTGAAAACCGTTGCAAATGCCCAACACCCGTCCGCCCCGCTCCGCAAAATCGACCACTGATTTCATGACCGGGGAGTGGGCCGCCATGGCGCCGGTACGCAGATAATCGCCGTAGGAAAAGCCGCCCGGAAGAATCACACAATCGGCGCCGTTCAGATCGGTCGACGCGTGCCAGATGATAAAACCTTCTTGCCGTAAAATATTTTGGACGACATGAAGACAATCTGCATCACAATTAGAACCGGGAAATTGAACAATGCCGAACTTCACTGATCGATTACCTCAAAAGAATACGATTCGATGACGGTGTTCGCGAGCAGTTTTTCGCACATTGCTTTCACCCTTGTCTCTGCCTGCGATCGGGACAAATCATCCAAACGGAGCTCGATGTATTTGCCGACACGAACATCGTCGACACCCTTGAAACCCATATGTTTCAAGGTTCCCAAGACCGCTTCTCCCTGCACATCGTGAACGCCCTGTTTTAATGTAATGTAAACTTTTGCCTTCATTTGCAAATCCTTTTAAAAATTTCCTGATAACTCTCTTCGACTTTCCCCAGATCAAAACGAAAGCGGTCTTTATCCATTTTTTCTTTTGTTTTCATATCCCAAAGACGGCAGCCATCCGGCGTGATTTCATCGGCGAGCAAAATACCTTCGGGACTTCGACCAAATTCGAGTTTGTAATCGACCAATTGAATCCCGCGCGTTTCAAAATAGGGGACCAAGAGTGTATTTATTTTTTTGGCTTTTTTTTCAATCTCCGTCATTTCGGCATCGCTCGCCCATTTGAAAATCCGGATATGATCCCTGTTCACCATCGGATCGCCGAGCGCGTCATCTTTGTAATACCATTCAACCAATGTCTCGGAGAGCTTTTCCCCTTCAGGCCTTCCGGTCCGCTTGGCCAGCGAGCCGGCGACCGCATTGCGAACCACCACTTCGATCGGGATAATTTGAACCTTCTTCACCAACATTTCGCGATCGGAAAGTTTTTCGACAAAATGGGTTTGAATCCCCTTTGTTTCGAGAAATTTGAAGATTTCGGAAGAGACGGCGCAGTTGATGACTCCTTTATTAACAATCGTCCCTTTTTTTTGCGCATTGAAGGCGGTGGCATCATCTTTAAAATATTGGATGAGCCGGTTTGATTCGGAAGTGGTGTAGAGAATCTTCGCTTTTCCTTCGTAGATTTTTTCCAAGGCCTTCATAGGTTGAGCGTCCTTTCGATGATGGAATGAATATTTTTCAATTTCCGACTCCAATTAAAAATATTTTTGAGCTCTTCGCTTTTGAGTTTTTTTTGCACGGTCGGGTCTTTTGCGATTTGTGTCTGAAAATCGCCGCCGTTTTTGAGGGCGGTCAACGCATGTTTCTGCACAATCTTGTAGGCGCTCTCACGACTCAAACCTTTTTTCACAAGGGCCAATAACACCTCTTGAGAAAAGACAACGCCGCGGGTCGCCTCGATATTCTGTTTCATTTTTTTAGGATAAACCTCCAACCCTTGTAAAACCTGTGTCATCCGATCGATCATAAAATCGAGAAGGATCGTCGCATCGGGCCCAATGACCCGCTCGACGCTCGAGTGGGAGATGTCGCGCTCATGCCAGAGGGCAACATTTTCGCCCGCCGCGACGGCATAACCGCGAAGCAAACGGGCCAAGCCGGTCACATTCTCCGTCAAAATCGGATTCCGTTTGTGCGGCATCGCCGAAGAACCTTTTTGTCCTTTGCCGAAGGGCTCCGCCACTTCACCGATTTCGGTCCGGGCCAAATGGCGAATTTCTACCGCGATTTTTTCGATCGAATTGGCAATGCCGGCCAGCACCGAAAAATAAAAGGCGTGACGGTCTCGGGAGACAACTTGTGTCGGCGCCGTTTCCGGTTTCAGGCCGAGTTTTCCCAACACAAATTTCTCAACGGCCGGCGAAATTTGGGCGTAGGTTCCGACCGCGCCGGAAATTTTTCCGACCGAAATCGTTTCGACCGCCTGTTGTAATCTTTCCAGTTGGCGTTTCATTTCGGCATACCATGTGGCAAGCTTCAATCCAAATGTGATCGGCTCGGCATGGATGCCGTGGGTCCTTCCCATCATCGGCGTTTTTTCATAACGTCGCACCAACTTTTTCAACACATCAATTATTTTGTTGAGATCGCCTTCCAATAAATGCCCCGCCTTTTTAAGTTGAACACCGAAAGACGTATCGAGCACATCGGATGAAGTAAGGCCCATGTGGATATAACGCGATTCGGGGCCGACGGTTTCACCGACCGCAGAGACAAAGGCAATCACATCATGCCGCGTTTGAGCCTCAATTTCTTCGATCCTTTTCGGATTTATTTTGGCCCTTGCTTTGATTTTTTGAAAGGCAGCGGTCGGGATTTTTTCCTCTTGAACCAATGCTTCACAGGCCAAAATCTCGATTTGGAGCCAAACCTCCCAGCGGGAGAGATCACTCCAGATGGAGGCCATTTTTTGTCTGGAATATCGGGGAATCACTGGCCGGCCTTAAAGCAAAAGTTGAAGAAAAAAGCAACCCCGATTACAGGAAAGAATCTGTTGATTTTATTGGGTCTTCATCCTATTTTGAAAACATGGTTTCCAAAACGCGATCGCCCCTTTTTCTATTGATTTTATTGCTGTTTTTCAGTCCGTCTGCTTTTTCGCAGGTTTCGGAGGAGGACCTTTTGAAACAGATCGCCCCCGAGGCGATGTCGGAAGAATCTAAAAAGGGGGATTTAGAGGAGCCTTTCAAAATTACTCTGGATGGAACCGTCACATTAAACTACGTCTTCGCTGAATCGCCTGACAGCTTCATTGTTACTTACAAAATTCATCTGGATGGAGAGGCGCGCAACAAAGTGGATGTGATCAAAGGAAAAGGTCAGGTGACAACCGACGTGAAGGGTTTTTTGGCCAAGTGGCCCACCGGCGAGTGTGCTCTAAAAATTAGCATCGGTGAATTTCCGTACGAAATGATCTTTAGCAAAGTGGAGGAAGAAAAAATACGCCTAGACATCAAAATAATCGAGCCGATTTTAGAAAATTGGGAATCGAACTGCAAATTTGCCGATTCCCCCGGTTCCAAATTCAACACAAAAGGGTCGCCCGAAAAATGGGTCGATGGTTCCCTTAAAAGGACATCCCCATTGTTGCAGGATTTGCAGCTCCCGATCGACCCGAACCATCGCGACACAACCACGCTCGAGTTCAAAATTGAACAATATCTCCTCCCCGATCCGCCGCTGGGGAGCGTAGAACTTAGCGGAAAAGGGACGGTAACCGTTTCACCGGAAACCTAAAACGGCGCAAGGCCTGCTCGGTTGTTTTGCCAAAGGGAATCAAAGAAATTTTTTGGATGCCGTGCGAATCGCCCTTCAGATTTTTTGCAAAACTGGCCACAGCCGAAGGGCTGAAAAACAAAACGCCGTCGACCCCATCTCGCAAAATCTTTTTCAATTTTTTTCCCACTCCTAAACAAGGCACGGTTCGATACGCCTCAACCACGTCGACTTTCCCACCCCTCTTTTCCAACCCTTTCTTTAGAACATCCCGCCCCAAAGAAGAGGCGGGATACAAAAACTGTTTCCCTTTTATTTTTTTGTTTTTGAAAAATTGAAGAAGCGCTAAGGCCCCCTCGCTTTTTTTGGGAAAGGCGGCGCGCAGCCGATATTTTTTAAGCGCCGCGGCCGTAACCGGTCCCACCGCCGCAATTTTAAACGTCCCTTTCTTTTTTAACAAAAACGGCCCAACCGCTTTGACCGCATTGGCGCTTGTCAGAAGGAGCCAGTCGTAGGGATGAGACAACTTTTTCGCCAGTTTTTTGTATCGGTCCTTGGGCGGTTTTATTTTCAAAAGAGGCAACGAAACAACCTGAAAGCCGGCTCGTCGCAACTTTCTTGCAAAGACAACATTCGCTTCAGCGGGTCTTGTTAGCAAATATCTCATTTAAAATAATTTGGCCTCCGCTGGAGAGGGCCTTTTTTGCCAGAGTCTCTCCGAACATTTCCGGTTTGAGTAAATCACCGGTCTCCTGCAAACGGATAAACCGTTTGCCATCGGTGCTCCCAATCCAGCAGACCATTTGCAACTGATTTCCCTTTACTTGGGCATGCGCCGCAATGGGAGAATAACAATCACCGCCGACCGCGGCCAAAAAAATCCGCTCGGCCTTTGCGGCCACAGCGGTATGAGGGTCTTCCAGCGCCTCTTGCAACGCCCGAATGACCACCCCATCTTTTGCGCGCGTTTCAATTCCCAAAACCCCCTGCCCCACGGCGGGGATAAATTCTTCGGGCTCGAGTCGGTTATAAAAAATAGAAGGATGGGGGGGCAGTGCAAGGCGGTTTAATCCCGCCATCGCCAAAAAGATTGCATCATATTCACCCACCTCTAATTTCTTGAGGCGTGTATCGATGTTGCCTCGAATCGGCATCGTTTTTAGATCAGACCGTAAAGATAGAATTTGAGAAGTTCTGCGGGGACTTGATGTGCCGATCCGCGCGCCGCCGGCAATCGTTTTTAACGTCTCTTTTTTTTTGGAGATCAGACAATCTCTCGCATCTTCTCTTTTTGGAAAACAGGCGAGCGCCAAATCGTTGGGCAAAATACCGGGGAGGTCTTTAAGGCTATGCACGGCAAAATCAATTTCCCCTTTGAGCAACGCCTCTTCGATCTCTTTGACGAAAAGCCCTTTGCCACCCCCTTCGGCCAAAAGTTCTCCTTTAAATGTGTCGCCCGAAGTTTGAATGACTTTTTTCTCAATCGCTATTTTGGGGTGACGGCGACGAAACTTTTCAATCACCCATTCGGTTTGGGCCAAAGCCAAGGCAGAACCGCGCGTTCCCAATTTTAATTTTTCAGGCAATTTTTGTGATGCCACGAAGGACTCCATCCAAAAGAGAAATTATTTTGCTCTGCGCTTTTTTGATCGCCGCCAAAACCTCTTCATGTTGCATGACCCCTTTGTGGTGGTCCGCAGCGGCATTGGCAATGATATTGAGTGTCAGCACGCGCATGTTGAGAAAACGGGCCGCGATGACTTCAAACAAAGTCGACATCCCAACGGTATCAGCGCCGAGTTTGCGAAAGGCGTTAATCTCCGCCGGCGTTTCATAACTGGGGCCGGGGGTCCCCAAATAAACCCCCTTTTTAAGGACGATTTTTTTTTGTTTGGCGATTTTTTCGGACAGTTGAATCAGCTCCGCATCGTAGGCTTTTTGCATCGAAGTAAATTGATTTTTCGATTTCAAAACGGAAATGCCGATGAGGGGATTCGTCCCCATCATATTG
>JAHFSU010000019.1 GCA_023265595.1 Deltaproteobacteria bacterium
TTCCTGAATGGTTTGACGGTCCAAACCCTGATTGACATTGAAATAGTTGAATTCGGCGTTCAAGGCCAAGCGGCTGTGGGGGTAAATATCGAGACCGGTTGTAGCCTGACTGATCATCCGACCGGTGGCATCGGCCTCAATCAGGCCGTAGACAAAAGGGGTCATAGAGATTGCAAATTGATGAGACAAAACGGCCCCGACCTGAATTTCATCATTTTTATTGAAGTCGGTATTCTCCACATTATTTTTGCGCCACGCCACATGTAAAGCCGCATCTGTTTTTTTGATATCTCTCAAACCCAAAGAGAGTCCGGTCAGCAAAACCGTGTTGGGGCTGAAATTTTGGACCTCGGTATTTCTGGGGATCCCCGAAAAGGCGGTGATGGCTAAATATTCCGTCGGTTTGGCGGTGGCCTGAAGGCCATCTAAAATTTCGACCGAAAAACCTTGATTGATAAATTGCCGTCCCCCGTCGATTTGCAATTTTTCAAAAGGGACAGCATGCATCACTGTCTGATAGAGATCGTATTGGTCGAGCTTGGCATCAAAGTCTCTGAAAAAACGCATGTTCGTTTCGACCGCAGTCTTTGAACCGTAAGCGGAGCCACTGATATAGCCGTTAACCGGAAAAAGCTGGCGGTTTTGCGTATTCTTTTTGACCTCGCCCATAATTTTCGTGCCGATGTTGTATTCAGAGGCAAAAGCGGGACCCTGGATCATGGCCCCGGGACCGAGGACAAAAAGCAAAATGGGAATGAATATTCGTTTTATCATCAACGTCTTGTTGTGAACGTCCAGCTATATCTGGTTGTCAAATGATTGCCGGCTTTGTCAGCGACGATAGTATTGACCCTCGCTGTGTAACTCAAGTTTCCATAGAGCTGTGTATTGGGGGCCAACTGGAATGTGACCTGCCCGCAGTCTGTGTTGGCCACGCAAACTCCATATTGCAAGGCCCAATCCCTTCCGCCTCCCACGAGGCTGAAGGCCCCGTCTCCTGTGACGCTGCCCGCATCCATCGGTTCGCTGAAGGTCACCTGAAGAGTCGGTGTTCGACTGATACTTCCGCCCCTGTTTATGGGAATGGTGGCAGTAACGGTTGGAGGTGTTGTGTCGACATAGGTGTTGGCAACGTTGAATCCCCAAGAATAATCGCTGACCATGGGTGTTCCATCAAAGTCTTTCACTGCGGCCGAAATGTTTACCTGATATGGAGAACCATCTTCTCTTAAAGGGAGAGTCGGTCGCAATGTTACTGTTTTGCACCAATCATTATTTTCGCAAGAAACCCGTATGGCAACGAGCCCTCCTCCTATTGTCAAGGTAATTGGGTTGGGGTCGGGGGCGATACCGGTTAAACTGTTTTCCCGCATCGCTTCGCTGAATTGGATGATGATGATAACATTACCGGCGACATTTGTTCCTCTGCTGGGGGGCTGTGTTGCAATGACTAAAGGAGGTGCCGGATTGATCAGTTCCGGTGGTGGTCTGCAAGGAACAATCGCCGGAAGAGGGAGCACCCTTGTTCCGGTACCGTGACAAGAATCGCCGCAGGGAGATATATTGGCAAACGTGGTAAGTTGGAATGAGCGGTATCCTTGAGAATGACAGGAGCCGGCACTGCCACAGGTTGCGGCGGTGCCGGCAAAAAGGGGATTGTTTGTTCCCACATAGTTGGCATGTCCCCAATTGCTGACGGTTCTGGGACCACAGGTGGTTGCGATAACCGGTTCCCATAAAGAACGGACATTGTGATTGATAAAAGCGATGTGGGGATAGGCTGTGTGGCAACTATAACAAAAGGATTGATTGGTTACAATGGCGGGTGTTTGAGTTGTGTTGAATTCAAACGGTGAACCGTGGCAGTTAAAACATTTGGCACCATTATCGGTGGAACGAAAGCGGTCGGAGAAAAATTTGCCATGCCCATTTCCTGTGTTCCACGCCACACTATTCACCTGTCGGTGAGTGATGCCATCGGTGTGACAACCGATGCAGCTTGTGTTGTTCATCACTCGGTCAAAATCGGTCCCATGGCATCCGGTACAGGTGGTTGTATTGCCCCGTTTTGTTTCACGAATGAATCGGTCGCCATGAAAACTTTCATCCCGCAAGTTTTCCTTTTTGACTTCTAGTGTCATCCATTTTGGATTGGTGTGGGGAAAATCGGCGTGACAGGTGCGACAAGAGGGGGCCTGTGGAGAACCTTCAAAGGATGTCCCATGACAATTGGCGGTGGCACAGCTATTTTTACCGGCCCCATAAGCATTGACGCCGTGTTGTGCCGCCTCCCGCCAGTTAGCGGGGTGAGGATAGTTGATGTGACAACTAAAACAGGAGACCGCAAAATTTCCTCCTTGCAGATTGTCACCGTGACAATTTTTGCAGGAGGTAAAATCTTTGTTGAGCGTTATTGCGGCATATTGCCCATGGCCTTCAAAAGTGTTCCAACCTTGAGGATGGGGAAATGTGGCGTGGCACTGTGTGCAGGCGACATTGGAAAGACCTCCCTGAAAGTTAAGGCCGTGGCAAGCGGTGGCGCAACTTTGCGTTCCGTTGGCAATGACCTCGGCCCCATGTTTTGTTGGGTTTCTCCAATCGCTCTCGTGCGGGTATTTGGCATGACAAGAATAACAGGAGATACCGCTACTCCCGCCTTTGTAGTCCGCTCCATGGCAACCTTTACAGGAGAGTTTTCCATCCCCTTTTGCCGTTATCCCATGTTGATCTGCCGCATTCCAATTTTGAGAGTGGGGATAGATGGAGTGACAAAGTTGGCAGGATATCTTGCTCAGACCTCCTTTGAGATCGGTGCCGTGACATTGCGTTGCACAAGAGACATTTCCATTTCTTAAAACAGAGGTTCCATGCCCTCCCCCACTCACCCAACCCTCCGAATGTGGAAACAAAATGTGGCAGCTGCTACAAGCCGGAGGGCCTTCCACAGAAACCTGTGTTGTGGTGTGACATTTGAAACATTCGGTTGTTCCATTTTTTGAAACCCAACCGCCGTGGATGGCCGGCTCAGCCCAGTTATCGGAGTGGGGAAATAAAGAGGGGGGCAAAAGGGAATCGCCCGGAGAGGGGGAGGTATCCCTATCTGTTTGTTGGTCGGTCGGTGGTGCCAAGGGGATTTGTTTCGGTTTGCCGCAGGCAAGAAGGGCGATCAGAAGAAAGAGGCATATGTTAACAGGTACCATACGCACTATTATATTATCCGACGACTGTCTTTTCGATATGATTGGGATCATCTCTGTTCGTATTCGAAAAAGCCGGCAAAACGCGATTTAAAACAAAGAGGATGATAAAAGGAAGGATAAAGATAAGGATTGCCGCGCCGATCCCCTCTTTTTCCAAAAATTGCGGATGGTAATCCCTGAATCCTCGCAGACTCTTTGAAAAAATCTGGCCGCCGATGACGACATTCCAGCGCATCGCAAAAACTTGAATCAACAAAAGAAATGAGGCGACAAAAGCCAAAGTGTTCCGGACTTTTTCGTGAAGATATCGGTCGAGCAGAACGGTCACCATCAATAAAATAAAAGGGATGAGGGAGCCCAATATCATTTGGACAGAGATAAAAGAAAAGGCGAGTTGATGTGTCAGAAGGGGATGGATTACTTCCCACGATTCCGATTGTTCATAGGCGAGCGTGATGATTTCCAAGAGTTCCAAGGAAACGGTGACGGTCATGAAGAGCCACAAAAGTTGCGACATTTTGGTGATGCAGGGCTGATCAATCTCTTTTCCTCCCATCTTCATCGCGATCTGGTAAAGAACGATCAAGAGGGCGATGCCGGAGACCATGGCGGAAAAAAGAAAAATAATCGGCATCAGGGGGGTCGACCACCATGGGTTGGCCTTGATGGCCCCGAAGAGAAAGCCGACGTAGCCGTGCAGAAAGCAAGCCGAGGGAATTCCGACGGCCGCCAAAAAGACGATGATTTTGTGATCTCTTTGCAGGGCCTCGGGGCTGTTGTCATCGACGCCGAGGGTTAAGATTTTGTAGAAAAATTTTTTTATCCCCGTTGATCCGTTTGCCATCTCGATGATGTCGTTGCGATAGAGAAGCCAGACTTCGAAAAGGACGAGGAGAAAATAAAAATTGAAGATGATGCCGAAGCCGGCCATGGCGGAAGAAAAATGGGGGGTGATCATGATGTTCATTGCCCGTTCGGGATGCCCCAAGTGGTTGAGGAGCGGCAGTGTTGCCACGCACAAAAAGGCGAAAGAGGTGAGGAGGGAAAAACGCCCTAATGGTTTTAATTGTTGCATGTTAAAGACATGGTAGAGTGAAGAGACGACAAAGGCGCCGGCGACAAAACCGGTGATGTAGGGATACATCACGATCATCAGACTCCAATGAATGTGGAGGTCATTCGGAAAAAGATATTGTGCCACGGCGATCATCGGTAGCCTCCTTCATCGGACTTCTTTGTCGAGTCCGAGATAAAAGCAACTCGGCTTTGTCAGTTTTTCCGGTTGCAAGACGGCCAGGCGTTCTGTCGCAATAATTTTTCTGACCGGGTCTTCCTCTTTTTTCACATCCCCAAACATGCGGGCTCCTACAGGACAGGCTTGAACACAGGCCGGCGGCAAACCTTTGGTAATGCGGTGGTAGCACCAAGTGCATTTTTCAGCCGTTTTGGTGATGGGGTTGATGAAACGACTCCCGTAGGGGCAAGCCTGCACACAGTAGCCACAGCCGATGCAACGTTTGTCATCGACCAACACCACCCCCTCCTCCGTTTTGTAGGAGGCGCCGACCGGACAAACCTGAATGCAGGGGGTGTTAGAACAATGATTGCACATTTTGGGGACGAAATAACCTTTGGAGACATTAAAGCCGGGCAAGATCGGGCCAAAACTTTCTTGTCCCCCTTTGGGAGAATCGACTTCGACCTCGCCTCTTTCGGAGACCTCGTAGCGCTCGACCCAAGTCCTGAAAAAACCTTCGGGGACATTATTTTCTTTTCGACACGCCTCCACACACATCCCGCAGCCGATGCACTTTGTCGTGTCGATCACGTAAGCGTAGAGGTGCTCTTCCCAGTTGTAATTTTCATTGCCTTTGGGTCGGGGAAGTTTTGTCGTTTCTTCCGCAGGGATGGCTTTTTTGAACGGGAGCAGGCCGACAAAAAGAGTGGCCGCGGCGAGTTCGCAGCCTTTTTTAATAAAATCCCTTCTTTCCATTTTTTTACATTCCATGTTGCCTCTTTATTTTGGGATCGTGCGGGGTGTGGCACGTTAAACAAACCTCGTCACTGCGCGGCGGCGCAGTCGGCGCAGTTCTTGAAATGTGTGTTTCCACGTCAATTTGGGGCTGTGTCTTAGGTCTTGAAGGAAGTTGCAGGTGACAGCGCAGACAAAGTTTCGACGATTTGTTGATCGGCATTTTGTCGACAAAATCCCCCGTTTCGAGATTGACATGCACTGACAACGGGGCGTGGCAATTTTGGCACTGGACTTTTGCGTGGCTCCCCTTTTGGTGTTTTTTCCAGATATCCTCGTGGCAGGCTGCGCAGGCCTCTTTTGCCGCAAACCGGGTCGGCTTATTCATCTGCTCTTCAACATTGTCACCGCGGTAAAAACCGTATTCATTAAACGATTTGGGAATCAAAAAACCCCGAATCAAAAGAAGTAAAGCGCCGCCACCCAAAAGCAGGAGCAGGGCGCGAAGATAATGTCGATTGTGCCGCATTGGCATATTGTTCAATTTGCATGGACCTTAATAAGGGGACAATGATTTGAATCAGTTGCGGGGCTGATTTAAAACAATGCTACTTTTTCGAAGTCAGCCATCGGGCGAGGATTTCTAAATCTTCCGGAGTGAGAGAACTTTTGAACTCAGGCATGTTGGCCTCTCGGTTTAACCCCTGTGGATTTTCGAGGTAAGAGTGAATCCAAGAAGTCTCCCGAAAGGCGCCGATGTGGCTCAAATCGGGGCCGACCTCTCCCCCCTTCCCATCCATTTTGTGGCAGGTCTGGCAATTTTCCTGAAAAAGTTTGACCGCCTTGACCGTCGAAATCCCGCCGCCGCCGATGTCTCGCAAATAAGCGATCAGGGCGTAAATCTCCTCATCCAAAAGATTCAGCTCCGGCATTTTGGAACCGGGAATCACTGATTGCGGTTTGCGAAAATGTTCTTCGAGCCATTTGTCGGAGCGGGTCGGGATCGTGAAGGCCAAATCGGGCCCGACATTCCCCCCCTCCCCCTTCATCGAGTGGCAGTAGGCACACTTCAAATTGGTGTAGAGTTTTTTCCCTTCGAGGACCATTGGGTTTCTCTCAATGCGCGGATTCAAAAGGGGAGACCTCCACCCTTGGTAGGTGAACCAGCCGAAAAGACTGACTGCCGTCAACGCAATCCCCATGCTGACAGGTCTGGCGATCGGATGCCTTTTTTCAGGAGAGCCCAAGAAAGGGAGAATCAATAAAGCAATAACACCGATCGTCGGCAAAATAATGGCGGCGACTGTTTCGAGGGAACCCGGAAAAAGTTTCAACATTTGAAATAAAAAGAGAAAGTACCATTCGGGCCGCGGGTTGTAGGAGCTGTCGTTCGGGTTGGCGGGGTCTTCCAGACCGGCGCCAAAATAAATCGCCAAAAAAGAGAGGATGCCGATGACGAGTGTCACCGCGACGACATCTTTAAAGACCGAATAGGGATAAAACGATTTTCCTTCGCTTTTCAGTTTTTGATAGTCGGGGGGCTGTTCCCCTTTAGGATGGGGCGGTGCCGAAATGCCGTGGTAGATGACGAGGTAGAGATGCAATCCCATCAAAAGGGCCAGAAGCGTTGGCAAAAGCAAAACGTGAAAAGAGTAAAATCGCGAAAGGGTTAAGGCGCCGAGCTCTTCTCCGCCGGTCAACACTTTTGCAATGATGGGGCCAAAAATGGGGGCCTGTTTGGCGATGTTGATGCCGACGGCTGTTGCCCAGTAGGCCTTCTGATCCCACGGGAGGAGGTAGCCGGTAAAGCCCAATCCAAAAGTGATCAGGAGTAAAAAAATGCCGAGGATCCACGTCAGCTCCCGCGGCTTTTTGTAAGAGCCCATCACAAAAATGCGGAGCATGTGGAGGAGCATCAAGATAATCATCGCTGAGGCCCCCCAATGATGAAGGGAGCGGATAAAAGTTCCCATCGGAATCTGTTGCATGATGTAGAGGATCGATTCGTGCGCATGATCTGGCGATGGGGAATAATTCATCGCCAAAAGAATTCCCGTTGCCACCTGAACCAAAAAAACCGCCATTGTGGCGGAGCCAAGCGTGTAAAACCATCCCCACTGTTTTGGATTCGGGATTTTCCGATCAAAAAGGGTCTCTTGAATATTTTTCCAGCCGAAACGGTCCTGAAGCCATTTGAAGGGATGCATCTTTTAAGCCTTCTCTTTTTTTGTAGTAGGAAAAACCCAGAGCTTTCCGTTTTCAATCCGGTTGGGGTAACGGTCGAGAGGCCGCGGCGGCGGGCCAGACAAAACCTCTCCCTCCATGCTGAAAACGCCGTTGTGACAGGGGCAAAAAAACTCCCGCTTGTTTTCATTCCAATTGTAGGGACAGCCGAGGTGGGTACAAGAGGGGTTGAAAATGTCAAAGGCCTTTCCATCTTTTGTCACAACCCATGCGGAGCGCTTTTCCTCAACCGTCATCCACCCATCTTTGCGCCGTTGCACAAATTCGATCTTTGTCGGTTTATCGACCGGAATTTTGTCGGCCTCGCCTAGAAAAATCCAATCCTCTTCTTTTTTCTTCCATGCAGGAGACAAAAAATAGGTGGCGGCGGGAGCAAGAATGGAGAGGGTGATCAAGGCCCCCAGTCCCAAAATGCCGTAATTTAAGAATTCTCTCCGGTTTATGTTCATGGTTTGTGTGTCAGGTCTTTGATGAGGGCCTCCGACATTTCGGTCACCTCGGTGACGTTAAAAGAGTGCCACATCTGCTGTATTGTTTTGTAACGATCCAGAAATTGTTTTTCTTTCTCTAGTTCCTCTTTTGGAATTTTTGTCCCATATTTTTGCGCCAGCTTTTTTTGATAAAGATCGAGGGAGCGTTTGGAGGCGTCAATCAAACTCAATGCCTTGGCCGCTTGTGTCGGTTTGCCGTGGCACAAGGAACAGGTCCGATCCATCTCCGAATATTTCATGACGGTTGTGGCCATTGCCCCGTGGCAAGTGAGACAGTTCGGCCCTTTGCCGGTTCTCTGCAAGGTTTTGTAATGGGCGCTTTTTTGAAATTCGGCAAATTCTGCTTTGTGACAGCGACCGCAGGTCTCGGCCACATTTTTAAAATAGACAGAGGATTTTTCGTCGCGAGAGGGCAACACTCCCTGATGCGCCTTGACCGGATCGGAGGTGAGGGGATTGCCGCCATGGCAGGCATTACAGCCTATCCCTTTCGCCGCGTGGATCGATTGCTGCCAGTCGGCAAAATTATGCTGGAGATATTTTATCGTTGCCTGTTTTTCGTGGCATTGGACGCAGGAATTAACGGCGGCAAAAGAACAATGGGAAACTAAAAAGAAACTAAAAATAAAGCCACCCACTTTCCGCATGAACACTTTTATGAACTATTTTTTTTCCGATGTCCATGATATGAATCATATGCAAGTGCCTTGAAAAAAAATATGCGGCAGGAAGTGAAACAACTCCCTCGAAAACTAAAGTGGGGCTTTCTGGCCCTTCTTATTTTGGTCTCTTTGGGATCCATCGGCCTTTACAAAGGCTATGACACCATCGAAAACAATCCGAAATTTTGCCAGAGCTGTCACATCATGGAGGGGCCTTTTCAGAAATGGCAGATGGGCCCTCACCATCTGGTGAATTGTCACACCTGCCATAAACAGAGCAAACTCGACAGTCTCCATCAGGTCTGGATGACTGTGACACAGCGGCCAAAAGAGGTCGTGCATCACCCGAATTTGGACCATAAGGTTTGCGCCCAGTGTCATTTAAGCAATGATCCTCAATGGAAATTGGTTTCAGATACGGCGGGACACAAGGTCCATTTTGAAAAATTGGGGATTGAATGTCTCGATTGCCACAGAAAAGGGATTCACGAAATTGTCCGGCCGGTCGATGTTTGTGAAACCTGCCATGCCGATAAGTTTGAACGGAAAGACAAGATGGCCTTTGTCCATTGTCTGCAATGCCACAACTTTTTGGCGAAAGATCAAGATTTGATACCGACTTCCGCGGTCTGCAAGAATTGCCACGACAAGATTCAAACAACAAAACCCCATCCCCCGTATAAACAGGGGATGGAGTGCGTCACCTGCCATAAACCGCATGAGATGTGATCTCAAGCCGCGACCGATCACATTACGTAACGACTCGCCACCCAAAAGTAAATTGTCTCGCGATGAATCTGGTTTGTTGCCCTCTGGTCAAAAATCTTAAGGTGGAACAATTTTAACAGAGTCAGATCCAATGATAGGTATTTTGTCGGTGGTTTGTCCCTTCAAAAAGCCTTCCACATCCCCCTTCTGGAAAACGGTTGTCGGGGTATTAAAATGACAGACTAAATCCATGTAACCATCTTTATTCACATCTTCCGGATTACAGAAATTGAAACTTTGCTCGTCCCCCGTCCGACCGAAAGTGAGTGAGCTTTGATTCACCCGAGTCGTCACATCCAATTTTGCAGTGGAAAAAAGAGCCACAGGTATTTTTCCTTTACTACGGGGGTTGATGGAATTCGGAACGCCATCCGGTTTGATGTCAATGGCCATCTTAATGAGTTTTGGCTTTTCATTGCAAAAACCTTTTATTTCGGATTCCGAAAGGGCTCTGTTAAAAATATAGACCTCATCCATAAAACCAGAAAACCATTGCCGATCCTTCAGGTGGTTGAGCACTCCTAAGGTGACCGTGCTGGGCGTTGCTGCGGGGAGCACTCCCGCATAGTTGCTGGTTCCCCCCAAGGCGCAATTTCTATAAATCATCATTTTTTGTCCGTCCCAAGTCGCTGCGACGTGGATCCACTGATCAAGAGGCGGGTTCAGGGAAAAGTTATAGGTGAGACCCATATGCTCATGGACAAAATGTTGTTTGCTATAGAGCCCGTTAAGAATGGAATCAATGTAAGGCGGACCATCATACAATTCCAAGCCATACCCATTGGGGTTACCCGACCAAGCGGATAAACGGTATTTTGCTTTAGGGCCATTAATGATCTGTCCCCCTTGGGGCGCTTTATCATGCTTCACCCAAGCCGCTAAAGTAATGGCATTGCGAATATCCAAAGAGGGCGATGCTCGTGTCTCGATATAGTCTCCATTTCGAGAACCGAAAGCCGCACCGCGAAAACGATAGGCACTATTTTCCTTATCAAACCGGTCTGTGGCTAAAGTTGCATTGTAAACGGTTCCATGATTTTCATTTCCACTTTCATCCATGGCATTTCCGTTAAAGGGAAAATAAAGAACGAGTCCCGTACGATCGATTCCCGAGGGAATAATAGTGGGTGCCTTCTCAACAATGGCCTCCGACATGAAACTCTGGATTTGAGTGATGGATGTGTTCGGCTCCCACGCACTCAAAGACGAATCCAGTTTTTTATATTGATCCAAAAGATGCATGGCGCTTCCCTCCAAGATCTTGTTGATGTCACTCGGTTTGGGAGGATTCTTGCTCGCCATCCCCGCTTTCAAAGCCGTGACAAGATTGTTCTCTTCCCGACTTGGATTTTCAGCTTTCCTTTTATACTTTTCAAATAGCAACCACGGTTTAATGGTTTTTTCACTGACTTTTGGGGCGCACTCCGATAAATCATTAAAGGTCGTTGAAGCATGGCATTGAAATAACACCTGCTGGGCGGCTAACGTGGTGGTCATATCACAATCAGAGACGACACTCTCGCCGGAAAATCGATTGGTTAAATCATAATGGTTTAAAAGTTTTCGTCCATCCGAGAGGGTCACTTCGCAAAGAACCTGTTTGCCTTCATCTAAAGAGGTGAGGGGGACGATAACATCTGTAATTTCCCCTGAGGAACTCACAATACCTTTGGCTACCTCTGTTCCATCATAGCGCTTGCAAGTGATGTTTCCTTTCTTGGCCAGAATTTCCGTGACAGTGGCCTTGGAGACGCTCGAACCGACCGTGATGGTGGTATCGGTTGTGGTTGGCGCTTGAATGTTTCCCCCGATCGTCACACCGTCAACGCTTTTGCCCGCGCTCACCGTCTCCGTCCCGTCTGTTGTTGTTCCTGAAGTCGGAGTTGAAGAGGAGGCATTTGTTACGCTAGTTCCACTGCCACATCCTGTCTGCAAGAATACAAACAAGGAAAGCACTAGTACCCGCACGACTATTTTATACGTCCCAAACATATCCCTCCTTCAAGATCCATTTTATACCCAAAAAAATCTTTGTGATTTGAATTAAACCTTATAAATAAAAACAGCAACGTCTTCAGCTGAAAGCAAGATGTTTTCCAAGGGATTTGCAAAAAGAGGAGACCGTCAAAAAATTGACAGAGATTGATTTTTTTTGCTTGACAGGATTAAATTGCTTCCTAGTCCGACATCGCAAGGACGTCTATCGGAATTTATAAAATTTTTGTGATTCCGGCAGTCTAAAAAAATGGCCTATTTCCCTTCTTCAGCAGCCGGAGGCGTCATCATCTCCATATGCTTTTCCATCCATCCGGGATCTTTTTTCACCATGCAGCACTGTCGTATGGAAAGATAGGCGATGCAGATAAGCCCCAAAAGAGAAACCGCCGAGATCAAAACGCCGACAAACTTTCCCCATTTGCCGCAACAGCCATCCGATTTGGCTTGGTGCATCGTCTGATACCCAAAGGCCAGTGCAATGAGCCCCAAAAAGATCGCAATATGCGGCGCGAACGAGAAAAAACCGTGATGCATTCCGAACATAACCCCCCCTTTTTTTATTCACGAGGTATCCGACTCCTCGTATTTTGAAATTATTTTCTTAATGTCAAAACGTAATCGGCAATGGCATTCAGCTCTTCATCGCTCCCCTTGATGGCCATCATGGTCGCTTTAGGATTCACCGATTTTGGGTCTTTCAAAACCTTGAGGATGGCGGCCTTGTCTAATTTGCAAGTCTTAAAGTCGCCCCCCTTTTTGCCGGGTCCATGACAAGCCCCGCACATCTTGCTCTTAAAAAGAGCCGCGCCATCTGCCGCTAACGCTGAAGAAGCGGCGAACAGAACCACTGCTGTCACAGCAAACATTTTTTTCATAAATTCTCCTTTCGCCAGTTGGCAATTTATATCACATTTTCTAAACCGATCAAACGGCGAATCACAACATGATATACGTCATATGTTTGACGGACGATTTCATTGATGATAGCCCGATTAAGAAGGGGGATTCATGTTTAAAAAAATATTATTTATTTTTTTCCTTTCCTTCGTTGCTGCAACAACAGCATGCAAAGGGAAACAAACCGAACTTTCCGAAGGCAAAAAAATATATGAAGTCCATTGCGCCGGCTGTCACGGTGTTAAAGGAGATGGCAACGGCCCCATGGCCAAATATCTTTTTCCAAAACCGCGCGATCTCACTGCAGGCATTTTTAAATTTCGCACAACGCAAGGGCCTGTTCCTGCCGATATCGATATTTTGCAGACGCTGAAAGTGGGTGTTCCGGGGACTTCCATGCCCGGTTGGGATGTCTTGAAACAGCAAGACTGGAAAAATATTTTGGCCTATGTCAAAACTTTAAGTCCAAGATTGGCAAAGGGAGATGCCGGCAAGCCGATCGATCTCCCCGAAGAGCCAAAAAATACGGGTGAGTCGGTAGCCGGCGGCAAAGCCATTTTCGGTCAAGCCGGTTGCGTTGCCTGCCATGGATTGAGTGGAAAAGGGGATGGCCCTGCGGCCGGTTCCTTAAAAGATGTTTGGGGAAATCCAATCATCCCACGTGATTTGACAAAAGGTCCTTTGAAGTGGGGCAACGCCGGCCGGGATATTTATCGGAGTCTTTGGAATGGTGTCCCCGGAACGCCGATGCCGGCTTATGGAAACACCTACACCGGAAATCAGCTCTGGAATCTGGTTCACTATCTCCAATCGATCCAACAAAAATTGCCGGAAGGTTATGACCCCTCGAGTCCCAGACGCAATCTCATCACCGTTTCCGAAATGTCGGGCCTCTTGCCCACCGATTGTGAAAATAGCGCTTGGCAAAAAGCCAAAGTCAGCCCCGTTTTTTTAAAACCACTCTGGTTTGAAAGGGGCGAGACGGAATGGATTGAGGTCAAGGCACTCCACAATAAAAAAGGAATCGCTTTTTGTTTGAGCTGGGAAGATGATCAGGTCAATATTTCCCCCGTTGCGAGCGATGCGGTGGCGTTGCAATTTCCGATCAAAAAGATTTCAGAGCCGGTGCAACTCCCCTTTTTGGGACTGGGCAATGCCGGAAACCCTGTAGAGTTATGGGTCTGGAAGCCGCAATCGACGCAAAGTTTTATTGCCGAGGGCTTGGGTACGCAACAGTCTCTTTCCAACGAACAGCCCCTTCAAGGCAATGGGGTTTACAAAGAGGGAAGATGGTCTGTAAGGATCACCCGAAACACTGCCCAATTGGAACCGACGGGTTATCTCTCCTTTGCCCTCTGGGACGCCGACATTCCAAAACCGATGGGGCTCCATTCTTTTTCCGAATGGATGATCTACGAGATGGAAGGTGTGCCGGAAAAATGAGCCTCAAAAAAGTTCCTGTTGTTATTGTGGGGGGCGGCATCGCCGGCATGAGTGCCGCCCATTGTTTGGCCAAAGAGGGGCGCGATTTTCTTCTTTTGGAACAATCGGAAAAATTGGGAGGGGTGATTGCGACAAAAAAAGGGGGGCCTTATTTTTTGGAGACGGGGCCCTTTAGTTTTTTGCCCAAAGCCAAACTGATTTTTGAAATGGCTCAAGAGCTGGGGTTGCAAGAAGAAATCGTCGAAGCTAAAGAATCGGCCGCCAAAAACCGCTTTATTTTAAAAAAACAAAAACTCTATCGACTCCCTTTAACTGCAAAAGATTTTTTATTTTCCTCTCTTTTATCTCCATGGGCCAAACTTCGGTTTTTGCTGGAACCGTTTGCCAAAAAACCGCCGCTTGAAGAAGAGACCATCGCCGCATTTGTAAAGCGCCGCGCGGGGCAAGCGGTTTTGGATAATATGATTGGACCCTTCGTTTCGGGCGTGGTGGCAGGCGATCCTTATCGTTTAAGTCTTTCTGCCCAGTTTCCGATTTTTGCCACGTTGGAAAAAGAATACGGTTCCTTGTTGCGGGCATTCCAAAGAAGAAAAAAAGAAAACCGGCCGAAACAGACCCTTTTTAGTTTCAAAGAGGGGATGGAGAGTCTGCCAAAAGCCTTTTTGAAAAAATACGGATCGCAGGTGCGATGCAACACCACTGTTTTAGAAATAAAATCGATTCTCCAAAACCATCCTGTCATTTTGACGACGCCGGCTTATGTTTCGGCAAAATTGTTGCGGCCTTTCAGTGAAGTTTTGTTTCAGGAGCTCGCTTCTATCTATTATGCCCCCATCGTCTTGGTGCATGCCGCTTATTCCCGCAATCAAATCGGCCATCCCTTAAACGGTTTTGGATTTTTATCGGCCGCCGGCGAGACACATCCCCTTTTGGGCTCTATTTGGGCCTCCTCCGTTTTTGAGGGACGTTCCCCCAAAGAAGATGTTTTGCTCACTTTCTATTTTGGGGGCGCCAAATATCCGGAGGCGATAAATTGGCCCGATGAAAAATATCTGGAGGTGATCCAAAAAATAGCAAACCCTGTTTTAAAAATTTCCGGAGATTGTAAAAAATATTGGATCCAAAAACATGAAAAGGCCATCCCCCAATATTTTCTGGGACATCAAAAAAAGATCGAGACGATTGAAAAAGAGACGTCAAAGATCAAAGGTCTGCATCTGGTTGGCAATTATTTCAGCGGGGTTTCTCTGGACGAAGCGGCTTCGCACGCGAAAAAAATAGCCCAATCAATGCGCCGGCCACAATAACCCCACCGCCCCACCAAATCCAAGAAACCGCTGGGGTGACCATGGCGCGTAGCGATGCGGTCATGCCGGTTTCATCAAAGGCCATGAGGGTTAAATAAAGATCATCTTTGAATGTGGCCCGAATGGCCGGCGTGCTGACCGGCTCCCGATTGGTGGGATAAAAATTGAGTTTCGGTTCCATAATACCAATAGGCTTGTCTCTTTTTGTTACATAAGTTTGTGCAATCACCTCAAAACGTTGCGGCTCTTGTTTGGCATACAGTCTTTGCAAAGAGAGAGTGTAGGGGCCGATTTCCAACCTCTCGTTTATTTTGAGCGTCGCCTGCACCTCTTCCCGATAGGTTGATGATATGGCGATGCCGGTTGCAATAATGATAATACCGATGTGGGCGATAAAGCCGCCATAGCGGCGGGGCTTGGTTTTAAAAATGGCAATTAACGATTTCTGATTTTTGGCCTCCCAAAAAATATCGACAACAATTGTCGTCAGAGAAAAAATGGAAAAAGAGAGTGTCGTGATCACCCATCCGTTTTTAAATCCCAGCCCCCAAACGATTGGGGCCGCAACTAAAGCCGTGACGAGAGGTCCTTTCAATTTACCCCAAAAATATTTTTTATCGGTTTTTCCCCACGGCAAAATAACGCCGATCCCCATCAGCAAAATAATTGCCAACGCCAACGGAATGCTCATCTGATTGAAAAAGGGTTCACCGACGGAGACCTTGATGCCGCGCAAGGCCTCAGAAATTAAGGGATAGAGAGTTCCCAAAAGAACGACAAAACAGAAAATAACAAATAGTAAGTTGGCAAAAAGAAATGTTGTTTCGCGGCACCAAGGAGAATCCAATTTTCCAACGGAGGTAAATTGGGATGACTTCCAAATCAAAAGGGCAAGTGAACTCATCAATGCGGCGGCAATGGCGATCAAAAAATAAACCCCAATGCCCGACTCGGTGAAAGAATGAACCGAATCCAAAACACCGCTCCGTGTCAAAAATGTTCCCAAGAGGGTCAGTAAAAAAGTGGTGAGGATCAAAGAGAGATTCCAATTTTTGAGCATCCCTCTTTTTTGTTGCACCATGATGGAATGCAAAAGAGGGGTGGCGGTGAGCCACGGCATGAAGCTCGCATTCTCCACCGGATCCCAAGCCCAATAACCGCCCCAGCCCAAGACGGCGTAGGACCACCAACCGCCCAAGACAATTGCGATGGACAAAAACATCCAAGCGGTGAGCAACCATTTGCGCGTGATGTTGACCCAGTTATTGCTGAAATCTCCGGTGATCATGCTGGCCGTTGCAAAGGCGAAAGGGACGCTCATGCCGACATAGCCCAAATAAAGCATCGGCGGGTGGACGGCCATGAGCCAATGGTTTTGTAAAAGGGGATTGGGGCCAGGGCCGTTTGTCGGAACGGGAAATACGTCATGAAACGGGTTGGCGGGAATCGCTAAAACAATGTAGAAAAAAATGCCGATCGCAAAAAGGGTGATCAAAACCCAAGGCATTAAATGGGGATATTCATTTCGATACGTGTAAGTGCAGAGCGCCGTGTAAGCCGAAAGGATAAAACCCCACAAAAGAATCGAACCCTCCAGAGAACTCCAAAGTGAAATGGCCGCAAAAAAGCGTGGTGTCTCTTTGGCGCCGACATGGGCGACATAGCTGACGCTGAAATCGTTGGTGAGAAGGGCGTAAACCATTGCAAGGCAGGCCAGACTCATCGCAAAAAAATTGAAATAGGCCAATTTTTTGGCGAGGCCAAAGTTTTTTCTGGCCAAAATGAGTCCCAAAAGAGATGAGAACAATGAACCAAAAATACAAACATTGCCGATGAGGTTGATCAGGCTCATTGCACCAACTCTTTATAAATCAGATGCGGTTTTTCGCCCTCTTTGGGAGGATGGTATTCGTTGGAGTGTTTGACCATCAGACGGTCGGCTTGGAAAATGCCGCTGGAGGCCAGCTTTCCTTCGACCACCACTCCCATCTCCTCTTGAAACATCTGCGGCGGTGTTTCGTGACTGATGATGGGTATTTCTTTCATGCCGTCTTTCATTTGAAATTTAAGAACTGTCTTTTGCGCATTCCATTCGATCGAGCCTTTTTTAACCATGCCGCCCAATCGGACCGGTTTGTTAAACGCCGCATCTCCTTTGGCCAAAAGTTCTGCCGGCGTCACAAAATAGACGATATTTTTTTCCAATTTGCCAAAGGCAAGATAGCCGAGCGCCGCGCCGATAATAACGATGCCGATAATAAGACCTAACTTTTTTTGCATAACTTTCTCCATCGGGCAAAAAGACAAAAACCGTAACCTAAAACAACCGTCCATGTGAGCAGATAAGCGGCAATCAAATAACCCTCTGCCCCTTTGATGACACCGGTCATAAACCCTCCTCTAATTCGCCTTTTCGTTTGGCTATTTTGTAGCGCCAGTAAATAAATAAAATCAGGAGACCCAAAAAAGCGAAGGCATTGAGACGCAAAGCCAAAACCATTGCGGGATCCATTGTACTCGGAGACGATTGCACTTGATGGAGCGTGCGCCACCAACGGACCGACATATAGACAATCGGCACGTTTAAAAAAATCAGCACACCCAAAGGGGCTGCCAGTTTGGCCCGCTTTTCCGGGTCTTCAATAAATTTTCGAAAGGAGAGATAGCCGACATAGAGAAAAAATAAAATGGCGGTGGTGGTGAGGCGCGCATCCCATGTCCACCAGACCCCCCACGTGGGGCGGCCCCAGATGGAGCCCAAACACAATGTCAAGCCGGTCAGTGCGACACCGACTTCTGCGGCGCTGGCGGCCAAACGATCCCAAAATATTTTTTTGCGGATCAGAAAAAGAAGGCTTGAAACAAAGACGACGAAAAAGGCGATAAAGGAATTCCAAGCGGCCGGCACATGGGCATACATGATCTTTTGCACCGCACCCATCATCGCATCGGACGGGGTTTGCGTTAAGCCCCACCACTGCGCAAAGGCGAAAAATCCGAGAGCAAGAATTGCGGCAATATATTTTTTCATATCAAGCCTCCAATAATGGCTCAATGGCCAGAGTGCAAGCGGTCAAAAAAACAAGATTGTAAATCCCCAGAAGGGTGAGCCATGCCGAAGAACCCTCTGTCAAAGTCCCCTCCAACGCCATCTGCGTTGCATAAACGGAGGCCAAAAGCAATGGGATGAGCATCGGAAACAAAAGGAGAGGGAGCATCGCTTGCCTCGCTTTTGTTTTGATGGTTAAGGCCGCGTAAAAAGTTCCCAAAGTGGCCAAACCCAAATTTCCCAGCAAAAAAGTGACGGCGAGAAGCCAAAAATTATCGGGGAAGGGGAGATCAAAAAGAATCATCATGGCAAAGGCGCTCGTGATTTGAATAATCAAAATGGTGAAAAAATTGGTGACGACTTTTCCCAAAAAGAGGGCCCTTGGGCTTGCGGCGTAAAGGACGAGGTGGTCGAGACATCCCTCCTCCAGTTCGGACTGAAAAGAGCGGTCGAGCGCCAAAATAGAACTAAAAAGGACGACGAGCCACAAAAGGCCGGGGGCCATTTTTTTTAAAAGATTCGGGTCGGTCCCTAGTGCGAAACTATAAATAAAAATGATGAGGAGCCCAAAAAAAAGGACGGTGTTTAAAATCTCCTTTTGTCGCAATTCCGAAAGGAGGTCTTTGTAAAAAATGGCCGAAAAACAGCGCAAAAAATGGGTCATAATATAACGTCTCTCCGGATTTGGTTTGGCGGCCCAAAAAAACGAAGCGTCCCTTCGTTTAACGCCAAAATTTTATCGCATAAGGGGATTGTCTCCGGATGATCATGCGAAGAAAATAAAATGGTACAGCCGGCCTTTTTTTTCTCCAATATCAATTCACTCATCCGTTTTTTTCCTTCCTGATCGAGATTGGTGTGGGGTTCATCGAAAAGGAGGATTTTGGGATTTTTAATCAAAATACGGGCGACGGAGAGCCGTTTTTTCATGCCGGTTGAAAATTGGCCCACCCGTTGATGGCGATTATTTCTAAGACCCACTTTTTCCAATGCCTCTTCAATTTGTCCCTCTCCTATTTTTTCACCGGTCATGTTGGCGAAAAATTTTAAATTTTCTTCGGCCGTCAGCGCTTTGTAGAGCCCCAACTCATGCCCCAGCCATTGCACCTCTTCGCGAATTTTTGAAACCTCTTTGATGAGAGACTTTCCCAAAACAACACCCTCTCCGCGGCTGGGGGAAAGGCGCGTTGCCAAAATTTTAAGGAGGGTTGTTTTGCCACAGCCGTTGGGGCCCAAGATGGCGACAACTTCCCCTGCATTGACTTGAAACGAAAGGTTGGAGAGGGCCCATCTCTTGCCAAAGCGGTGTCCGACATTTTTCAGTTCGATAATCATAATGCGTTTTTATTCACGAGGTATCCCCTCCATACAGCCGGCGGGCAGGCGGCTCCTCGTGAAAGAGGCAACAAATTTTTTCAAAGGGACATGACAAAAATCATATTTCGGCTTGATTTGCATCATTTATTTCCATACATATTCCTTGTTCTATAGAGCCCAAATGGGAGGGGTTATGAAAAAATTTTTTGTAGTGTTTTTGATTGGCGTTATGGCGGTGTGGTTCATGCCGACCAAAGAGGCGCAGGCCATTGCGGCATGGTCGAGGCGGTACAATGCAGATTGTTCAATGTGCCACACGATGTATCCGAGACTCAATCCGACCGGACAACGATTTAGAAGGCTCGGTTATAAAATGCCGGAGGAGTTTGATAGCGCCAAGGAGGCCCAATTAGCGCCGGAAGAAATGGCGAAATTTACGAATTATATGTCGGCCAGAACCCGGCCCCGTTTTTTAGTCACCAAACAACATGGAACACCGGCCAATTTCAGCTTTGAATTGGAAGATGTCACTCTTTTTTACGCCGGGCCTGCCACTAAAAATGTCGGCTTTTTTGCTGAGCTGGCTTTCGAACCGGCAGAAGAGAAGGGGTTTGTGGAGGTCGGCCAGCTCAATCTAAACTTCGGCAAATCCGACAGCTTTTTCTTTTTGCGCACCGGATTAATGCACCAGTTTTCAAAAGTCGGTTACGGGGGGTTGGATCGCCAGATTGCACTCTCTTTTCCGAGCCTTGTGCAAAATAGAATCAACGGTTTTGCCTTTCGGCAAGATGGCCTCGGTATAGAAAGCGGTTATTCCAACGGCAATTTGACCGCTTTGGTGCAATTTACAAACGGGCTTAATGCAACCAATCACAGCATTACCGATAATACCGATCTCAACAAACACAAAGACGTCGGCATCCTTTTGGAATATCTGATACCCGACCACGATGCCAGCGTCTCCGCGCTTTATGTATATGGGAAGGAACCGACGCCGCAGAATAATGCGGGGGCTTTAGTAGCCGGCGCCAGAGATGTGAAATATAATCGGATGGCGATTTTTGCAGATTATACTTTTGACAAAATTCATCTCAAACCTCTTTTTGGTTTTGCCTATGGGATCGATAATGAATTTGTGAGCGGGATTGGGTCTGCAACCGCCACTTTAGTAAGAGGCACCACCAGTAGATCATGGTCGACTTTTTTGGAGTTGGATGAGGAGATTATAGATAATCTTTATCTGGTGGGGCGTTTTGAAATGATTCATCCGACACAAAATTCAACAGGCAACGCAGCGACAAAAAGGACCTATAACGGAACGGGGGCCCTTGTTTGGGGTTTTCAAAAATGGCTGCGTACAACGCTGGAATATAGGGCCACAGACAATGCGGCGCAAGCGCTTGCGAGTAGCGTTACAGGGGAATTGCAGTTGGTATTTTAGTTAGGGTGTGACAATATTTTTGAAAAAGTGGCCCGCCGCATAAGCCAATGTGGCGGCCACTCCTCCCACGAGGAGGGTCTCCACTCCGGCCCAGAACCATTTTTCATCGACAAACCGACTTTTCAAAGTACCCACACCGAAAAAAGCGATGGCGGTCATGACGGCGCTGAGGAAAAAGGGATTAGGGATGCTCTCCGGATGAAAATGAACAAAAATAAAGACCGAGAGAGGTAAAGACCCGAACAAGACAAAGGCCGCAAAAGTCGAAAATCCCGCGCGAACAGGGGAGGGACCGCCCAATGTCATCCCCAGTTCTTCTTTGAGCATTGTCTCGACCCATAGTCTTTCATCCGAGGTGATGACTTCAACGGCACGGTCCAAGTCTTTTCCCGTGAAACCTTTTTTTAAAAAAATCTGGCGGATTTCCTCTTTTTCTCCCTCCGGAATTTCAGCGATATGTTCCTCTTCTATCCGGCGGGCCTTCTGTTTTTGCTGGCGTTCTGTGCGGGTTGCTAAAAAATTGCCGACCGCCATGCTGAAACCATCCCCCAAAAGATTGGCTATCCCTAAAATAATGACGATGCCGGCGGAAAGATTGGCGCCGGCAACGGCCGCCACCACGGCAAAAGTGGTTACAATTCCGTCGATCGCCCCGTAGACAAAATCGCGCAGATAACTGTGGGCCGGTTTTGTCTCAAGACGCCGACGAATCGCCTCGGGGGTGTGGGTATCGATCAATTTTGAATGCATCGGTTCCTGAATAGATCAGGAGAAGGGTCTTTGTCTATGGCAGTGTGATGTCCAATTCCTGCTGTATCTCCAAAAGCATTTTCTGTAACACGACTTCGTCCGTTCGGAGCAGGTCACTCAATATCCTTTTTTTCTCCGGTTGTTCTGCAACCGAGATTTCATCGATCACGGTTTTTTTCAGCATCGGTAAAAAATAGGTCTCTCCGTCCAAAATCCGGGCAATCTCAAGACTCCTCTCCATGTACGCTCGATCCTTGTATCGGTTCGGCTCTTGCAACCCCCCCGTCAAATTCACCCACGGGTAGTCGGCTGGTTTTGCATCTTCCGCCAGCCAGTTAAAATGGCCGCCCTGATTCAAAACGTTTGCGATAAGAGCGCTTCTTTGCAAATCGTCCTGATTTTCAAAAAGTGTCATTTTGAGATGACGACAAATCTGAAACCAAAATATTTTCTTCGCCACCATTTCCGGAATAAAAAGGGTCAGGTGCAAAATCAGTGCCCGGAGCTTCTCTCCAATCGTGCGAGAAAGGTCATTCTTAAAAAGGACATCGACCTTGTCTTGCGCCATCGTCAAAGCTAGTTGTTTTGCGTCTGTTTCTGGAGAGAGGTCCGTGGCGTCCCGATAATTTTCCTTGTAATTTTGCCACATCTCCCTCCTTTGTCCAAAGGTCAGGGTGGAATCTTCCAGAAGGGTTTTGAGGGTTGGCCCCAGTGTTTTTCTAACAAGGAGGTATGCGGCGTCGAAATAGCCATCGGATCTTTGTCCGCTTTCTTGCCAAACATGGTCCGCCCGCTCCAATCCTCTGCGGATTTCAAGGAGTAGTCTGTTTTTCCGCGTCATCGCGGGGGGTATTGTTCTTTGCAGATTTTCTTTCAATTTTTCAAAGATGGCGCGGCGATAGGTATCAAAGTGGGTGACCAGAGAGGGTGCTCGGGACAGATTTCCATTGGTACTCTCCTTCCAGAGGGCCAGAAGGAATTGGGAATAGGCAGAAATGTTTGTCCAGTCTACATCGGCGCAATGCAAAAAACGGATGTGGAAAACCTTCTCAAAACGGTTTAGGGGACCAGAGCTCAACATGAGGACCATTTTGAAAAAAGGATGGATGTCAAACGGCTCTCCTTCAAGCATTCTGATAGCCTTGTCAAAAGCGGCGATTTGAAAAGTGGTACAACTTTCTGTATGGTCGAGTTTATTACTCCACCTCTTGTGGTCGGCAACCTCTTCCAGCCGCAAAATGGCTTTTTCATCGGCTGCAATCCATGCATCGTAATACGCGGCGAGCCATGCATCCTTGATCGAGAGAGGATTCCGTATTTGCTCCCCCGTTTCATGCAGAAAGGACTCCATGGCTTCCCATCTTTCGGCATAATCGAACCGGTTGTCGGAAAGGGCTGTTTTCACAGCCCCCAGAGCCACTTCTCTTGTAAAAAAGGGATCGGCAAAAAAATTGGGAACGATTTTTTTTAGGCCGAGGAGGCAGTTAAAAGTGCCGCGGTAATTTTTGTGGCCCAGCGGCTCTTGCAGAGCGGCCCCAAAAATGACGGCCATTTTTTGTGAATCGGGACAAAATCTCTTCAGCCATACAATGACATCCTCCAGAACGGCTTGGGCCATGTCCCGGTTGGAGGGTTTTTCCAAAATATCGCCCCAAATCAGTTCGGCAAAAAGGAGGGACCAAAAAACATCGGTCTCCATTTTAGCTTTTGCCGTCTGGTCGAGAACAAACCAGAGATCACCGATCATTTTTTGACGGAGGGACATGGAAAAGCCGTATTTTTTTTCTGCGGCCACCCCTTCAAAAAGGATTGGAAAAACCCGCCGAATATAGCTTTCGGCGCTTTCATCGGGTCCGATGAGGGAGATTTGTCCGGAGGGTTTGGGCGGTCTGACAATATCGATCGAAACCGGAAGAGACCATTCATCGGAATAGCCGCCGGACCCTGTGGGTGCGAAAAAAGAAGCGGCCCCGGAAAGCTGATGCTGGCTGGCGAGCCGCTGCAGGGTCGGTGGTGGCATTTGCAAAAAAATATCTGCATCCGGTGGGATCGGCATCTCTTTTGCTAAATTCAAAACGGCATCGGACATATTTTGACCGGCCGCAGCTGTTCCTGCTACAGGGATTCCCCAAACCGTTGTGATCAAAGAAAAAGACATAAATTCGATCTATCTTCTAAACATATCTTCGTCATGATTTCAATAAAGTTGCTTTTATATGGGTGTCCGATATAAGGAGGCGTTATGCGAAAGGGGATTTTATGCAAACTGTTGAAACCACTAAAGAATTAGTCCAAAAAATCTATAAAAATTTGGATGAAAAATTAAAAATTATTCGTGGTCGCTTGAAGCATCCTTTAACCTTGGCCGAAAAGATTGTTTATGGACATCTGGTGGACCCTGAAGCGCAGGCCATAACACGTGGAAAAAGTTTTCTTTTTTTAAATCCCGATCGTGTGGTGATGCAAGACGTAACGGCGCAGATGGCGCTTTTGCAATTCATGCTTGGGCGTCAAAAGCAGACAAAAGTCCCTGCCACCATTCATTGCGATCATTTGATCCGCGCGCAGATGGGGGCGCTGGCCGATACGACATTGGCGCTTCAGGAAAATAAAGAGGTCTATGATTTTCTGGAAAGCTCCGCCAGAAAATATGGAATCGGTTTTTGGAAACCGGGTTCCGGAATTATTCATCAGGTTTTTTTGGAAAATTATGCCTTTCCGGGGGGCCTCGTGATCGGGACCGACTCGCACACACCCAACGCCGGCGGTTTGTGCATGATTGCTTGCGGGGTCGGCGGCGCCGATGCGGCCGAGGTGATGGCCGGCATGCCGTGGGAAGTGTTGGCCCCGAAATTTGTCGGCGTAAAATTGACCGGAAAATTGAACGGCTGGACCGCCCCCAAAGATATTATTTTAAAAGTGTGTGAATTGCTGACGGTGAAGGGTGGCACCAATAAAATTATCGAATACTTCGGGCCTGGCTGCGAATCAATCTCCGCCACGGGCAAGGCGACCATCACCAACATGGGGGCGGAGCTCGGCGCCACCACCTCCGTTTTTCCTTTTGATACCCGTATGGCCGATTATCTCAAAGCAACCGAGCGTGGCGCCATCGCAGAACTTGCGGATCAGTTCAAAAATCTTTTAACCGACGATCCCGAAATTGCAAAAGACCCGAAAAAATATTTTGATGAACTGATCGAAATTGATCTCGACACGCTCGACCCTTATGTCGTGGGGCCTCACTCACCCGATGTCGCGCGCCCCATTTCCAAAATGAAAGAGGATGCGACAAAAAATAATTATCCCAAAAATATCCGCTATGCCCTGATCGGCAGTTGCACCAACTCTTCTTATGAAGACATCGAGCGGGCGGCCGATGTGGCAAGACAGGCGAGTGCGCACGGTGCCAAAACAAAAATTCCGCTGATGGTTACCCCCGGCTCCGAGCAGGTTTTTGAAACGGTTCGGCGCGATGGGCAACTGGAAGCGCTCGAAAAAATCGGGGCAAAAGTTTTGGCAAATGCCTGCGGCCCTTGCATCGGCCAATGGAAAAGGGAAGATATCAAACAAGGGGAGATGAATACGATTATCTCTTCATACAATAGAAATTTTCCCCGCCGCAACGACGGCAATCCGCAAACCTTATCTTTTATTGGGAGCCCGGAGCTAGTGGTGGCGATGTCTCTGGGTGGCAGCCTCGACTTCAATCCGCTCAAAGATGATTTGGAAGTGGCTGGCAAAAAATGGAAACTAAAGCCGCCGGCAAAAGCACCCGACATTCCTTCAAAAGGTTTTGTCCACTCCGCACGCGGGTATGTGAAGCCCGCGGAGAATCCTGATTCCATTGAAGTGAAGGTTGATCCCAAAAGTGAGCGTTTGCAAATTTTGCAGCCGTTTACAGCATGGGACGGGAAAGATTTTGTAAATCTGCCATTGCTTTTCAAGGCCAAGGGAAAATGCACAACAGACCATATTTCTCCCGCGGGGCCGTGGCTCAAATTCAGGGGGCACCTTGATAATATCAGCAACAACATGTTGCTCGGGGCGACCAATGCCTTCACCGGTGATGCCGGCAGGACAAAAAATCTTTTGACGGGAGAATACGGAAAGCCGCCGGCCGAAGTGGCGAGGGTTTATAAAAAGGAAAATTTGCAATGGGTGATTGTGGGGGACGAAAATTATGGGGAGGGAAGTTCGAGAGAACATGCCGCGATGTCGCCACGCTACTTGGGTTGTGCCGCCGTTATCACCCGCAGCTTCGCGCGCATCCACGAAACAAATTTGAAGAAGCAGGGTGTATTGCCCTTAACTTTTGTCGATCCAAAAGATTACGACAAGGTTTTGGAAGAAGACCGGATCAGCATTATCGGTCTTGCCCATTTAACGGCGGGCAAACCGGCCACAGTTCTTTTGCATCACAAAGAGGGCAAAGAAGACAAAATTCAGACACACCATTCCTTGTCAGCAGAGCAAATTGAATGGTTTAAAGCCGGAAGCGCATTAAATTATGTGGGAAAACAATAATAATTACAATATAGTATAATATAGTACAATAGTTATCTTTAAGTTGTTGTACTATGTTATACTTTGTGCTTCAATAGGGTTATGCTCTCTTTTGAAATTTCGAACCGGATGGTGGAACACCTGAAGGAAATCAGCTCGCTTGCCACAGAGAAGGCCTCTTTACTCAAAACACTCTCCGAAAAAGAAAAAAAGGCTATCAGCCGTTATGCAAAAATCTCGACAATCGGCAGCACAACCCGTATCGAAAATGCCCTGCTGACCGACGTGGAGATCGACTGGATGGATGAAACGTTGGATCGGGATGGACATCCGACCGCATTTTTGAGGGAAAAACAATTTATTGAAAACAAACTTTCAAAAGACAAAGAGAGAAGCATTGAAGAAGTGGCCGGCGCCAGAGAGATGTTCCATATTATTTATGAGCAGTCTCCTGATTTTTTTCCTCTGGCAGAAACCGTCATCAAGGGACTTCACAGTCAGCTGCTTCAGTTTTATCCGCCCGCGTCGCCCTATGCGGGAAGATACAAAATGGTTCCAAATAGTGTTGTGCAGATTATTGTCGGGACCGACATCCGGAAAACGGTTTTAAAAACGGCGGATCCGGGACCTATTACTGACAGCGCCATGAGTGAGCTGGTCGGCTGGTATAACAAGGCCTTGCCGGAACATCCATGGTCTATTGCCGTTGCCGCGGAATTTGTTTTTCGTTTTCTTGCCATCCATCCTTTTCAGGATGGCAACGGACGCATCGGGAGAGGACTTTTTCTTTTATCTCTTTTGCAATCAAAAGAGGACTGCTTAAGAGAAGTGTCCCCATATATTTCTCTGGATCGTCATATTGAATCGAACAAGGAGCAATACTATCTTGTTTTGCGCCAATGTTCCGGGGGGCATTTTTCTCAAGATCCAAAAAATTATCAAATCCACTTTTTTTTAAATTTTCTTTTAAAAATGCTTAAAATATCCATCCGTCATGATATCGACTTTTATTTTCAGAAGCACAAAAGATACCAAAAGCTCCCCAACGGGCCCCGTTCCATTTACCACTGTTTTAGGGAAAACCCGGAGAAAAAATTGGGGCTTAAGGATTTAACAGGTCTTATCGATATGCCCCGACAGACAATTCTCTATGGTCTTAAAAAGCTCGTTGCGGAAGGGTTTCTTCAAAAAATGGGACATCAACCGCAGACCAAGTATCAAGCGGCCTTTTAACTTGACTATTTATAGTCATCTATTTATAATAACCATGTTATATTAAATAGATGGCTATGAATCAAAAATTAAGAATTTTTTCAAAATTGGCTTCTTTTGGAGTCGTTTCGAGACAGGAAGTGAAAAATGACCTGCCCATGGTACGCAGTCTCATGAAAGAAGGGTATCTCAAAAAAATCCATAAGAAGAGACAGGTATTTTACGAATTGACTGAAAAAGCACTTCCTTTGCTGGAAGACTATCGCCATAAATTGCTGGCAGAGGCCCGTTTAAATTTTCATCTTTTTCCCCGCCGTCGGCAATTTTATGGTTCGTTGTTGGAAGACGTCCGGTTTTTAGATGACAGCCGCCTCGAAGCCGAAACTTTTCTTTTTTTGGGGGACTGGCGGCTTCAGGAACCTCCATTACCGGCCCAATTAAAATTATCACAATGGCGTTTTTATCACAAAAAAGAATTGGAGTGAAAAAAAAGGAGAAATTCACTTCTATTGATTCTGCTTCACTTGCCCCTTTATTCCAAAAATTGGACACGGCTTTGGCAAAAAAGGGCCGGAAAATAAAAATTGTGGTACTTGGTGGTTTGGCCATCATTGCGCAAGGCTTTAGGGAACGGGCTACTCTGGATATTGATATTGCACCAAATCGTGATGCGGATATTTTTGTCAGGGTTTGTCGTCAGCTTTCAATTCCCATTGATATTGTCACTGTATCTTCCACTGTTGATTTGCATCATGCGCCGACAAAAACTATTTTTTCGGGGCAATACCTGATACTGGAGGCGATTACGGCCCCGGATTTGATCAAACTCAAATTGGAACGATTTTATAAACAAGATCCTGATGATATTTACGCTATTATTAAAAAAATAGGAATGGCTTATGAGGCTTTCAAAACACTTGTTTTGGATATATTGCCTGATTTTATCGGCAATCCCCGCGGACTTGCTTTGAGCGCCGAGATTGTTGTGGAGCGGATGTTTCCGGAGAGTATTTCCGATTTTAAGAAAACTATCTCAAACCGTTTTTGAAAATTTTCCATCTCCTGTTTTGAGATAGGCGTCGAAAATCATGCCGACGTTGCGGAGAAAAAATCGGCCAAGGGGGGTCACAAGAATTTCGTCCGGTTTGATTGCAACGATGCCGTCTTCCGCCAGCGGTTTTAATGCCGCAATCTCTTTTTCAAAATAACGATTAAAATCTCCGGAGCGTTTGAGGCGCTGATGGCAAAAAATTTCGTGAATTATTTTTTGTCGCAATAAATCATCTTCACTTAAAGCCATACCATGTTCTGTTGCCCATCCTGCTTTGGTCACGGAGTCTTCATAATTTTTAAGTTTTTTGGCATTTTGCGCAAAGGCCCCGGCCACATAGCTGATGGAGGTAACCCCCATGCCGATCAGATCGCAGTCGGCCTTGGTGGTGTAGCCTTGAAAATTGCGATACATCGTCCCGTTGCGGCGGGCGTGGCTCAATTCATCCTCTTTTTTTGCAAAATGATCGAGGCCGATAAAATCAAAACCGGCATTCTGGAATGTTTCGATCGCTTCGCAAAACATCTTGAGTTTCGTCCAGCCGTCGGGCAAATCCTTCTCGGCGATTTTCCGCTGATGGGCATGCATCCACGGGACATAGGCAAAATTAAAAAGGGCGATCCGGTCGGGTTGCAACGCTAGGACTTTTTTCAAAGTCGCACGAAATTTTTCGGGTGCCTGTTTGGGGAGGCCGTACACCAGATCGACGTTGACACTTTTAAATCCAAATTCTCTGGCCGTCTCCATGATATGGCGCGTCTCTTCTTCAGACTGGATGCGCCCTGCCTCCTTTTGTACTTCGGGATCAAAATCCTGCAGCCCAAGGCTGGTCCGGTTGAAGCCGAGCCGGCTTAAAGTCTGAATCTGTTCATCGGCAGTTACTCGCGGATCGATTTCAATCGAAATTTCGGCGGTTTTTGAAAAAGAAAAATATTTTTGGACATGGCCGATCAATGTTTCCAATTGCTGTGAAGAAAAATAGGTCGGTGTGCCGCCTCCCAGATGGAGCTGTTCCACCATCCGTTTGTGGTCGACCACCTCGGCCACTTTGTCGATCTCTCTTAACAATGTTTTCAAATAGGGTTTGGCCACTTCGTGGCGTTTCGTTGCTACCACCGAGCAGGCGCAAAAAGTGCAACGCTCTTCGCAAAAAGGGATGTGAAAATATAAAGAGAGAGGCGTTTGGCTTAGATTTCCTTTTTCAAGGTGTCTTGTAAAATCGGCTGTCGCAAACCCCTTTTTCCAGTTGGGGGCCGTCGGGTAGCTCGTATAGCGGGGCCCCGGTCGGTTGTATTTTTCAACGAGCCCTTTTATGACCGTGATTTTTTTTCCATCGATATTGGTTTGAATCATATCTTTCGCGACATATGTTACCTGTTAACATATGTCATCTCTTAAGTTGGAAATGACTAAAATCATTAGGGAACTTGGGATTAAAGTCCCAAAAGTCGAATCCGTTGACAAGAAAAAATAGGAGGCATAGGTTACGGGCGAATTCGTCGTAAAGGGAGAGTAAGAAATATGGGAGACACAACAAAATCAGTTAAGCTGAAAGAAGAGGCGCCGGGCATTTTTATTGGTCCTAAAATAGAAATGCCCATTAGGATCGGTGGCCATGGCTTCATCTGCGAACGCGAAGATGAAGAGCTCGCCTTTGAACATTATGACGTCGCGCGAAAAGAAAATTATTGTGAGCGTGGTCAGGGCGTTTCGTATCAGTGCCCTGGTGTTCCAGAAAAGCAAAGGGAAAGCGTTTATATCAATGTATATTCTGCAGAGGCAAAGACAGGCAGAGATGCATTTGCCTTTACGGCAACCCCCTTGGCTTGGAAGATATTTTCAAAAGGATGCGAGCCCTTGCATAAAGGTTGGTTTTACAGCAAGGTTGAGGAGTATAAAAAAGCCGCGGCGCAAGGTTTGGAGTGCCGTGAAATAAAATATTCCTGTGAGAAGTCGCAGCAGGGAGCCGATGGAGTCCTCTTCTCGGAGAGACAGGAATCGGCCGTTGGTATTTGCTTTGATCCCACGCTCAAAGATGGCTGGAAAGAGAGTGTTGCGATTTTTTCTGAAGGGTTGCCTGCTTCCTGCAAAATTGTTTTGCCTGCAATTCTCCCTGACGGAGAAGCCCAGAGTCTTCTTGAAACACAGCGTTAGGTTAGGGCTTTCAAAATTTTTTCAATCCATTTTGTGTAGGGAAACCACCAAAATTCTCTGTTGCGTAAAAAGGGGAGTGAAAACCGATGGATAAAAATGGTTTTTGGTTTGGTGAATTGTAAAAGTCCCTCTGCTGCGTGTCTGACGCCTAAGCCGGAATTTTTCCAGCCGCCAAAGGGGGCATCGATAATCATGAAGTGATCCATCACATCATTAATAGAGACATTTCCCGCCTCGATTTTTCTGGCCATGGCCTCGGCGCCGATTTTATCCTGCGTGAAAATCACGGCGCTCAAACCGCTTTCGGAATCGTTGGCCAGCCGGAGCGCCTCATCCGGCGTATCAAAAACCATGATCGGCAACAGCGGTCCAAACGATTCTTCTTTCATCACGCGCATGGTGTGATCAACGCCGATCAGAATAGTTGTTCCCGTTCGTGGTTCGACCAGCTCACCATGAACGGGTGTCGGAAGCTCACCATGAACGGGTGTCGGAAGCTCACCATGAACGGGCGTCGGAAGCTCACCATGAACGGTTTGCCATTTAATTGCGGCCCCTTTTGCCACCGCATCATCGATTAATTCTTTCAAGTGGGCCGGAGCGGTTGGAAGTGTGAGAGGACTTAACTCTTGCGGCGTTAATTGTTTTGTCAGATCAATCACCTTGTTGATAAATGATTCGGCAATTTTTTTGGCGACATAGACTCTCTCAATCGCAATGCAATGCTGGCCCGAGTGGGCAAAGCGCCCCCACACGCAGGCATGCGCGGCGCGGTCTAGATCGGCGTCGGCTAAAACAATCATCGGCGCCTTGCCGCCGAGTTCCAGAATACATGGCTTTAATAATTCAGCCGCTTTCATCGCCACTTTTCGACCGACGGCGGTGGAGCCGGTGAAAAAAATGCAATCAACATTTTCAATCAGTTGGGAGCCGGCTTCGGCCCCGCCCTCCACCACTTGCAAAAGATGGGGCGGCAATCCAGACTCGAGGGCCAAGTTGGCTCCGAGGATGGCCGACTTGGGTGTCCACTCGGAAGGCTTTATGATCACGGCATTTCCGGCCATCAAAGCCGGAATGGCATCGCCGATCGTCAAAGAAAAAGGCAAATTAAACGGTCCCAAAATCCCCACCACGCCGTGCGGCGATCTCTCCACCAACACTTTTTTATTTTTGAAAATCCAGTGGGTTTTGGCACGCCTCGGTTTTAAAATTTTACCGGTGTTTTTTTGATAGTAATCGGCGGTCATTGTGACAGCCATGATTTCAATTCCCAATGCCTCGGCGGTCGGTTTGTGGGTGTCGGCCTGAATCGCCTCGACAATGCGATTTTGGTTGAGCCGCAGATATTTTTGGAATTTTTTGAGCCATTTTGTCCGCACGTCGGCCGGTCTTTCAGCCCATTTCTTTTGGGCGATGCGTGCGGAAGCCATGATCTGTTTGTAATCAATCCCCATAGACTTAACGAGCCAATGTATAGCAGAGCAAACCGCCCCAAAACAATATAAATAAACTTGCCAAATGCCGGTCAATACGTTATCTGCCGTCACTAACGAAAGAGGTTATCCATGCTGACAGCCACAACATCCACCGCATTTTTTACATCGTTTTTCAACGGCCCGGCTGGGCTTAAGACTTATTTAGATCCCCGTCTGAGAATCGATTTGTCGCGACTTGAAGAGTCAGATGGGATTTTCGCCCAGTTTGAAGAAGCGAGTAAGAATCACTCGCCCCGGCTTCAGGAAATGATCGGTACACTAAGACGCCCTTTGAAGACAAAAAACATAGGGGGTGTTTCTGCCGCATTAAAAGATGTGGCAGATGTTTTGGCGGGGCTTCCAAAGGACTGTTATGCCGATATTGCAAAGAGGGCCAAAATGGGGATCGTTCTCTCTGCCGCTTTTTTTGCAGGGGACAATCCATTAGCAAACGTTCTTGCGTCGACTTCACATCACCTTGGTTCGACTCCTTCCGCTAGGACAACATTTCTACTTGGTGCTTCGTTTTTACTCTCCGGGGACGTCGATTTAGATGATTTGATGAAAGAGTCACGGAGTGATACTCCGCAAGCACAAAAGGCGGCACGTGCCCTTTGGCAGTTTTTAAATATTTGGCCGACCGCTCCTCGCTCCGGGGATATCGAACCGTTGATTGAGGCCGGTCTGATGCAAAAACAGGCGGCCTTTGCACTGGATGTCGTCGCCAGAGGGAACCCTTCTGTTTTTAATGCGGCCCATCTGGAAAGCCTTATCCGTAATGCCCCCCGACAACCTGTCTTTTCTGATATTGTTGCCACTCTCGTTCATTTGCGGCCGGAGCTTTTTTCCAGCGCTCACATATCCATGATGCTGGAAGTGGAAGCGTCCGCAGGACGAGGGACAAAAATGGGTGATGTTTTAAAAACCCTTGCTTATAACAAGCCGGAACTCTTTTTGAGGGAACATGTTCCACAAATGGCTCGTCTCATTAACTCCAGCTCTGAAGTAAGGGGGGGGTTGGAGTGTTTGCTGGAAAGGCGTAAAGATTTGTTCGGTGACGGCGGTGCCAGCATAGTTTTGAAATGCGCTGCCGATGCTGATTGGTGGCAGCTGGTCGGTGCGGTTGTCTGGCGAGTTCCTGACTCTCTGACATCAGACGATATTTCCCAGTTAATTTTTCATTGGGGTAGGGTCAAGCTGATTGTCAATATGCTTGAATTTCTGGCCCAAGAGCATTCCGCAAAATTTGGTCAGGCACAGGCAGTCCAACTATGGGATAAAAGGGGTCAAAGGGGTGCGAGAAAGGTATTAAAAATCCTCAAAGAAAAACGCCCCGATCTTTTTCCCCGTCGTTTTTGGTGGGGCGGTCTGCAACCCGCCGTCTAATGTGATCCTTGCATTATTCCTCTTGCCAACCGGTGTGCGTTTAGTTATGCCACCGTCAGGTTTATCAATGTATATTTCCCCCTCCACCAGTCTTGGAATGGCCACTCTGCTTGGGCCCGTGGCCTTGGGCCAGACTCTTCTTCGAGAAGATGGGGCTTATTTCAATTTTGATTCTTTGCAATCGGATCTCCCCGTCTTTGATGCTTGGGGAGAAATTGTAAAACACAAAGCCCCTCTTACTTCTGATGACGTTCCCTTTTTCAAACTCCATATGGCTGTCATGAGCCGTGAGATTGGCCAGCTCCGCTTGGCCCATGAGGCTCTCACACAGATTGCCGCCGGTTTTCAAAAGATGTCTGAAGAACAGCATGAGCGCCAAAGCGACAGAGTGAGAAATCTTTTGGCGCGGCAGGTGCATCGTTTTCCGCGGGGAGATATTCTTCTCTTCGACATGAGCACGAGAGTTAACGGTTTGGACGTTCAGGCAAGACAGAGGCTCTTGGCGGGTGTTGCCGCCTTGTTAACTGGGCCTGTTAATATCGATGCACTTTTGGCAGAGCGCGGCGGTGCCAGAGAAGAAATGGCTGCTTGGCAGCTGCAACAACTGGCCATTTTCAGGCCGGAATTATTTGAGACCCATCATGTTTTGCAGATGATTTGGCCAAACACATTGCGCCAAGAAATGGCGGTTGCGTTGCACGCTCTTGCCATCTGTCGACCCGAAATTTTTTTGGAGACCCATATTCCCCACCTGATCCGTGCAGCCAAGTATGATAAAAATCTTTGCGAAGTTTTGATAAAACTAATTTATGAAAGAAAGGAGTTGTTCCTCCCCATTTATGTTCCCATTCTGTTGCAAACGATCGAAGAGACACAGGATAAAAGGATTGCAGAGGCCTTTGCGAGAGTTTTTAAAACTCTCGCTAGTGAGAATGTAGCCATTCGACAAGAACATCTCATCCCTGCGATCCGTTTGGCTGATAGATATGGGTCGATCCTCACAGGGTTGGAGTCTCTTATCCAATACGACAACGGGCATGGTCTGTTTGGGAGTGACGAGGTCTCTGAAATGATTGCCTGCGCCGGAAGGCAGGGAGACTATTTGTTTCTTTTGACATTGAGACACCTGGCTTACAAGGTTCCCAACAATTTTCAGTCCGCCCATGTTCCGGAGATTTTGGCGCTAACTGAACTTAGAGATGGCCAAGTCGATCGTAAAATTTCCGGAGTTTTGTCTGCACTTGTCGAGAGAAACCCGGCGATTTTTGAAACCGGCGATCTGGCGGATATTAAAAAACTCACGGGTGGTGATAGAGTGATTGCCGAATTAAAAGTGAAAAGGCCGGATCTATTTCCCAGTTTTAGAGTTCGTACAGTCACTCGTGCCAAAAATCTTTTTAAAGGCGCGTGGCTCTCCTGAATTTTTTCCCCAACCGTATTCCATCCCGTAGTGACAGATCGCAAAATCATATTTGACAGGGTCTTTTGGGTCGATCGTTTTTAAAAATTGGGTGACATCGACAGCCATCTGCCAGCAGGGGTTTTTACGGCGGCTCAATTTAAACCGCCGCGCGAATTGATAGATATGGGTGTCGAGCGGCACAATCAGTTTTGAAGTCGGGATCTCCGGCCACAATCCCAAATCGATTCCGTCGGCAGGCCGCACCATCCATCTCAAAAACATGTTGAGCCGTTTGCAGGGAGAACCGTCTTTTGGTGAGGGAAATAAAAAATCGAAGCTGCGGCCCCGATTTTTCCCGGCCAAAATTTTTATTCTTTCGGAAAAAGAGTGGAGCGCTTCGGAGACATCCGTTGCTTGTGGATCAAACCCCTTCAGAAAAAAGTTTTTGATCGAACCGTGTTGACGGATGATTTTTTCTAAAATTCCAAAGAGAAGTTTAAGATCCCTGCTTTTAACCCACCGATGTCCTTTGGTAAAATCACCCGCCAATATTTTTTCAACGGAGGCCAAAATTGTTTTCACATTTCCAAATGCCAAAAGGGCTGAAATCAGCGCAACCCGCTCTTGCTCTTGAGGGTTTTTGTATTGATGAACAAAATAGACCGGATCGTTTTTTAACATTGGGAACAACAAGGACAGCCGGGGTCCCTTTTTATTTTTATTTCTTTAAATTCGGTGCGCAAGGCATCGTAACAAAGGAGTCGTCCAATGAGCAAATTACCTTTATCCAAGATGACTTTAATTGCCTCGGTGGCCTGAAGAAGACCGATTGTGCCGGGCAAAATCCCCAATACACCGGCTTGTGAGCAAGATAGAACCTCTTCCGGCGGTTCAGGGTAGATACAGCGATAACAAGGTCCCTTCCCCGGCCAAAAAACGCTCACCTGTCCCTCAAAGCGGTAGATGCTGCCGTGGATCACCGGTTTTTTGAGGCGAACGGCGGTATCATTGATCAGATAGCGCGTGGCAAAATTGTCGCTCCCATCCAAAATCATGTCGTACGATTTCAAAATGGCCCCGGCGTTTTCCGCATCCAATCGGATGGGGTATGTTTGAATGGCCACTCCGGGATTTAATGCGACTAACGTTTCTTTGGCCGAATCGGTTTTCGATTTTCCAATACGATCTGTTGTATGCAAAATTTGTCTTTGCAGATTGGAAAGATCGACCCGGTCGGAATCGACAATCCCCAAGGTGCCAACCCCTGCCGCAGTGAGATAGAGTGCGGCGGGAGAACCCAAGCCCCCGGCGCCGACAATTAAAACCTTTGCTTTGGCAAGTTGCAGTTGGCCCTTTTCCCCCACTTCGGGAAGATCGATGTGACGGGCATAGCGCCCATACCATTCTTTTATTTCTTGAAGATTAGAATTCATCATCGGGGGTAAAATCGACATCCAGAATTTCGCCGTCTTTCGATTCCTGCCGAAACAAAACCTTGCCGGGAAACAGATCGAGAATTTTTTGTTGTACCTCTTTGATCTGCGATTTTGGCGTCGAAGTGCCGGCGCCTATCCCCAAGTGGCGGACATTTTCAAACCATTCCGACTGGATCATGGCCGGGGAATCGACATGATAGGTTTTTTCCGGAAGATATTTTTGCGAAAGTTTTGCGAGGTTGGTGGTGTTAGAGGAATCAAACCCGCCGACGATAATCATCGCATCGACCCATTTGGCCAGCATCTCCACCGCTTCCTGCTGGTTTTTCACCGGCTTGCATCGGGTATCGACCGCTTTCAAATGCGGGTATTTTTTAGAACGCATGTAATCGACCAGCGTTTCAAATTTTTCGCGCGTGATGGTGGTCTGGCAGATCGCCACCACTTTTTCCAAACCCTCGGGGAGTTTGTCGATCTCTTCTTCAGAATAAACGACATGGGTATTCTTGCCATAGGTGCGGCTGGCAATGATCTCGGCATGCTTCGGATTGCCGACGATGACAACGTGGTAACCATCGGCTTCAAATGTTTCAATTTTTCCATAAACCCATTTGAGCAAAACAGGGCAGGTGGCGTCGTGATATTTGATCCCCTGTTCGTTTAACGATTGTTTGATCTCTTTGGGGTAGCCGTGGGCGGTGATGATGACCTCTTTGATCCCCTCTTTTTTTAAGGACTCGAGATCGGTGTAGCGCTCCAGAATAGGGATCCCCTGTTTGGCCAAATCCCCGACGATTTTAGGGTTATGGACGAGGGGGCCCAGTATTGGGGTCCGCTTGTTTTCGGCGATGTCGATCGCCCCTTGCACCCCAAAACAGGTGCCGGCGGAGTGGGCGAGAATGACTTCGAGGGTTTGTTCCATGAGGGGGCTTTTAGCGGCTCATCCCCCGTTTTGCAATAGGCAACTTTTTTTGATGAAGAACGAAGGGAAATATGGGAGGAAGGCAAGACGTGGCTCCTCGTGCGTTAGAAAAATGATTGCCAATCTACTTCAGTCTAAGGTAGCATGAAAACATGACATTCGATGAAATTAAAAAACAGTACCCTCATGAATGGGTTTTGGTGGAATATTGGCAATTGGATGACCAAATGCACGTCAAGGAGGGAAATGTTTTGGCTCATTCTGGCAACAGGGAAAAAGTTTATGAGACCTTGGCCAAAGCATATGGAAAAAATGTTATTATTGAATACACGGGCCCCTCTTCAGAAGAGTTGACTGTCATGTTTCTTTTTTCATGAAATTGCAGAAATTAATACGCATTGGGCATCTACTGGCGACCCGTGCTTTTTTGAAAGGAAAAGGGGGTACGAAAGTTCTTACTTTGCTGATCGATACCGGGTCCACTTATACAATTATCCCTGTTGAGATTTTGGAATCTCTTGGATCTTCGCCGGCTCAAAGTACCGACCATGTTCGTATTGTTACCGGCAATGGGATTCTTATGGTTCCGAGAGTTGTTATTCCTGTTTTTCACTGTTTGGGACAAGAGAAGATGAATTTTTCCGTCATAGGACACACTTTGCCCCCTGCCGGCCCGATCGATGGTCTTCTAGGAATGGATTTTTTAACACAAACCAAAGCCCGGATTGATATAGAAAATGCCGGGATAGAGTTGGGATAAATTGGCCCTGTTTTGAATTAACTCCCGTTTTGCAACAGGCAATTGTAGAAATCCTTAAGAGAGATGATGCCGACCACTTTGCGGCCGTCGACCACCGGAAGATGGCGGAATTTTTCGCGAAACATCACTTCCAGAAGTTCCCACGCGCTGTCCGAGGCTTGAGCCACCATCACTTTCGGGGTCATCACTTTTTCGATTTTGGTTTTGGCGGGGTCGAGTTTTTTGGCGACGACACGGCGCACCAGATCACGTTCGGTGAAAATGCCCAGCACATCATGGATGGGGCTCAATACCACCAAGGCGCCGATATTATTTTTATCCATAATTTCGGCCGCCTCTTGCACCGTAATATCCGGCTCCACAGACAAAAGCTCTTTGGTCATGATCTCTTTGGCCGGTATATTTTTCATTTTGTTTTGCATAAAATTATTCTCCGGGGGTCAACATTGTTTTGGGATCCAGCAATTTGTCTATTTTTTCTTTGGATAAAATCTTTTTTTCGGTCAAAATTTCGCGGATCGTTTCACCGTTTTTGAAAGCCTCTTTGGCGATCCGGGTCGATTCGTCATAGCCCAAAACCGGTGCGAGTGAGGTCACCATGGCAAGGCTCTGCTCCACCAAATCTTCGCACCGCTTTTTGTTGGCCTTGATGCCGTCGACACATTTTTCGGCAAGCATTTGGGAGCCGGTTGAAAGCAATTCGATGGATTCCAAAAGATTCGAGGCGATAAGCGGCATCATTACATTCAACTCAAAATTCCCCGACTGACAGCCGATGGTGATCGCGGCGTCATTACCGATCACCTGTGCCGCAATTTGGGCTAAAGCCTCCGGAATCACCGGATTCACTTTTCCGGGCATGATCGACGAGCCGGCTTGTAAAGTGGGAAGCTCAATTTCGAAAATTGCGCAGCGGGGGCCGCTGGAAAGCCAGCGCAGATCATTCACAATCTTCATGATGCTGACCGCCACTGTTTTGACGGCGCCGCTGGCAAACAGGCAGGCGTCTTTGCTGCTTTGCGCTTCGAAATGATTTTCGGCTTCGCGAAATTTAAATTTTGTTTTAGCCGAGAGCTTTTCGCAAACCCTTTTAGCGAATTGCGGGTGGGTGTTGATGCCGGTCCCGACCGCGGTGCCGCCGATGGCCAGCTCCTGCAGCCCTTCGAGCGCCGCCTGTATGCGCGCGATCCCTTTTTTGATCTGTGTCGCATAGCCTGAAAATTCCTGCCCCAGCGTTATCGGTGTGGCGTCTTGAAGATGGGTCCGGCCGATTTTGATGATATTTTTGAAGGCGATCGCTTTTTTGGTCAGGGCATTTTCCAAGATTTTCAAGGCCGGCAGAAGCCGGTTTTGCAACCCCAAGGCCGACGCAACATGGATGGCGGTGGGAATCACATCATTGGAAGATTGCCCCATGTTGACATGGTCGTTGGGGTGGATCGGTTTTTTGGTCCCCAATTTGGATCCCAGTTTGAGATTGGCAAGATTGGCAATAACCTCGTTCGCATTCATATTGGTCGAAGTGCCGGAGCCGGTCTGAAAAACATCGACCACAAAATGGTCGTCGTGTTTTCCTTGCGCCACTTCGGCGGCGGCATCGGCAATCGCTTTGGCCAGTTTGGAATCGAGCTTGCCCAAATCTTGGTTGGTCAAAGCCGCGGCCCATTTGATGACACCCAATGCCTCGATCATGCTGCGACTAAAACGCCGGTCGCTGACCGGAAAGTTATTAACGGCCCGTTGTGTGGAGGCGCCGTAAAATTTATCGGTGGGAATTTGAATCGGCCCAATCGAATCGGATTCGGTTCGCATTTTCATGTCGGCTTTTTAGCGCCAGTCCCAAGGGAGTGCAATGATAAAGGTCATAAGACTGATGGCGGCAACGGGGGAGAGTTCTTTCGCCGGTCATCAGATATAGAGGATATTTTTCTGGTCAAATTGGACGTCCTGTCATCTTCTTGAAGAAAAGACCCACCGCCTCTTTGATGATACGGTCGGCGGCTTTTATCATTTCGATTTGTGTTTCCAAAGATAAATTAAGATCTGCACCCGCACTTCCATCGGGGTTGATTCTGCCAGCTACGGGCTGTGTTGGCTCTTGATCGATAGTACAAGGCTTGGGATTTTTATAACAGACATTCCCTTTTTCTGCCTGCGTTCGGGTAATCCCAGCCACAAGGTACATACTGTTTGAACGATCCATCCCCGTATA
>JAHFSU010000043.1 GCA_023265595.1 Deltaproteobacteria bacterium
TATGCCTGAAAATGTGTTTGTCAAACCACGGGCCAATGTGACCGCCGGATTTGCAAAAGATGTGGAGGAGGTAAACCAAAAAGCGGCAAGGATATAGAGGCCAACGGCTGCGGCAACGGCACCCGGCCGATGTTTTATACAAGCCAGTATTGTCAAAAGAAGTCCGAAGGTGGCGATAAATTCTCCCAATAACTGGGAATATCCCTCCCGCGGATGGACGGAAACCATCAAAATCGGTTCACCAAACATGGCATGGGCCAACCCTACGCCGGCAATAGCGCCAAAAAACTGCGAGAGGATGTAGAAAAAAATCTGGGCCCGCGGCATTCTGTTTTGCAAGCCCAGAATTAATGTGACTGCGGGGTTAAAATGACCTCCGGAAATATTTCCAAAAACAAGAATCAGCACGACCAGCATCGCTCCGGTGGCAACGCTGTTGGCCAAAAGGGCAATGCCCACATTGCCCCCAGCCAACCGCTCCCCCATCATTCCAGAACCGACAACGGTAGCGAGAAGGAAAAGAGTCCCCAAACCCTCACTGATGATTTTGCGCAACACCCGATGCTTTATATCGTTTCCTTGCGGTTGAATCAACTCCTTGGTTAGAGATGGCCTTGATGTTCATGCAAATGCATCGGCGGATGCTCTCCCGCCGGCAGAGACAAACCGTGCGTGTGTCCCAGCTCGCCGCCGAGATAGGCTTGCAAACCTGTCCCTGCCAAGAGAAGGGTCAGCAACAGCTGATAAAACAATCGTCCCCACTTTTTATCCTGCAGAAAAAAATAAACAATACACAAAAGTGCAAAGCCGCCCAACGCCGCAAAGCCCAATGTTTCATGCCACTCCATAATGGCGTGCACCGCCCCCTCATGCGGATGGGGGATATTTTCTTCGTACCACCAGCCGGTCCCCACCGACGCCGCGGCGCCCAACAACAAAAGAACCAGCAAAAAACGAACCGTGTTTTGATTTGATTTCTCCTTTCGAAGGCGGCACCAGAGTTCATAAAAAAACAGGGTGGTCACCAACGCCACCGGAAAGTGGACCAACTGTGGGTGTAAATTGATCATCGTTTCATCTCCTTTTTCTTCCATAACATAAAAATAACCGGATACAAAAATAACTCCATCACGAACGAGGTCAAAATCCCGCCGACCATCGGGGCGGCAATCCGCTTCATCACATCGGCTCCCGATTCGTGGGCTCCGGCCCACAAGATGGGCAAAAGCCCCAAAATCAGGCAAGCAACCGTCATCAACTTCGGTCGGAGTCTTTTCACCGCCCCTTCATGAATCGCCTTCATCAAATCGTTGGGATATTTTTCATGGGCCAAATCGAGATAGAGAAGCATCACAACACCCGTTTCTGCGTCGACACCGGCCAAGGCAATAATTCCAACCCAAACCGCCACGCTCAAATTGTAACCCAAGAGCCACAAAATCCAGAAGGCACCGATTAAAGAAAACGGAACCGCGAGCAGTATAATCCCTGTTTTGATCCACGATTTGGAATTCCAGTATAAAAGCAGGATGATGATAAAAAGAGTCAGCGGCACCGCCCACATCAGACGCTCTTTGGCCCTCTCCAGATATTCATACTGGCCGGTATATTGAAGCGTATACCCCGGCATCATCTCCAAATTTTTATTAAGAAATTTTTTTATTTTTTTGACATAACCTTCCATGTCGGCATCCGGTTTTAAATCGATATAAATCCAGCCGCTCAGCATGCCATTCTCATTTTTGACCATCGAAGGGCCCTTCACAATCCGGACATCGGCCACCATCTCCATCGTAATTTTGGCCCCGGCCGGTGTGACAATCAAAACGTGTTTGAGCCGATCGAGATCATTTCGCAATTCGGGATAATAACGGACATTGACCGGATAGCGCTCACGCCCCTCCACCGTAGTCGTCACATTTTCGCCGCCGACCGCCGATTGAATGACTTCTTCCACCGCATCGATGGTCAAATTATAGCGGGCAATCTGATCCCGTTTGATATCGAAATCGATGTAGTAGCCCTGATTAATCCGCTCGTACAAAACGCTCCGTGTCCCAGGGACGTTCCGCAAAATATTTTCGATGTGCGTCCCAATCTGATCAATTTTTTCGGTGTCGCTCCCCGCAATTTTAATCCCGACCGGAGTCCGAATACCGGTGGTCAGCATATCGATACGGACCCGAATCGGCGGCAAAAGGGCATTAGCGGTTCCCGGAATCTGCGAAAGGGCTTGATAGAGATCTTTTTCCAACGTTTCCCAGCTCCGTCCCGTTTTCCATTCTTTGTACGGTTTCAATTTGATGATCGTCTCCACCATCGAAAGAGGGGCCGGATCGGTCGGGGTGTTGGCCCGACCCACTTTTCCAAAAACCGCTTCCACTTCTGAAAATTGTTTGATGATTTTATCCTGCGTTTGCAACCAATTTTTGGCCTCCTCAATCGAAATGCCCGGAAAGGTGGTCGGCATGTAGAGAAAATCCCCCTCATTGAGCGGCGGCATAAATTCAGACCCCAACCGTAAAAAAACGGGGAGGGTGATCAAAAGCGCCGCAACGGCCGCCTGCAAAGTTCGTTTGGGATTTTTTAAGACGACATCGAGGCCTTTTTCGTAATATTTTTTCAAGAAAGGGAGAAAGGGGTGCTTTTCTTCCGAAACGATTTTTCCTTTTTTCAAAAAAAGCTGCATTAACAACGGCACTAAGGTGACGGCCAAAACAGCGGCAAAAAACATCGAAAAGTTTTTGGTAAAAGCGAGCGGCTTAAAAAGCCGCCCCTCTTGTGATTCCAAAACAAAGACCGGCATGAAAGAAACGGCGATGACCAATAACGAAAAGAAGATCGGCCGGCCGACCTCGTTGGCGCCGGTTAAGATAGATTCCCCCGCCTCCAATTTTTTGTGGCCATTTTCAACAAGGATAATGGCCGCATCGACCATGGCGCCGATCGCAATCGCAATGCCGCCCAAGGACATGATGTTGGAGGTGATGCCGAAGTGAAACATCGGAATAAATGCAAACAAAACCGCCACCGGCAGACTCACAATCGGAACCAAGGCGCTCCGAAAATGCCAGAGAAAAAGAATGATAACCAGACTGACAATAATTAACTCTTCAATCAATTTTTGGACAAGCGTCCCAATCGACCTCTTGATTAGATCAGAGCGGTCGTAAACTATTTTGTATTGAACCCCTTTTGGAAAAGCGTTTTCAACCTGTTTTAATTTTTCTTTGACGCCGTCGATCACATCGACCGGATTTTCCCCATGGCGCATCACGATAATGCCGCCGACCGTTTCTCCTTGGCCGTCCAATTCCGCCAACCCACGCCGCAAATCGCCGCCCCACTGAACGGTCGCCACATTTTTTACCAAAACCGGTGTCCCGTTTTTTCCGGTTTTCAAAACGATGTTTTCAATATCGGAAAGGGACTTGATAAAACCGCGGCCGCGAATCGTGTATTCACGCCCCGCCATCTCCAAAAGCCGTCCGCCGACATCGTTATTCGATTTTTGAACCGCCGTCACAACATCCTGAAGCGGGATTTCATATTCGGCCAACGCATTCGGATCGACGTTGATCTGATACTGTTTCACATAGCCGCCGATGGCCGCCACTTCAGCGACACCGGGGACTTCCAAAAGCCAGTAACGGAGGTACCAATCCTGAAACGAGCGGAGTTCAGCTAAAGAATGTTCGCCGCTTTTGTCGATCAACGCATATTCAAAAATCCAACCGACACCGGTGGCATCGGGCCCCAGTGCGGGAGAGACCCCTCTGGGGAGTTTTCCCGAAAGATTGCTCAGATATTCGAGCACGCGCGACCGGGCCCAATACATGTCGGTTCCATCCTCGAAAATGACATAGATAAACGATTCGCCGAACATCGAATAACCTCGGGCCACTTTGACTTTGGGGGCCGAAATCATCTGGCTGATGATCGGATAGGTGATTTGCGATTCCATCAAGTCAGGCGAGCGCCCCTGCCATTCGGTAAAGATGATGACCTGCGTATCAGATAAATCAGGAATCGCATCGAGTTTCAGATTTTTGATCGCGACAAAACTCCATAGGAGTCCCAATGCGGTCAAAAAAAGGACAACGCCTTTGTTCATCGAACAATATTTTATAATTTTCTCAATCATTTTAGTGCGGATGACCTCCTGTTTTTGTCTCTCCAAATTTTTGTAGCGCTTCTTGAATCTGCGATTCGGAATCGATCAAAAATTGGGCAGACGTAATCACTTTTTCGCCGGCCGTGAGCCCCGCCACCACCGGATAGCTCTCCCCCGCTTTGGCTCCCAATTGAACCTCTCTCGGTTCCAAAATACCTTGGCCTAAATCGACAAAAACAATTTGTCTTATTCCCGTATCGATCACGGCGCTGACGGGTATCGCCAACAAAACGCTCAAATCTTTTTTCAAAACCACATCGACATAAGTGTCTGGTTTCAAAAGCAAAGAGGATTTTTCGATCAAAATTCTGGCCTTCGCGGTGCGCGTCATTTCATCCAGAATGGGAGTCACCGCCTGAACCACCCCTTCCATCACGACACTTTTGTCATTGGGAATTTCAATGACGGCCGTCATCCCTTTTGTGATCCAAGAGAGATCCGATTCAAAAACGGAGGCATAAACCCAGAGAGGGCCTTTCTCTTTGGGAAGAAAAAGAGAACCGTCGACCTTTTTTGTTTTTCTCAAATTTTTCAATTCAGAATCGGAAATACCCAAACGTTCCATTTTTTTCTCAATGGTTTTTAAAACCTCCGCTTCGCTCCCCATTTGAAGACCGGTGACATATTCACTTTCCGTCACATAGAGTTCCTGATCGAAAGCAACGCGGCCGGGGAGTCTCGCCTCCTGAAAAAGATTTTTTTCGGAAACCGGCGCCGTTGTCACGCCGAGCAACTGCAACCGATCCGGAGCAATTCGGAACGTCCCCTCGCGCCTATGTCCTCCCTCATGATCTTCGACTACCGGCTGCAACGTCATGCCGCAGATGGGGCATTTGCCCGGCTTGTCACTCACAATCTGCGGGTGCATGGGGCATTGGTATTTTGTCGCCGCCGATTCCTTATGAAACAATTTATGCACAAACGGGATTCGCTCGTGCTGCCAAATCGCAACCCCGCAAATCCCTACCAACAATACGATAAGTAAAATTGCCTTTTTCATTTTTCCTCCATCAAGGATGCCTCATCAACGCGGGCATAAAATCCTCGCCGACCGCGTATTTCAAATCAGAAATAGCGCTGTGATAATCGACAAATGCTTTTAATGTTTCGAGTTGCGCTTTTTTATATTCCCGCGCGGTATCGATAAAATCGATAAACGAGGTGTTTCCTGTTTCATAGGCCGACTGCGCCGCCTTCATCGCAATGGATAAATTCGGCAACACTTTTGTTTTGTAAATGGCATATGATTTTTTGTTACTTTCAAAACGGGCATAAGCCTCTTTCAACGCGGCCAACCGTTGGTCCTGCTGACTCAACAGTTCCTGCTTGGCCTGATGTTCTTTGGCCCGCGCCTCTTCAAGAGACTTTCGGTTTTTTTCCCACAAGAAGGGGATATTGATCATCGCCTCGGCCGTCCATGCGTCAATTTGGCCAAACCGCTGGACATAAGTTCCCCGAATCTGAATATCGGGAAGGCTCGCCTCTCTTTTGGCAAAAGAGGTATTTGATTCGCTGGCCGCCAATTTATTCTGTGCCATCTTCAATTCCGGATGTCTTTTCAAAACCTGCTCTTCAAAAGCCTCATAGTTTGGAAAGGGATGCTCGTGTCTCGGGAGATCGGCAATGGCAACCGGTTCATTAGGATTTTTGTGACGCAAGATATTGAGCATCGCCTCCGCCTTCGATCGTTCGGCATCCAGAAGGGCGGCTTCGCTTTCCAGCCGCTCCTTTTCCGATTTTGATTTCAAAAAATCCTGCGAAGTCTTTTTTTCTGTTGTATAGCGGGCCCCTTCAGATGCAGCCAGATTGGCGAAAAGAATTTTCAGTTCACGGATCAATTTGAGCGATTTATCCGCCAAATAAAGTTCATGAAAAGCATGTTCGGTTTGAACCTGTGTCGCCAGTTTTTTGGCATCATAGCCGCTCAACTCGGACCGAAATTCGCTTTCGGCCGCTTTTTTCTTTGCCCCCCGTTTTCCGGGAAAAGGAAATTTTTGGATGACCGAATAATTGATATCCATCGCCTGATCGACGGCAACGGTGTTGAGCGGGACCTGATAAAATTCGACGCCGACCATCGGGTCATCGAGCGATTTGGCAACACCGATCTGCGCCTTGGCCGCATTGGCATTCGCCTCCTTCGCTTTAAGCGCCGGATTTTCCTGCAATGCTTCGACTACCGCTTGATCGAGCGTCAAGGGTTCATCGCCCCACGCCGCCATCGGCATGACCAGATGAACTATGCAAAGAGCGAAAATAATTTTTCGAAATAAAAACATAAAAACCTCCAAACAAAAAACCGATTAATGTTGGGAGATTCTTAAAGCAGAAGCGCGACGTGTTCTAAATAGGAAGGAATGGAATGAGAACCGCCCCAATGATTGTTGGGGAGTGGGGTTTTCAAAGAGACCCATGAAAGGGGATGCATCGTATCGACAACCGCGACGAGGGAAAGAGGTTCCGTTTGAAATGACAAAGAGGCCCCCAAAACGGGAAACCCTTTTTCTGTTTTTGCATCACAACATTTTTGGGAAGGATTGGAGAAAAAATGGCTCGATGCAACCGCACAACAATCGTGCGAAAAACCCATTTGAATGCAGGGAAGTTTTTGAATTCCCCCTGCGAGAAGGGCCAAAACCAAAAAAGTCTTTAAGTATTTGGAAAACATAAATCGTATTTAATGATAAGCGGGAGGGGTTTCTTTTGTCAATCGGCCTTTTAAAAAAAGAAAAAGCCAGCAAATATGAAGGTTTGCGGGGAGGATTGTGGCCGCGCGGCCACAATCCTCCCCGCAAACCTTCATATTTGCTGGCTTTTCTAATCTAGTTTACTTCGTAACAGGCGCTGTTTCCGTCGTTGCCGGTTTTGCAGCCGGTTGTTGCGGAACGACCGGTTTCTTTGTGGTCGTGGTAGCACCGGTTGTAACCGCTGTTTCGGCTGTTGCGGCCGGTTTGGTTGCCACCGTCTCCGTTGTTGTAGCCGGTTTGGTCGCCGTAGCTACTTCATTGGTAGCTTTTGCTGCAGCGGGAGTAGCCTGTTCTGTGGCTTGGGCGGCGGCGCTCAAAATGAGGGCGCTGGCCAAGGCCAACATGAGATTTTTCTTCATTACGATCCTCCTTCGGGGAAAACCCCGTATTTTGTGTCCCAGAGCGTTATCAAAATTGTCAAAGATTCGTCAAGATCAATTTGATGGCGCAAAGGGTCAAAAAAATACCCATGAAACAAAAGGATTCATGGGTATTCTTAAATAAAATCAGTCAAGGCAGGCAAACAACGTCCAATTAGTTGGTTTTCTTCACATTCAGTTTATATTGGCCTTTTTCTGCCCAGCTCAATATCTGATCGGTATTGGTCACGGTTGGATCGATAACCGCGGTGCATTCTTTGGCACTATAGGTGCAATTGGCCGAGAAAACGCCCTTTGCCTTTTTGAGGTGATCGGCAAGCTTCATGTATTCAGCATTTGTCGCCACTGTCGAGGTGCCGCCGACCGTAAAAAATACGGTGGTCTTGCTGGCGGTAACCGTTCCAACATCCCCCGCCTTATTCGTAGCCTTTACTTTTTGCTCTTCCGTAACTGTCGTGGCATCAATGCCCGCTTTTTTCCCCTGAACGGCTTGATCTGTCACCGTTGTGGTGGTGCTGGTGGTCGGCTGTGTTGGCTTCGTGGCCGTTGCCGTTGTTCCCGTCGCCTTGGCTACACCGCTCAACATGAGTGTCGCGGCCGCAGCGAAGAATAATGTTTTCTTCATAATCTTCCTCCTTAGGGGTTTATCCCCCAAAATGTGGGGGAATGGCTATCAAAAACTTCCAAAACGGGCAAGGGTATTTGTTTGACAAGATGCTGGGGTGTATCGCATAAGCACACGAGGAGCATATGGTACCTACCATATGCTCCTTCATGAAAATTATGGCCAAAGCGATTGAATCAGTTCTTAAAGAGCAACGCAGGTTTTCGCCACCGGAATCGTTTCGCAAAAAAGCCTTTATTCGCTCTCTCGATGATTACAAAACAAAATGGGAGCGCTCCATAAAAGACCCGGAAGGTTTCTGGTCCGAAATCGCCTCCGATTTTTTCTGGTTTCAAAAATGGAACAAAGTTTGTGACTATGATTTCAAAGATAAAATTTTCATCAAATGGTTTGAAGGGGCCAAAACAAATATCACCGTTAATTGCCTCGATCGTCATGTGCAAAATGGGCAGGGCGACCGCGTCGCCATTATTTGGGAGGGAAATGATCCGTCTGAAACAAGGCGGATCACCTATCGCACTCTATCAATGAGTGTGAATTCTTTTGCAAATGTTTTAAAAAAATTGGGTGTCAAAAAAGGGGACCGTGTCACCCTCTATATGCCGATGGTCCCCGAGCTGGCGATTGCGATGCTGGCTTGCGCGCGGATCGGCGCCGTTCACTCCATTATCTTCGGCGGTTTTTCGGCCGAATCGATTGCCGACCGGCTGATCGACGCCCAGTCCGATATCATTGTCACCGCCGATTTCGGCCTGCGCGGCGCCAAAAAAATTCCGCTCAAGGAAATTGCCGATGAAGCGATCAAACTTTGTGAGAAAAAAAATCACATCGTTAAAACTTCTGTCGTTTATCAGCGCACGGGCGACACAATTCCTTGGAACAAAGATCGCGATCACTGGTGGCATGAGCTCAACAATCAGGCGATGCCTCTTTGCGAACCGGAAAAAATGGATGCGGAAGACCCTCTTTTTATTCTTTACACCTCCGGCTCCACCGGCAAACCGAAAGGGGTTTTGCACACCACCGCCGGTTATATGGTTTATACCGCTGCCACATTCAAAACTATTTTCGATTATCGTTCGGAAGATATCTACTGGTGCACGGCCGATATCGGTTGGGTCACCGGTCATAGTTATCTGGTTTATGGCCCGCTGGCCAATGCGGCTACCACGTTAATGTTTGAAGGGATCCCGACCTACCCGGATCCGGGCCGCTTTTGGGATGTTGTCGAGCGACACAAAGTCAGCATCTTGTATACCGCGCCGACCGCCATTCGCGCACTCATGCGTGAAGGAGACGATTGGGTCAAAAAACATAACCGCTCTTCATTAAGATTATTGGGAACCGTCGGCGAACCGATCAATCCCGAAGCGTGGGTTTGGTATCATGAAGTGGTCGGCAACGGACACTGCCCCATTGTCGATACGTGGTGGCAAACGGAGACCGGCGGCATTTTGATTTCGCCCCTCCCCGGCTGCACCGATCTAAAACCGGGTTCGGCGACGATCCCTTTTTTCGGCGTGAATCCCAAAATCGTGAAAGAAGATGGAACTCCGTGCGGAGTCAATGAGGGGGGCTATCTTGTCATCACCGAGCCGTGGCCCGGGATCATGCGGACGGTTTATGGTCATCACGAGCGATTCAAAGAGACCTATTTTTCCAAATTTCCCGGAAATTATTACACCGGTGACGGGGCAAGAATTGATGAAGAGGGTTATTATTGGCTCATGGGCCGTTTGGACGATGTCCTCAATGTCTCGGCCCATCGCATCGGCACGGCCGAAGTCGAATCGGCGCTTGTTTCCTATCCAAATGTTGCCGAAGCCGCAGTGGTCGGTTTTCCGCACGACATCAAGGGGGAAGGGATTTATGCCTATGTCACACTAAAAGAGGGAGAGTCTCCCAATGAGGCGCTCAAAACAGCTTTGAAAGACCATGTACGAAAAGTGATTGGGCCGATTGCCACCCCCGACAAAATTCAGTTTGCTCCGGCCCTGCCAAAGACCCGTTCGGGCAAAATCATGCGCCGTGTTTTGCGCAAAATCGCGATCGGACATACGGAAGATTTGGGTGACATTACCACCCTAGCCGATCCGGCGGTCGTTCCAGCCCTTTTGGAAGGCCGACAATAGGCTTTGATGCCTCTCAAGCAACTTTTTTTCATTTCTGCCGATAATAGAGACATGGGATTTGAAACGACCATAACACCCCTAATGACCACACAGGTTACTGTCTATGCCCAGCCGGCGGCCACATTTTCAGCGGCAGATACAGGGCTTGTTTTTGGCGAAAAACCGCGGACGCAAACATTAGACCAGCTTGTTCCGGAACCCCAATATGGGAATAAACCTGCAAGAGATGGCTGGATTGTCTATGATGAAAAACATCTGTATCATCCCCATTCAGGCCGGTCTCTCGATGTTGCTGAACAAGGGACGGTGCTCTCTTCTTACATGAAAGGCAGAAGGTATGGTGAATTTTTTTCCTCACGGCTACTTCCACAACTTGTGACAACGCGCCCCATGTGGCGGCTTGAAAAAATGAAAGCCCATCTGCTTGAATTGCAAGACATCTCATTTATTTTGGAGGCCATGAGCCCGGCCGGGGAATTTCTTTTTCGAAGGGTGGGGCGACCCAACTGGTCGGGATGGGGTGAAGACCACCTGATCGTTTTCAAAAAAGAGGGCGAGTGGGTGGCGGAATGCCAGAGTGTACCGACACAATCGGCTTACGTTGATAACATTGGCGATGGGACAGAAGATGCCTGTTTTCAATTTCGGGTCCTCCGTAATCTCTCGGCGTTTTGGATGACCCATGAACAAGCGATCCCCGTTCATACAACCAATGCCTTTGCGGAAAAATTGCCATCCGTTCGCGAAGTGGAAGAAGCCCTCCGCATCATGCCGCCATTACTGCTGGGGGGATTGCAATCCGTTGAACTGATCGATCAACAACATGAAAACGGCTATTACGGACAAATGGAATCCACAGGGATTTTACGTCTTTTTCGCGGAAGCCGGGAATATCATCTGCACGCCACCCTTTTTCATGAATTGGCCCATTGGTTTGCCATGCGCTGTTTGGGGTCGATGTTTCTGTCAGGGCAGGCCCAATGGATTCGAGCCATAATGCAAGATGCCCGAAATCCAAGCAAATACGCTACAACAACCATCGGAGAGGATTTTGCCGAATCGGTCGCCCTTTATTTTTTGACGGGCGGAGGACGATTTGGCGCCGCCCCGATTTATTTTAGAAACCGTTTCAGGATTTTGGATGACTGGATGCACGATTGTCTACAATCTCCACTTGATATTGCACCCAACGCTCGGCTTTTGAGCGGTGGAGATCATCTGGCCGGAGAGCAGGGCTTCAACCGCATTTCGTAAATCTTTCCCCGTCACCGGTTTGCTGTTTCCCGGACGACTTTCATCAAACTGGCCGCGATAAACCAATTTTCGATTCGCATCGAAGAGAAAAAAATCGGGGGTGCAAGCGGCTTGATAACTTTTTGCCACCGTCTGCGTTTCATCCAACAGATAAGGAAAAGTATAACCCAACTCTTTGGCCACTTTCGCCATCATTTTGGGAGAATCTTCCGGATAATTTTTAGCATCATTGGAATTGATCGCCACAAAAGCCAACCCCTTTGCCTGCACCTCTTTTGCAAATCGGACCAGTTCTTTTTGAATATGGATAACGTAGGGACAGTGATTGCACATGAAAACAACAACGAGCGCCGGTGCTTTTTTAAAATCGGCAAGAGAAACTATTTTGCCATCGATATTCGGCAAAGAAAAATCGGGGGCCGGAGTTCCAAGAGGGAGCATGCTGGAGGGGGTTAGAGACATTCGCCGCTCCATAGCAGTTCGCAAAACATTTTCCATGGCAAAATAGAAATACCGTTTTCCAGCTTTCTCGGCCTTTCATCGAGGGTGACAAGGAGAGCTTTTTTGACATTTTGATCTTCCATCAAGGCTCGCAACCCTTGGGTATGCCGTGAATCGGCCATGGGCACTGCCTTGAACTCAACGGCCAAATCGAGATCTCCCACAATAAGATCCACTTCCAATTTCGTGCTAGTTCGCCAAAAGGCGAGGGGCAAATCTTTCTCGGTATATCCCAAATAAGCCCGAACTTCCTCGATCAAAAAATGCTCAAACGCCAAACCAAATTCCACAGTCCTTTGCTGGATGATCGGCATACCCGACAGGGCGCGAACAATACCGACATCGAAAAGATAAAACTTTGCTGTTTCAATCAATCGCCTGTTTTTGGAACGCCGCCAGGGCTCCAACGTATGTCCCAGCAACGTATCTTCAAGAATCTGATAATATTCGCGTACAGTTTTTGGAGAGGCGCCGCAATCTCTGCCAATATTGGCATAATTTATCAATTGTCCATGAGTCAAAGCCACGGCATCGAGAAAACGGGCGAAGGCTGGAATATTGCGCGTTAAGGCTTCAGTCTGAATTTCCTCACTGATATAATTCAGCACATAACTTTTGAGGCTTTTTTCCGGTTTCGGCTCCAAATAGTGGCGTGGCAAAAGCCCATGGTTGAGCGCACGTAACAAATCAATTTCCTTTAATTCCTTTGTGGTCAACGGAAACATTTCATAGCGCCAAGCCCTCCCACCCAAAAGATTTGCGGCCCCTCTTTTAAGTTTGCGGGCGCTCGAACCGCAAAGAATGAATTTTGTTTTGGTATTCTCCAGCATCCAGTGTACCTCATCCAAAAGGGCAGGGACCTTCTGTATTTCATCAATGACAACCAACTCCTCTTTGCCGGCCAACACCTCCTCCCTCAAAAGAGAGGGTTTCAGCAAAAGACTGGTTTTGAGCTCTGTCTGTAAAAGATCATAATATTTCGCATCAGGAAAATGCTGATGGAGAAAAGTTGTTTTTCCAACCTTTCTTGGTCCCCAGAGAAAAAAGGCATTGTTTCCTTTGATGTCGATCTGAAGCAATCGGCGTATTTCGGATAATCGGGATAACACTCTTCATAATCTAGATTATCAGCCTCCGATGGTCAAGCAACTTTTTTAAAGACCTGCCGATAATAACAATATATGAGAAGGTTCTAAATTAAGGAGGATGCCTATGGGTTCCGATATCCAGTTTGCCAATGAAGTTTTTGATCAAATCAAAACGGCTGCCAATCGATGTAGGGAGGTGTTTCAAAAGGGAAAGTTTGTAAAGGACACCTCCAACCCTGGAAAATCTGTTTTTGTTTTGGTCAATCCCAACGGCGGTAAGGAAGTTTGTAACGCCAGATTTTCAAGAGATGACAAATACGTTGGGGAGCGACTCACAGTGGATCCACAAGCAAAAACAGATTTCACACGCTGGTTTGGATACTGGCGTTTTGAGAACGGGAGAGAAGTGGAACGCGTTTTCGCCACTACGAATGGTTTTCATACCCAAACGACCGCACAAGAGGCAAAAGAAACAAGGGAGACAAAGAAAACAAACTTCCTTAATTATGCTTTTTATACAGGTATGGATCGCTCAAACAGTATGTATCTTGTGGCTGGGTTTACCCGAACGCAGGCAGAAAAAGGGAATGTCTGTTATAAAAATCCCAAGCCTTGTACTATCGATCAAGAGCCAACACAGCCCGTAGCTGGCAGAATCAACCCCGATGGAAGTGCGGGTG
>JAHFSU010000020.1 GCA_023265595.1 Deltaproteobacteria bacterium
ATTCGTGATCTGATTGCCACTGTCCATGAGACATTGGAGAAACAAAAAGTGGTGCGTCACGGCGGCAAAGATTTCGATGCCGTCGGTTTTTACGCCTCATCCGAAAAAATTGCCTTTTGTGTCTTATTGGTTCGAAAAGGCATTTTGCTCGACAGAAAGAAATTTGTTTTTTTTACGCCCTTTTCCTCTTGCGATGAACTCATCACGGCTTTCCTTCTTCAATATTACGGCACCGTTTTGGATATCCCCCCGACGATTTATATTCCCAATCCGCTTCAAGAGCGGGAGGCCTTTTCGCTGATCCCCGCTAACATTGTCTCTCCTCAAAAAGGGGAGAAGGCCAAAATGGTTGCTTTAGCGGAGCACAATGCCGAAGAATGGCTGGAGGCCCAAAAAGAACCGGAAAATGAGGAGACTTTACTCCAGCGTTTGGGTGAAAAATTATCCCTCATGCAACCCCCTCATTGGATTGAATGTGTCGACATCTCTAATTTGCAAGGAGAAGAGGCGGTCGGCTCCCTCGTCTGTTTTTCGGGGAAAAAGCCGCTCAAAAATCGTTATCGAAAATTTAAAATTCGTCTGACGGAGGGCCCGAACGATTACGCCATGATGGTTGAAGTTCTCTCACGGCGTTTCAAACGGGCTTTGATTGCCGCATCAGAAGAGGAAAAACAAAAATGGTCTCTTCCCGATTTGCTTTTGGTGGATGGGGGGAAAGGGCAGTTACAAATTGCCCTTCGTGTGTTGGCGGATTTGGGGCTACACTCTCTTCCCGTTGTCGCCATTGCGAAGGCAAAAGAAGGGGAAGAGGCCGATAAAATTTTTATTCCCGGAAGAAAAAATCCTCTTTCTTTCCGGTCTGATTCCCCTGAGCTTTTGTATCTGATGCGTATTCGTGATGAAGCCCACCGTTTTGCAATTACCTACCATCGCCGCCTTCGAGCGTTCCGAGCACTCGCTACCTGGTAGGATAAAGGCTTTCCCTACCAGGTAGAGATGTCGAAAAATTGACGGTTTTCGATCGAGTTAGCGTCAAAAAATACCCCTTTGTCCTTCTTCGCATAAAATCGATCTAAAAATAGTCTGATAAATCAAATAGTTAAAAAATAATCCTGTCGATGGGATTTGGCATTTCGCTTGCATTCTCAAAGGGCGGAGCTTTTGAAAAATGTCACATTCATTAACCAAATTGATTTTACAAAGGGCATCCGAAGAGGGACCTGTGGGTCTAAATCCCAAAAATCCCACCGTTTTGAGTTGCGGAGGAATGTATCTGCCGAGACCCAAAATATCTCCCCCTCCTCGGATGCCCTATGATGTTTTGCATCTGGCCAATCCGAAAGAGCCGATCAAATTGTATGTCGGTCGGCGCGACCTCTTCAATCTTCTGCATCAGGTATTGCAAAAAGAGGCAATGAACTAAGACAAGTTTCCCTTCCTCTCCTTATCAGGGCGGCGTTTTTGGGTGGACGCCGCTCTTTTTTTATTTCCAATTTTTTAGCGCTGTTTCAAAAGGGGCCTTGGCAATTCCTTTTTCTGAAATAATGGCGTGGATCAATGTATGCGGGGTGCAGTCGAAGGCGGGATTTTTGACGGCGATGTGGGACGGGGCAATTTGCTGCTCTTTGATGTGGGTCACTTCTTTGGCGTTTCTCTCTTCAATCGGGATTTCGGCGCCAGTCTTGATTTTAGGGTCCATCGTGGAAGTGGGGGCGGCGACATAAAAAGGGATATTGTGATATTTTGCAAGGACGGCCACAGAATAGGTCCCGATTTTGTTGACCACATCTCCATTGGCGGCGATCCGATCGGCGCCGACAATCACGCAATCGATCTCTTTTTTGGCCATGAGGCTCGCCGCCATGTTGTCGCAAATAAGCGTTGTTTCCACTCCATGTTTTTGGAGTTCCCACGTTGTGAGTCTGGCCCCCTGCAGCCACGGTCTTGTCTCATCGACATAGACATGAATCCGCTTTTCCTCTTCTTGCGCGGCATAAATGACACCGAGTGCTGTTCCAAAACCGGCGGTGGCCAATGCGCCTGCATTGCAGTGGGTCAGCACACGCATCCCATCTTTCAATAATATGGCTCCATTGCGTCCGATCATCCGGTTGATTTCGATATCTTCGTGATGCATGCGGATGGCTTCTTCTTTGAGACACTGTTGCAAAGCGGGGATGGGGAGATTTTTGTTTTCAATCATCACCCGTTTCATTCTTTCTAACGCCCAAAAAAGATTGACCGCGGTCGGACGCGTTTTGGCAAGGCGTTCACAAATGGCCTCGATTTTTTTATAAAATTCGTCGAAGGTTTTGACGGACAACCCTAAGGCCCCTAATGCGACTCCCATGGCCGCTGCTACGCCAATGGCCGGCGCACCGCGAATAACCATATGCTCAATCGCCTTCGCGACTGAAAGATAATCGTCATAGGTGACATAAACCTCTTCAAGCGGGAGGAGACGCTGGTCGAGCATCACCACTTTATCGTCACGCCATTCTATGGTTTTGATCGTATACATTTTAGTGCGCTCGGACTTTCGAACGCTCGAGAGTCCGTTTAATTCAGTTTCTTTCTCAATATTTCATTTACTATTTTGGGATTGGCTTTGCCCCCCATCTCTTTCATCACCGCTCCAACGAAAAACCCGAAAACATTGGTTTTGCCTGATTTGTAGCGCTGTACATTTTCGGTTTCTTTTGCAATAATTTTGTCGATCACAATTTCGATGGTCGAAGTATCGGTCACCTGTTTTAAACCTTTTGCCTCGATGATTTTGTCGGGGTCTGTTCCGGAATTGAGCATTTCCATGAAAATCGTTTTGCCGATGGCGCCGCTAATCGTTCCATTTTCAATCAATGCCACCATGTGCGCGAGCTGGTTCGGTTTCATTTTGATCTGCGTGATATCGAGTTCGCGCGATTTCAATTCGCGCATCAGTTCCGCCATGATCCAATTCGCAATTTTTTTGGGAGCATTAAAGCCGACGATACATTCTTCAAAATAATGGGCCATCGGTTTTTCGGCGGTTAAAACCTGCGCATCCTGTTCTGGAAGACCGTAATCCGAAACAAACCGCTCTGCTTTTGCCTCCGGCAGTTCCGGAAGGCTCGATTTTATTTTTTCAATCCAGAGAGTGTCGACGACCAACGGCAACAGATCGGGGTCGGGAAAATAGCGATAATCGTGGGCTTCCTCTTTACTCCGCATCGAAGTGGTCATCTGCTTGGCCTGATTCCAGAGCCGCGTTTCTTGCACCACTTTGCCGCCGCCATCTAAAATTTCGGCCTGACGTTTGATTTCATAGGCGATTGCATTTTCGAGAAATTTGAATGAATTGACATTCTTGATTTCAGAGCGGGTTCCGAATGCTTTTGCGCCGATCGGCCGCAAAGAGACATTCGCATCGCAGCGGAGGTTTCCCTCTTGCATGTTGCCGTCACAGACCTCCAGATAAACCAGAATATTTCTCAGTTTGCGATAAGTGTCGGCCGCCTCCTGCGGCGTTGAAAGATCAGGGCCGCTCACAATTTCAATAAGCGGTGTAGAACAACGGTTCAGGTCGACATGGCTAAAATTTTCGTGCCCCGTTTCGTGAAGCAATTTTCCCGCATCTTCTTCCATGTGAATCCGCTGAATGTGGACCCGCTTTAATTTGCCGTCGGTAACAATGTCGAGATGCCCGTTTAGACAGAGCGGCTTTTCATATTGTGAAATCTGGTAGCCTTTCGGTAAATCGGGATAAAAATAATTTTTTCGCGCGAAAATGCTTTTTTCCTGAATGGTGCAACCGAGTGCCAAACCGGACTTGACCGCCATCTCAACCGCCATTTTATTGAGGACCGGAAGTGCGCCGGCCTGTCCGCTGCAAACGGGACAGATATTCGTATTCGGTTTGGCTCCGAATGCCGTCGAACAGGGACAAAAAAGTTTTGACTTTGTAGCCAGTTGGGCATGCACCTCCAGCCCGATGACCGCTTCATACTTCATAACGCCGGTCTCCTCTTGTGCCATTCCGTTGCCTGTTCGTAGGCAAATCCAATTTGAAACAATTTTTCCTCACCGAGATGCTTCCCGATCAGTTGCATCCCGATCGGGAGCCCCGCCTTGGAAAAGCCGCATGGAAGCGACAATGCGGGGAGTCCCGCCAGATTTACGGGGATCGTAAAAATGTCGGAGAGATACATTTTCAACGGGTCATCCGTTTTTTCGCCGATTTTGAAGGCCGGCGTTGGCGCCGTCGGGGTCAAAATGGCGTCGACCTTTTGGAGGGCCTCGAGAAAATCTTTTTTGATGAGCGTTCTCACCTTTTGCGCCTTGAGATAATAGGCATCATAATAACCGGTCGACAAAACATAGGTTCCGAGAACGATACGCAACGTGACTTCGGGTCCAAATCCAAACGTTCGCGATTTTTCATAGAGATCGAGAAGGTCTTCCGGTTTGGGTGTCCTCAATCCAAAACGGACGCCGTCGTAGCGGGCGAGATTGGCGGAGGCTTCCGCCGGGGCGATAATGTAATAAGCCGGCACCGCATATTTTGTATGGGGGAGCGAGATCGTTTCCACTTTGGCCCCCAGTGTCTCGTATTTTTTTGCGGCTATTTCGATCGCCTGTTTCACCTCCGAATCAATTCCGTCGATAAAATATTCTTTCGGGATGCCGAGTTTTAATCCGTTGATCGGTTTCGTCAGCGATGCGGTGTAATCCGGGACAGGAACGTTCAGCGATGTCGAATCCATCGGATCAAAGCCTGCCATCACATTCATCATCAGTGCGGCATCGGTTACATCTTTTGTCATCGGCCCAGCCTGATCGAGTGAAGAGGCGAAGGCGATCAAGCCGTAGCGGGTGACACGGCCATACGTCGGTTTGAGGCCAACAATATTGCAAAGGGCCGCCGGCTGGCGGATCGAGCCGCCAGTGTCGGTGCCGGTGGCGGCGACACAAAGGTCAGCCGCAACCGCTGCCGCCGAGCCGCCCGAAGAACCGCCCGGAATGCAATCCAAGTTCCACGGATTTTTGACCGGGCCAAAGGCCGAAAATTCATTCGAGGAGCCCATCGCAAATTCATCCATGTTGAGTTTGCCGAGCAAAACGGCCCCTGCTTTTTTAAATGCGGCCGCCGTCGTTCCTTCATAAGGGGGATTATAATTTTCCAAAATTTTGGAGGCGCAGGTGGTTTTGACCCCTTCGGTGATAAAAATGTCTTTGAGCGCAATCGGTATTCCATCCAGAGGCCCGAGTGTTTTCCCTTTGGATCGCCTTTCATCCGACTCTTTCGCTGTTTTTAGCGCCGATTCTTTGCACAAAGTCAGATAGCAATTCAGTTTCGGATTGAGTTTCTCGATTTTTTTGAAATAGCTTTCGGTAATCTCAACCGATGCGATTTCTTTACGGGCCAATTTTTCAGAAAGTTCTTTAACCTTCATCAATAACCCTTGGAACTTCAAAAAGATTTTCAAAACTTTTTGGAGCGATCTCTACAATTTTTTTAGGATTGGAAAAAGGCGTGGCTGCATCTTCCCGAAACGCATTGACCACTTCGATGGCATGGGAGGTCGGTTCAATATCATCAGTATTCAATTCTTTGAGGCGCTCGATATATTCCAAAACATGCTCGGTCTTTTTGGTAAGACGGTTCATTTCTTCTTCCGGCAACTTCAGACGGGCCAGCCGGATCATTTTTTCAAGAACCTTTTTCATCCATCTCCTTTATTTTTTAAATTGGAAAATTTCGACCACCAGATTTAAAAATTTATTATCTTCTCCACAGAGCCTCTGAAAGGCCTCGGTATTTAAAAAAGCCCCGCCACAGTGAAAACATTTGTTGACTGAAAATCCTTTAAAAACAAACGGTTCCAAATTGGCGCCACATTCGGGGCAGTGCATAAAATGGGTCTCGCGCAACGCCTCAACTTCGTGGGTTTTCAGTTCGGCATGTTTTTTTTCAGCCAGTTTTCGTCTTTTTTCAACTTCCAGTTTGGCAAAATATTCCTCTTCGGCTTCGTGGGGTTTTTGCATAGGGCCGAGTCTCTAACATACCCCCATTACCGCTGCAAATACATTTCCCCCTCCCTTTATGGGAGGGGGTAGGGGGAGGATGACAAAAAAAGGTTTGCAGAACGAGGGGAGGTGTGAAAGGGATGGTATATGCGTTTGCAGTCACTACTGCCCGTTGCCTTTGCCCCTGTCCCCTACACCGCTGTCGAACTGGCTACAACTCCCTACACTGCCATCCAGCTCCAATTTCATGCAGAGGCTCCTTATGCCCCGGATGGAGATTCCATTCGGATGAAGGCGGTTAATCCTCGTTTGTGGCCGTCAAGAGTCAAACGATCCCCAAGAGATGGCACGGTGCAAAGCCGCATGGAAGGGATCGATGCGCATGAGCTTCATTTTTACGGATATTCCCAGCATTGGAAATGGGCGGCGGATGAAAGAGATCATCTTTTTAAATTGCTTCAAATCCAAAAAGACAATCTCCCCCCGGATGGAGTTCCCGGTTGGGCGCTGACAAGGGGGCCTGATCTTTACGGGCGTTGCGTCTCTTTTTTATTTCCAGATGGGGTACCGTTGCAAGATGGGGGAAAATATATGGTAGGGGATGCTTCCTTTTTGGATCTCATCGGGCAATCGGCCAATGTTCAAATGCTTTCGGCAGGAATGGCCTATCCGATGATTTATGAATATCTTCCTGATCCGATGCTTCAACTGTTACAACGAACGGCCGAACAAGCAAGAACAGAGGAAAAAGGTTTTTGGCCTGAAGATAAGACGTTGGAAGGGGCTCGTTTCTTTACAACTGATGATGCGGAAGAGATTCTTTTCCTCCCGAAGCTTTTTAGGCGCCTTATTCGCTTTTTTGATACCCGTCCCAAAGACTCAGAAAAAAAAGGATTGCAAGGTTTTTGGGAATTTTTGGACCTCGATCCCGATCAGCTTCATTTGGCATCAGGTCCCGCGAAGGTCCTTCGGTCCCTCCATGATCCGAATATTTTGGAGATCGATGAAGTCCATCACCGCCTCCGTCTGCTACAACCACCGGAGAATCTTATTTTCCATGAAAGGGAAGAGCCCAACCCCCGCTTGCCGAGTCATTAAAAATTTGATCATTGGATATTGGCGGTACTTTTGTTATGTCATTCCTGCGAAAGCAGGAATCCAGTGTTGTTTAAGATGGATCCCCGCTTTCGCGGGGATGACATATGTTATTTCTCGCAGGCATTTTTGGCCTTTGCATCGGCAGTTTTTTGAATGTGGTGATTTACCGTTTGCCGCGTGGAGAATCTATTGTAACGCCTCGCTCCCGATGTCCTTCATGCGAACATCCCATCGCATGGTACGATAACATCCCCCTCGTGAGCTGGCTTTTGCTGCGGGGCAAGTGCCGGCATTGCTCCGTCAAAATTTCATTTCGCTACTTTTTGGTGGAACTTTTAGCGGGGGTTTTATCTATTGCCACCTTTTTTTATTTTCAGGATCTCGTTTTGTATTTTGCCTATTTCTGTTTTTTGATTGCCCCTCTTTTGGCTGTCATTTTCATCGATCTCGATCACCGGATTATCCCTGACAGTATTTCTCTCCCCGGAATTGTGGCGGGGGTTTTAGTCCACTATTTGACCGCTTTTCCGGGGGAGGGGAGCGGTGCGCTTGTCGATTCCGGCGTCGGCATTTTGGTCGGCGGCGGGTTTCTGTTTTTAGTCGCCTTTGCTTATGAAAAACTCAAAAAGAGGGAGGGGCTTGGCGGCGGCGATGTAAAACTGGCCGCGATGCTCGGCGCCTTTTTTGGATGGAAGCAGGTCTTGATGATTTTGCTGATCTCCTCCGTTTTGGGTTCGGTGATCGGCCTTGTGGTCGTGAGCCTCAAAAAAAACTGGCACTATGCGATTCCCTTCGGCCCCTTTCTCGCCGCCGCCGCCACTCTCCAACTCTTCTTCGGCGAACCGATTTTATATTGGTACCTCTCGCTGTTTCATTAAACACGCAACTTTTTTTGAGATTTGCCGATAATATATAGGAGAAAGAGGAAACTTTATGACAATCCAAAAATGTGTTGGAAAAACAGCTTCTTATGGGGGTCAAACACTTGCTCCGCCCGAAGACGACGCGACATCGGTCGATTTGGCTCAAAAGAGGGCCCAATCGAGCTTCGTTGTGGCTCAAGCCAAACCAAACCGTGTCGTGCAAGAGTGTCAATTTTCCTCCCAGGTTCCGATCCAGTTATTTGCAAATGGCGAAGCCATCCGAAAAGGTTCTGCCGTCTATGTTGGCCATTATGTTACGACCGTTAATATTCCGTTCGATGGAAATCCGGTGGAGATAGGTGTCAGAGCAAACGGGTGGAAGCAGACTAAAGAGATTACTCTGACAAGTTGTCCACCGAATGAAATTTGGTCAGAGCTTAGAGCCGATTTTGGATTTGAGAATTGCAGAGAGCAATCCGACCGGAAACACATCGGAGGCTATGACGATCCGGAAGTAGAGATTGGAGATACCGTCGTTGTGATGGAAAGGGGAAAAACACCGCGTGAAGTAGATATTCCGGTCACGACCAATGGTTCATGGACAACACCGAAGGCTCTCTTCCCACGAAATGCCGAGTGGCCTCGCATCTATTTTTCGGTTAAGGCCGTTTCCGACCATTACGAAGTGAATGTTCCAGAGCCGTATGATAGAGATGTTACCGTATATCTTTGCAAAGGGGATTCGCATTCACCCGAAACAAAAGATAATAAAGGAAAACCTCTCTCAAAAAGCGGTGGGTATCCAATAGCCCCTGCCAAGGTTTGCCAACCAGCGCTGGGGCAGCTTTGTGCGGTGGTTCCATGGGTATTTCCAGATAGGCCTGCGAGCACAAAGGGTGAGATTCATATCGGTGAGAATTTTTATCCCCAAGGCAAAAAATGCCTCGGCGTGTATGATTCTTTTGGACGCAAGATTGCCACCTGTTCCAGTACAAGTGAACCAACGGTATTCCGCTATGAAAGTCTGAAACTCCCGAACGGCAGTATTTGGGAGCCATCGCGGAATCGAGGAGATTACCTCCGTTTCGAGTAGACATCCCCCATCAGGTATCGCATACCTCCTGCCATGAGGCCCATCTTTCTGACAGGTTTTATGGGTAGCGGAAAATCGACTGTCGGCCGGGCCTTGGCGGCAGAGCTTAACCTTTCTTTTCTCGATGCCGACGATTTTTTTGCTGCAGAAAGCGGCCTACAACCGACATTCTACATCAAACGATTTGGAATCGATGCCTTTCGAAAAGCGGAAAAACGATTTTTGAAAAAAATTTTGACCAAAGCCCCCGGCGTTTTGGCAACAGGGGGTGGCGCGGTGATCGATCCCCTAAACCGAAGTCTCCTGCTCCAAAAAGGGTTTGTCGTTTGGATTTATTCCCCCCTCTTTTGTGTGCTGGCAAGGCTCAATCATCGCCCTTTGCCGCCGATGCTCTCCAAACCGATCACTCCGGAACATCTCCACAAACTTTTTGATTTCAGGAAACCGTTCTATCAAAGATGCCACCTCAAAGTGACCAATGCTTTTAAAAATCCCAAAGAAGTTGCAAAAGAGATTGCCGCCATTTATAGAAATGGTTAAACTCTATACCTATGCATCCCGATCTTTTGAACAATTCCACATTCCTTAGATATTACAGCCAATGGCAGGAAAACCCGACTTCGATCGTCTTTGCGCCGATTGCCGAATATTTTCGTCTCTATGGGATGGTCGATGAAGCCATTCAGACCTGTCAGGTTGGATTAAAACAAAATCCGCAGCTGATCAGCGGCCATCTGGCGCTTGCCAAGGCCTATCTTGACAAAAAAGAGAATGAAAAAGCGCTCCTCCATCTCGATTTTGTTTTGAAAACCATCCCCAATCATGAAAAAGCGTTAGAGCTGCTCAAAAATCATTTTGTTCCGCCGCCTCCCGTAAGCCCCCCAAAGAGTGGGGCATGGGAGACCCTTACGATGGCCAAAATTTTTGCGGCACAAGGACATGTTGACAAGGCCCGCCATGTTTATGAGGTCATTTTGAAACGGGAGCCGGAAAATCAGGAAGCGAAAAAGGGGCTTCAAAATTTGGGAGAAACCCCATGACACCGAAATTCGCCGTCGTCAATGGTCCCAACCTCAACTGGCTAGGCAAAAGAGAAAAAGCCGTTTATGGAACCGAAACTTGGCAGGAAATTTGGGAGGGTTTGCTGGAATGGGCTAAAGAAAAAAGAGTAACACTCGCCTTTTTTCAATCCAATCACGAAGGAGACTTGATCGACCATTTGCAAAAAATCGATACGGAAGTCGATGGGATTCTTTTCAATCCGGCGGCTTATGGCCATACGAGCATTGCGCTCCGTGATTGTGTTGCGAGTCTCGATATCGCTGTTGTCGAAGTCCATTTGAGCAAAATTCAAAAGCGGGAACCGTTTCGTCATCATTCCACCATTGCCGATGTTGCGGAAGCATCACTTGCCGGTTTCGGTCCAAAAGGTTATATATTGGGGCTGGAATTGTTGAAAACAATCTATGACCGTACTCAACAAAGATAAAATTCTCGAAGCGGCTAAGGAATATATCGTTCAGGGAAAGTTCGACAAGGCGATCCGCGAGTATGAAAAACTGCTTCAAGCCGATCCCAAAGATATGCGGGTCAAACTCCGCATTGCAGAACTTTTTGCCAAACGGCGGCAGGTCCCTGAGGCGATCAAGTCCTATCGCGAAGTGGCGGCGGCTTATGCGCAAGAGGGTTTTTATCTGAAGGCCGTTACGGTTTACAAAAATATCCTCCGGTTAAATCCGAGTCTTCTCGATATCAATCTTGCGTTGGCCCAACTCTACGAAAAAATGGGACTGCATGTCGATGCCGTCCATCAGTACGAAATTTTGGCGCAGGTATATGAGCAGAAAAATCAGTTTCAGGAGGCGTTGAAAATGCGGGAAAAGTTGGTGGAGCTGGCTCCGCAAGAGGGGGGCCACCGCATTCGGTTGGCCGAGAGCTATCAGCGGGAAGAAAAAAAAGAGGAGGCGATTGAACAGTACGAAATTTTGGCCAAACAATATCGGGAACAGAAAAAAGACCCGCAACGTTTGGTGGAATTGTATGAGCGGATTCTCCCCTATCGCCCGAAAAATAAAGAGATGCTCGCCGATTTGGTTCGCATTCATTACAACAAAAAAGATTATAAAGCCGCGCTGAAATGGCTGGAACTCTCAAAACAGCTTGTGGCCGCCGATTCCGATCTGCTCAAAATGCAGGCGGAGATGTATGCGGCGCTGAATCAGATCGATACCGCGCGCGGAAAATATCAGGAATTGGCAGAGCTGTATCAAAGGGGAGGGGAGTCGCAGAAGGCGCTCGAAGCCTACGGCGAAATTTTGGTCATTTTGCCCGAAGAGACGGAGACCTTGCGCAAATTGGTGGAGGATATTGATCCCGATGCTTTTCAAAGTCTGTTGGAAAAGGCAAACCGGAAACGCCAGCAGAAAGCGGCGGAGCAGGCGGCGCAGGAAGAGGAGGTCGAAAAAGAGAAAGAGAGGAAAGAGCAGGAGCGGGAGGCCAAAAAACAGGCAACACAATCCACATCGCCGGAAGTGAAGCCGACGATAAAACCGGCAATGCCGGCGGCCCCGCAAAAATCGATGGCCCCATCGGCCAAATCCGCTGATCCGAAGCAGATTGAAAAATGGTTGCATGCGGCACAATCGGCATTGAGTTTGGCCAAGGCGTATCAATCGACCGGTCTGGAGACAGAGGCAAAAAAAGAGATCGATCATGCCCACATTGTCTTGAAGCAGATTTTAGCGGTCGATCCCAATCATCCGCTTGCGAATAAATTATTGGGGATAACGGGCGCGAAAGAGGTCTCCTCCACTCCGCCTAAAGGAAAAAAGAAAATATCTTTTGTCTAAAATGGATCACCTTCAATATTATCATCTAAAAGAAGAGCCGTTTTCTATCCTGCCTTTGACCCAGTTTTATTTTCACAGTGAACAGCACGATGAAGCGATGACCCGCCTTTTGAACGCCGTCGGCAAAATGAAGGGCCTTGCGGTTTTGATCGGCGAGGCGGGTTTGGGCAAAACGCTGTTGGCGAGGCGTCTGCTGGAAACGTTGCCGGATAGTGAATACGAGGTTTCTTTGTTGGTGGTGCTCCATCAGGATGTCGATTCGACATGGCTTTTGAAAAGAATTGCGGGCCAGATCGACATGGAAAATACTTCCGACAAAAAAGTCGATATTTTAACGGCCCTTTTCAAACGCCTTAACGAAATTGCCGAACAGGGGAAAAAAACAGTGGTATTGATTGACGAAGCCCACATGCTGGCCGACAAAACGTTGATGGAAGAAATTCGCGGCCTTTTGAATTTGGAAACCCAAACGCAAAAATTGATTTCATTTGTCCTGTTTGGTTTGCCGGAGCTGGAACAATGTCTCGCCAAAGACCCGCCGTTGGCCCAAAGGGTGGCGATGCGCTTTAATTTAAAACCGTTTCATCTTGAGGCCACCGAGCGCTACATCGAATATCGTTTGCAACAAGCAGGCGGCGAAGAGGAAATTTTTTCGAGAGAGGCGGTGTGCAAAATTCATGAATTTTCCGGAGGGATTCCAAGATTAATCAATGTCCTATGCGACAACGCCCTCTTCGAGGGTTTTGTCCGCCGTGCGCCCTTGCCCTTGCCTCAGGAAGTGATCCAAAGTGTGGCGGAGGATTTGGCTCTTTGACACTTTTGCGCCTCTCTGTTAACTTGCGCCTCCATGAAAATCACCGCCATCAAAGGAATGAGCGATATTTTACCGCCGGAATCCTCCGTTTGGCGCGGGGTGGAAGAGAAGGTACGCCAAATTTTCGACAGCTTTGGCTTTGAAGAAATTCGCACCCCGATTGTGGAACCGACTGAACTTTTTGTGAGAAGTGTCGGTGAAACCTCCGCGATCGTCGAAAAAGAGATGTACACTTTTGAAGACAAAAAGGGGGTGTCGCTGACGCTGCGCCCCGAAGGGACGGCCCCCGTCGTTCGCGCCTATATTGAAAACGGTCTGCAAGCCAAATATCCGGTAGCGAAACTCTGTTATTTTGGCCCGATGTTCCGTTATGAACAGCCTCAAAAAGGGCGCTCCCGCCAATTTTTTCAGATCGGCGCCGAATTGTTGGGGGCGGAGTCGCCCATGGCCGATGCCGAAATGCTGATCCTCCTCAAAAATATTTTTTCCGGGTTGGGTATTGAGGATGTCCGCTTTGAAATTAACTCACTCGGTTGCGCCGTCTGCCGGCCGAAATATCTTGAGGCCATTCACGGTTTCATGAAGGGAAAAGAGAAGAAATTTTGTGACGATTGTCAAAAAAGGGCAAAAAAAAATCCGCTCCGCATTTTGGATTGTAAAAAAGAACCTTGCCGCGAGTTGACGGAGGCTGTTTCCACCATCAGTGATTTTTGGTGTGAGGCCTGCCGGAAACATTATCGCGAAGTGCGCGGCCTGCTTTTGGCAGGGCATGTCCCGTTCAAGGAAAATACGAGGATTGTGCGCGGTCTCGATTATTATTGCCGCACCGCCTTTGAAGTTTTGTGCGACCGGCTTGGGGCGCAGAATGCGGTAGCGGCCGGTGGTCGCTATGATGGTCTGGTCAAGGATTTGGGCGGGCCGGATATTCCCGGCGTCGGTTTTGCGATCGGAATGGAGCGACTGACATTGTTGGCTCCTTTGATTCACGATTCACGACCCACGATTCACGAGCCGATGTTCTTTGCACTTTTGGGATCCGAAGCGGAGCAGGCGGCCTTGTCGGTCATTCAGGAATTAAGGGAAAAATCGCTCAGGGTTGAATCGGCCTACGGCGGTTCCCTCAAAAGTCAGCTTCGGCGGGCCGACAAATTAAAAGCGAAATGGGTTGTGATCCTTGGTGAAAACGAGGTCAAAAAAGGGGTCGCTATTGTCAAAAACATGCATGACGGAAAACAAAACGAGATTTTAATGGGGCGACTGGTCGGAGAATTATCCAAATGAAAAAGCGGACGCACACTTGCGGCGCGTTGATCGCCAAAAATGCCGGCAAAAAAGTGGTCCTGATGGGATGGTGCGATGCCCGCCGCGATCACGGAGGTTTGATTTTTGTCGATTTGCGCGATCGTTTTGGCCGGACGCAAATCGTTTTTGACCCGAAAGTAGCGGAAAAAATAATGCCGTTGGCCAAAGAGATTCGCTCTGAATATGTGTTGGCCATTGAGGGGATTGTGCGCAAACGTCCTAAGGGGATGGAAAATAAAAAAATGGCCACCGGCGCTATTGAAGTGTTGGTCCACGATTGCGCTATTTTGAACCGTTCTCCGGTTCCTCCTTTTGAAATTTCCGATGAAACGACGGTCTCGGAGGATATTCGCCTGAAATACCGTTTTCTCGATTTGCGCCGCCCCAAAATGCAGCGGACTATGATTTTGCGCCATCTCGCGGCCCAGTCGGTCCGCCGCTCTCTTTCGGAGCAAGGTTTTTTGGAGATCGAGACGCCGATGCTGACCCGATCGACTCCCGAAGGGGCGAGAGATTATCTGGTCCCCTCCCGCGTTCAGCCCGGAAAATTTTTTGCGCTGCCGCAATCGCCCCAGCTTTTCAAACAGCTTTTGATGATCTCCGGTTTTGATAAATATTTTCAGATCGTCAAATGCTTTCGGGATGAAGATTTGCGGGCCGATCGACAGCCGGAATTTACCCAAATCGATATCGAAACCTCCTTTTTGGGACGCGACGCTATTTTGGAGATGGTTGAAGAGTTGATGGGCTCTCTTTTTAAAGAGACGTTGGGACAAAAATTGCCGAAGACGTTTGACCGGATCTCTTTTCACGATGCGATGAATCGGTATGGCTCGGACAAACCCGACCGCCGGATTCCGTGGCAATTGGAAAATGTTTCGGAAATTTTTAAAAATTCCCCTTTCAAGATTTTTGCGCAAGCGGTTGCCGATAAAAAAGTGATTCAGGCATTGAAGGTGAGTCCTGCGGCAACGCTTACCCGAAAAGATTTTGAGGCCTTGGAACAGGAAGCAAAGGGGATGGGGGCGAAAGGACTTGGCTGGGCAAAACAGACACACGAAGGGTGGCAATCGCCGATCGCCAAAAATTTTTCGGAGGAGGAGAGACAGACCCTCATCAAAAAACTGAAAATAAAAGAGGGGGATGCCATTTTGTTTGCGGCCGATGAATGGGCTTTGGCCTGTTCGGTTTTGGGGGCGCTTCGTCTCTCCTTGGCAAAAAAACTAAAAGTTTTGGACGAATCCCAAACCGATATTTTTTGGGTTCTCGATTTTCCCCTGTTTGAATATCGCTTAGAGGAAAAGCGATATGTGAGTGTTCATCATCCCTTTACATCGCCCTTTCCAGAGGATCTTAAATTTTTGACTTCGGACCCGTCCAAGGTGAGATCACTCGGTTACGATCTGGTTTTAAACGGTTATGAAATCGGAGGCGGTTCGATTCGTATTCACGATCGCGGACTGCAGCAGCAGGTTTTTGAAATTTTGAATATTTCCTCCGAAGAGGCCCAGCGCCGTTTCGGTTTTTTGCTTTCGGCTTTGGAATATGGTGCGCCTCCCCACGGCGGTATTGCGTTGGGATTTGACCGATTGATTATGCTGCTCGCCCATTGTGAATCGATTCGTGATGTGATTGCGTTTCCGAAGACCGCCTCGGCGACGTGTCTGATGACGCAGGCGCCATCCGACGTGGATGCAGAGCAACTCAAGGAATTGCACATCCGGATTACTCCATAGTGTATTGTTTGTCGGCCAGTGCTGAAAGAATATCTTCCTGAACAATTTTGTAGGTGTCCTGTAAAAGACGGCCGGTATGTTCCATCCGTTTCATGAATTTTTCACCGTCGGGACCGGCGAGATTAATTTTTTCGCGGGCAACTAACTGGCTCTCTTTCGCCCCTTTTTCGACTTTTCTTCCGGTGCCGGTCGGATCTTTCAGATGGATGGTCAGATCGCGCATGATCACACACCCCTTCAAATTATCATGGATCTGTTTGGAAGAGGGATGCGGCGCGATCTGATTTTTGGTGACAAAAAGATGATGAATGGCTCCGTTGATTTCAATAGGCCGCATCGGATGTTGATTTTGAAAAATTTTTTCTGCCGGGCCGATCACAATTTGGTAGTGGCCGTAAGAGGCATGGACATTGAAAACATGGACTTCATTCGGAGGGAGGTTGGGTGAGAGCCGAACCCGCTCCATCAATTTTTCCAAAAATGAGAATAATTCACGATGTTGCATAATGCCTCCTATAAGATACCTATTCTTAATTCTTGCAATCGTTGTGCCACAACATTCGGCAAACCCCATTTTATAAGTAATTGATTTTATTAATGTATTATTTAAATTTTTCCAATAGATTGGGAAAATGTCAAAAAACAGATACCCAGCTGTTGGTAATTTGACGATACAAAAAAACCGCCCGCCAAAAAATAGCGGACGGTTTTTTCATTTTTTGCAGAACGTTTTCAATAACTACATCTTAAAACATCAAGCAATTTGCAGGAAAGGGGAGGAAGACACTGAGCCGTACTGGTGCATGTTTCCCCGGCGAACTTTTGCGTTGTTCCAGTTGGAACGACGCAGAAGCCGGTAACGCAAGACAATCCTGTTCCGCAAATGGTGCCCGAGCAGGCTGTTCCGATGGGACAGTTGGCGGTACAAGCCCCTGCACCCCCCACAGCAGGAACGCATTGATGTTGAGCATTACAGGTAGCCCCTGCGCCACAAGGGTAAGTGGCACTGCAAGGGGTAAAGGCCGTAAAAGTGCCTGTGGTCCCTCCTGTATTTCCCTGAATAGTGAAGATGTCTTGGGCAGCCGTGGCACCATCGCTGGCGGCATAGACAGCCGGATTGTTAAAAAGTGTGCTACCAATACTGGTTGGGTCCTTTAAGACAGAAGCCCTCTCTGCAGGGTTGTCCGTGGCTACAAAATAGTTGCCGATAGCCGCGGCGTGGGTTGCAATATCGCCGGAACCAAGGCCACTGAATTTATAGTTTTGTAAAACCTTTTGCATGGCTTCGTAGTCTCCGCCAAATGCTGATGGATCAAAACTTCCTATGAGATTCGACATGAGTGCCGCGCCATTTGAGTTTTTGAAAAAATTAAAGGCATTGGCATCTCCTGCCACAAATTTGTCGGCACTGTTTTGGCAAAGACCCCGAAAATTTTCGGGATTCTTTGCGATATTGTCCATATCGGCCTTCTTATAAGTGATGAAGCTCTTGGCAATGGAACTGTAGCCGGCACTGGCCGCCTCCATTTTTTTGAAGGTCGCATCATCAAAGGTTTTTGCACAAGCCGGGATAAAAGAGGTGAGATGATCTTTCATGGCTGTCGAGAGATCGAGTCCACCGACAAAACCACTCATGGCGCTTAAAGTGCTTGCATCTCCATTTAAGGCATTTTTAAAGAAATCCGGCGGCTTGTTGTTAGCGAAACTTTCTCTCCATGCATTTCGCATGGCAATCATAGAAGCCCCAACAGAACTAGAACCGGCCGACACACTGGTATCCGCTAGCATCTCTTTGATTGTTTTGGCCATGGCAATCGGATTCAGTGTTTTTGCTGTAAATTTGGAGGCCAATGAGGCGTTATCAAAACCGGCTTCCTTAAAAATCTGTTTGAAGATGAAATCGGTTTCCGGATTGGTGTTGCCGACCGAGACGGTCTCCCCCGCTTTTTTTCCGTCAACATCGACAATATTAGTCACCTCACCTCCGTCGGCCAATGTACACTTAAGAATAACCTGCGTTTCTCCTTCAGGAATTGTCAGGTCTGTCTTGCCCGAGGCCTCTGCTGTAGCGGTTGCTAAAACTTTTCCGTCAAGACTGGTGCAGGAACATTTTGCGCCGTTGGCAGCTGTGTTTGCCGTGGCCTTGGAAACACGAATGATTGGGGCTGATTCTCCCGTGGCAGCTCCTTTGCCGACGCCGACACTTTTGCCCACGCTGGCACCGACACTAATACTGGTGCTGGGGCTCGAAGAGTCTTGTACGGTGGTACTTAAAGTGATACCGCCTGTAGCCGTTGTTGCTCGATTGCTGGAGTCGGTACCGCCTCCGCAACCAATTCCGAATAGGAGCCCCGTCATTAATATTGGGCTTAAAAAACGAAACGTTTCACATACTTTCATAGGTTCCCCCTTTTCTTGGTGCATAAACAAGCAATTGTCATGCCAATTTTTTTAAAAAAAAATAATCGCGTAAGCTCTCAGAAAATAAATAATAAAAAGAAAACAAATATTATATGCAGCAATGCAAAAGAGTCTCTTTTTACCCGTTTTGCCAAATTTTTGACACCCACTTGCATTTTTATAGGCAGATAATGCGTAGCACTCACAACTCGACCTGACAGTTATCCCGTTTTGTGGGATATTTTTTGTCAGGTCAAATCCAGTTCAGCCCTTTTTCCTCCCAAATTTTCAATCCATCAAAGAAAATTTCCATCGGTGTGGTAGCCGAATGAAAATGTCAGACGAAAACACTTGAGGCGCCCTTGATTTTAAAAAGGGCTAACAATTTTTTGGTGTCGAAAGGTTTGCGAAGAATGTGGTCTATTCCCAATTGTTGGACCGGTATGCGCACAGCTCTTTGGGTGGCCATGAGGGCCCCCCAATTTTTGGAGCATTTTTAAAATTAAAATCTGCCCTTTTCTTTTATACGGCCTACGGCTTGAGACACTCAAGACTAAGAAACTAATTCATCGACAGGTGGCATCGCCTGTTGTTAATCCTAAAGTTACATCCGAAGAATAATTAGAAACTTCTAAAGGGGCACTCAACGTATTGGCCCGGCGCACTTCAAAGAATCCAATAAAATCGTCAGCAACATCGGTAGAACCGATAGCCCCAGTCCGTCGCGCGAAACCTGTTGACGCCCCATCTCCTTCCCACAAAAGGACCATGACACACTGTTGATCCGAAGGACGAGTGTCACTATCCCAATCCCAAATACAGAAATTACGATAATTTACACTTTGGTTAGGGGCATGGTATCTTGTATCCAACCATTCGCATTGGTCATAGCCGCTGTTGGCCATGGCCGTTTTCGAAAGAAACGGCCCAGGCAACATGCCGTGCGCCCTCAACTCCGGGCTTTGATCACCTCTCCCTATTTCATCGAGATTACCTTGTGCGAGATGGAGCAAAAATTGCATGGCCTGATAAGCCTCATGCCTCGTATCTCCTTCAGTGCAACGGACACGATTGGCACAACGCATGAGTTGGCTGGCTGCAATCGCCGTCCCCCCCGGTAATCCAGATACGAACCGCTGGTATTGATTGTGATATTCATTTTTGCAAGGAACCACGGCATAATGGAAATTGGCATAAAGTCCACCGGCTCCAGCCTCCGTTACATCACCTCCAGCAGCGTCCGTTCCGATGACAATCCGTTCATCTTCCCAGTCAAACCGTGTTGTTGCTTTGTTGATACATAAGACATTGTGACAATCAAAATTCCACGTCCAACCGTTTTGTAGAATGTCATCAGGAGGTTGGTTTTTTGAATCGAGTGTCCCTTCATACCAATCTTGGTTCGGATCGGAGACCACACTAGGATCAATCCCACGTTGCAACCCAAGCAAATGACGTGTTGAGGCGAGTCTTGGGCATGTAATAGGGAAGGAGGCAGGGACTGGAAGAATCCCCCCTGCCTCTCTTGAATCAAACTGGTTAGGGGCCAAATCGGGTGGAACGAGTTCTGCAGTGGGTCCATCGCCGCCGATAATTTTTTCAGGAATACTCAAAGCCGCCAGCAACATATCTCTATTGCCAGGGACAATCTCTTCACTGACAATCGACCTTTCAATTTTTCCTCCAAGCCTGCCTTCCAGACGAACTGAAAATGTTTGGGGGGTTTGAGAGGCAACGAGCCAATCGTAGGCTTTGCCTCCTTGATAAAGACGACCTAAATAATCGTTTCGAATATAAACAGGACTTCGTTCCCCCGCAGGTGTGATACCACTTGTTGGATCCATAATTTGTGCATGGCCACCGATTGGAACCAACAGGCTTAGCATATGGCACGTCATTCCCGATTGACTTAAAACCGATGTCAAAGGAACCAAAATCAAACAAGCGACAAAAAAGGACCACCTTATTTTTTGTTTTTGATCCATACCGATTTCCTAGCTGCAAACAACTTCTGATCCAAAACATCCATTAGAAATCCGAGTCCCCTTAGGTAATCTTCCGTATTCATAAACGGAGACCCGCTGGTCCCATGTATCCAAGAGAACTCAAGAAGCCATTCTTCCATCTCAGAGTTATAATTTGGATTCTCCCGCCAATGGGGACTTTGCCCTTCACAAAATTGTTTTGCATTTTGACCAAAACACTTTTCAACGGGTGAGAGGAATTCACGACTCGTTGGTGCCCCTTTGGGAAGCTGGCTTTTATATTCTTCAGGGACTTCCAGTGTGTAGCGATAGGCAAAACCATCATACAAAGCACAATAAAGTTTGGCCGATTTTTCTTTAGAATTTTTTCTTATAAATTGATCCGCATAGTTTTGAACATATCCTCTAGCTGAAGGAGAGGGCAGGCTTCCCAAACACCTCGAACTCCCTTTTTCTTTCTCTGACATTTTGGTCTTTAGAAACCTAACAGCGGGTTCGGTTTTAGTGGACTCTATCTTGGGTCGTTCAATCTTTGGGGGTGAAAAAGTCGCCGCGGCCGCCAGCAAAACTGAAGGGATGAAAACCGCCCATAACAACCCCATTATCTTTAGAGTACGTTTGTTGGCTTGCTCCATCTCTTAATCGTACAGAAAAACGAATGTTCTGGAAATGTCAATGTTTTGACGGGTCACGGATGTCAAAAACAACTTGTTTATTAACTTGATAATTCCCCGCGGCTTGCCGCGGGGAGGTTCATAAAATTTTTGATCCCGTTAAGTTATTGAAAAATAGAAAAAAAAGAAAATAAATATTATCTGCAACAATGCAAACGAGTCTCTTTTTACCCGTTTTGCCAAATTTTTGACACCCACTTGCATTTTTATAGACAGATAATGTAGTGACGATGGAAAACAAAAACCCTCCACCAATTGGCGGAGGGTTTTTTATTGTATCGCAGAAATACAGTTTTACAATTTGGTATGGTCGATGGTGCAGCTTCCGGTCAATCCCCCTCCGAAGGCACAAGTCCCTGTAATTCTCGCCCCCGATACCGTTAACTCGGTAGATCCACCGGCCCCTGTACAGGTGAGAGTCCCTGCTGTGCCGGAGGAGTTAGTCACGGCCACTGCTGTTAAAAACAGAGGTCCTGTTCCGGTGATATCGAGATTACCTCCATAGAAGGTATTTGATGCGGGGTTGTTTGTATCTGCAGGTTGCACAGAGAACTTAGTAGAACCGGCCGGCCCATCAATTTGAAACGCAATAGTGCAGGTACAGGTGGTAGTGCACCCTGAGGTTTTTTTGTAAAAGCCCGCAAAGGCGGCGGCACCGGTCTGTCTTGGGTCGGTGGCGCTTGAACAAACACCGCCGCTACAATTTCCAGAATTGCAATCTCTATTGATCGCGCAGGTTTCCCCCAGATTTTTGAGAACAGCCCCTAAAGGATCGACAGCAACGCCCCCGATGGTGTTTGCCGAACAAGAGCTATCGGCTCCGCAAAAACCGGATTGGCATTGGCTATTTGTTGAACACTTACTTCCATAAACACAGTTACTGGTACAGCTGACAAAGCAGACTCCACCTGTGCTGGTATTAAATAAAGTGCAGACTTGTCCCGTAGGACAATCGGCATCCTTAGTACACACCGCCCCAGCCGTCGCCGCTGTGGGATTTTGAACCATTGTGATGCCAAATGAGTCCCATGCAGCAGCACCCGCAGAACCACCCCATGCCGACGGATTGTCTGTACATTTCTTAGCATAGGTTGATGCCTTGGAGGTCCATAAATCAAATTCGGTTGAGCTGTTTCCCGACACCGCCAAAGTACGCCACGATTCTCCCATTTTGGCGAAGTTCTCCGAACCTGAAAATGTAGAGGCATTCCAGACTTTTTTCAAGGCATCGGCCTTGCCTGATTGGGCCATGTTGGCAACGGTAAGGCCATCCCCAAAGGAGCCGAAACTCTTCAAAAATGAAGCGTCCGAAAATCGGCTAAAAACAGCGGCACCTTGACCAGAGGCAACGTCAGTAGCGTAAGTCGCCATCATCGTCTTGTAAACAGCTGGGTTGCCCGCCATGATCCCCATGTTAGCAGGAGGTTGTTTCAGGAAAAAGGCCCCCATCATTTTTTTGAAGGCATCTTCTCCTCCGCTCAGCAAACTTTTGGCAAATGCCGAGTCGCTGATAATGCCAGATACGGCTGTCGGAAAATTTTTCATTCCGTTGGTTAATGTAGTGTTGTCCAGAGAAAGGCCCGCCAAGCTTTGGCATTTGCTAATCAGGGAGCTGTTGGATCCCTTTAGCATGTCGATTATTTCTGAGGGAGAGAGATGTACACCGCTGGCCATGCAGCCGCGAATCATCTCCTGATAGGCTTTTTGTATTCCCCCCTGATCGGCCACTCCGGCGGTTGTCCCGGAGACGTTGTTAATTGTTTTAAAGTAGGCCCTATTTTTTTCATCCGTGGTTGTACAGGCGGCGCTGGAAGAGCCTCCGCAAGAGAGGAGGAGTTGATCAGCAATGACCGTATCATCTGCGTCAATGGTTCCTGCATCTGCGGTTTCTCCGGCCGTTTTACCTGATAAGTCGACAACGGCGCTCAGTTGGAGATCTGTCCCAACCAAAGGCTTGATGAAAATCAACTTGTCCACCTCTAATTTTGCCGGATCCACATTGCAGCCAATCAACTCCCCCTGATTGTTGCATTTGCAGGTGTCCAGCACTTCTCCAGCGCTATCTGTAATAGTGATTTTTGCATTTTTGGCCGGGGTATCGGTGGTTGCTTTGGAAACGAGAAAGACCGGTTTTTCGCTGACACTTTCGCTAATCCCTTTATCAACACTTTTGCCGGCCGTAACTCCTTTGCTGGCAGAGGCCCCGACAGAAATACTCGCGGATGATGTTGTTGGGGTCGCCACACTTCCGGCAATCCCGACCCCTGATCCGCTATTCGTGGTGTTTATAGCTCTTGCAGCACTATCCGATCCCCCTCCACAACCGTAACCGGCTAAAAACCCTATCATTAATATCGGGCTAAAAAATCGAAGCGTTTTACAAATTTTCATAACTCCCCCCTTTCTTGAGTATTGTACTCTTAACACACGAATAAACAATTGTTTTGCCAAATTTTTGACACCCACTTGCATTTTTATAGACAGATAATGTAGTGAATCGTTGTGAATTCTTTGGCTCTATACATTCATATTCCCTACTGCTTGGAAAAGTGCCCCTATTGCGATTTTCATTCGATCGCTGTGGAGAAAAGGGAAATTCCCGATTTGGATTATGCTCAATTGCTCATTTTGCAGTTGAAAGAAGAGGTGGAACGATTGGGTCTCAAAAATCGGCCGCTTGTCTCCATTTTTTTTGGCGGGGGCACCCCCTCTTTAATGTCGAAAGAATTTTTTGAGAAAATTTTGGCCGCGATAGAGGGGACGTCCCCCTCATGGGGAGCGTCCCCGCATCCCATTGAAATAACCGTTGAAACAAATCCGGCAACGGCCACAAAAACTGATTTCCAAGAATGGCTAAAACTCGGTATCAATCGAATTTCATTTGGTGTCCAATCGTTTCAGGAAAAATTTTTGAGAAAACTGGGCCGCAGTCATTCCTCACACGAGGCGGTAGCGGCCGTTCAGAAGGCGAAAGAGGCTGGCTTCATCAACGCCAGTCTGGATCTGATTTTCGGCATCGAAGGGCAAACTCCGGATGATCTGAAAAAAGATTTGGCAATGGCTATTTCCATGGGGCTCCCCCATATTTCCGCCTATCAATTAACTGTGGAATCGGGTACTCCGCTCGATAGCTGGGTAAAGCAAAAAAAATTTCATCTCCCTCCTGAAGAAATTTTAATTTCCATGCACCGGCTTGTTACCCAAACTTTGGAAGAAGCCGGCCTCAAACGTTATGAAATTTCCAATTATGCAAAGCCCGGTCATGAATCAAATCACAATCTGCAATATTGGCGTTATGGAGACTATTTAGGGATCGGTTCCGGCGCCGTCTCTTATGTTAAGAATAAAAGATGGCGCACCACACGCAAACTCAAAGAATATTTGAAAGGAAACTGGGGATACGAAGACGAAGAAAAAATCGATTGGAAGACCGCCCTCAAGGAAAAATGGATGATGGGAATCAGGTTGACAGAAGGGATGCTGTTAGACGATGCAAGCCGCCTTTGGATCCCCCAGTTTCTAAATTGGGAAAAAGAGGGGATTTTAAATTTGGATGCAAATAGAGTAAAACTGACCGAAAAGGGGTTTTTACTTGCGAATTGGGTAACGCAAAATGTTTTTGCCCTCATCGACCAAATGTGCTAGCTGAAAGACCCGTTTATGCAACATCATCCCGAGTGGGACAATCCGTTTTTTAAAGAAGTTCAGGCCAATTTCGAGCGCGTGGCGCACGCGATGAATCTGGATGAAAATATTTTCATCCGCCTTCGGGTTCCGGAAAGGGCCTTGACCGTCAGTGTCCCGTTTCGCCACGACAACGGCAAAGTCGAAGTCGTCACCGGTTATCGTGTCCAACATAACGATACATTGGGCCCTTATAAAGGGGGCCTCCGCTACAACCCGCATGTGAATATGGGCGAAGTGGCGGCGTTAGCGATGATGATGACTTGGAAGTCGGCCATTGTCGGTTTGCCTTTGGGTGGCGCAAAAGGAGGTGTGGCGATTGACCCCAATCCGTTGAGCCGTCAGGAATTGCAACGTGTGACTCGCCGCTTTACAATCGAAATTTTGAATTTTATCGGTCCTGATTCCGATGTCCCCGCTCCCGACATGGGGACCAATGAACAGGTGATGGCTTGGATCATGGATACCTACAGCCAGCAAAAGGGCCATGCGATTCCGGGGGTGGTGACCGGCAAACCGATCGATATCGGCGGTTCGCTCGGCCGCAAAGAGGCGCCGGGGCGCGGTGTCGTCTATGCGATCATCGCCGCTGCTGAAAAAATAAAGATGAAGCTCGATTCCAAAACGCGGGTGGCGGTGCAAGGTTTTGGACAGGTCGGCGGCGCCGCCGCGAAAAAAATGGAGAAGATCGGTTGTAAAATCGTTGCGGCGAGTGACCACACCGGCGGCATCTATAATCCGAAGGGGCTGAAATATGAATCACTCATGGCTTATCTCGCCACGAATAAAGTAATAAAAGGATACCCTGAAGGGGACCCCATTTCGAATGAAGCGCTTTTAGAGGTGGAATGTGATGTTCTCATTCCGGCGGCCATCGAACGGGTCATTACCAAAGAGAATGCCAAAAAACTAAAATGCCGCATTTTGGCCGAAGGGGCGAATGGGCCCACTACCAACGAGGCCGATAAAATGATTCGCGATCGAGGCGATATTTTTGTGATCCCCGATATTTTGGCCAATGCGGGTGGCGTGATCGTCTCCTATTTTGAATGGGTGCAGGATTTGCAAAATCTCTTTTGGAAAGAGAAAGAGATCAATCACAAGCTCTGGGAGATGATGTCGGATGCCTTTGAAAAAGTTTACGCCACCGCCCAAAAAGAAAAAGTTGATATGCGAACCGCCGCGTTGATGACCGCCATTCGCAAAGTTTCTACCGCGATGTTGACACGGGGACTCTATCCATGAAAATCAAAAAAAATTATATTTTGGCGCCGGGGCCGACGCCGGTTCCTCCGGAAGTGGCCTCCGCAGGGGCTTGGCCATTGATCCATCATAGAACCCCACAGTTTTGCGCTATCATCAAAGAGGTGGCTCAAGGCCTTAAAATGCTTTTTCAAACCCAACACCCGGTCTATTTCATGGCCTCTTCCGGAACGGGTGTGATGGAAGCGGCCGTTGCCAATCTCATGAGCCCCGGCGAGACGATGATTGTGGCTCAAGCCGGCAAGTTCGGGGAACGGTGGGGAGAAATCGGCAAATCGTTTGGTTGTCATCTGGTCGAAGTGAAAGCTGAATATGGAAAAGCGGTGCAACCGACCCAAGTGGAAGAGGCGTTGAAAAAAAATCCCTCGGCCAAAGCGGTTTTCACGCAACTTTCAGAAACGTCGACCGGTTGCGTGTTTGATATTGAGGCGTTTGGAAAAGTCGTTGCAAAAACGGATGCCCTTTTGGTCGTCGACGGGATCAGCGGTGTCGGGGCCGAGCCCTGTTTCCCCGACAAGTGGGAAGTCGACTGCCTATTGACCGGTTCGCAAAAAGGGGTGATGCTCCCTCCGGGCCTCGGTTTTATCTCGATCAGTCCCAAGGCGTGGAAAGCGGTGGACGCCTCCAAATCACCCCGATTTTATTTTGATCTTCGTGCCTACAAAAAAGCGCTCGATTCGGATGATTCCCCATACACGCCGGCCATCAGTCTTTTGTTCCAGCTCAAAGAAGCCTTAAAAATCATTCAAAATGAAACGATGGAGGGGATGTGGGCAAGGCACAGCTGGCTCGCCAAAGCAACGCGCGCGGCTATCAAGGCCCTCAATTTGGAACTCTTTGCCGAACGCCCCGGAAATATTTTAACGGCGGTCAAAGTGCCGTCCGGTGTGGATGGTGAAAAAGCGGTTAAAGTGATGCGCGACGATTTAGGTGTAACGATTGCCGGCGGACAAGGTTCGATGAAAGGGAAAGTGATGCGCATTGCCCATTTGGGTTACATGGATCGTTTTGATATCACCACCGCGATCAGTGCATTGGAAATTGCGTTCAAGCGACAGGGTTTTCCGATCAAATTAGGCGCCGGTGTTGCGGCCGCCGAGGATATTTTATGGCAGGATCCCCAGTAAAAGTTTTGGTCTGCGACCCCCTTGCCCAGAGTGCCATCGATCAGATGAAACAGGCAGGGCTTGATGTTACGGTGAAAACCGGTTTGAAGCCGCAGGAATTGGCCGAAATCATCTCCCCATTTCAAATCTTGGCCGTACGCAGCGGCACCAAAGTCACCGCGCAAGTGATTGAAGCCGCAAAAAATCTAAAATTGATTGTTCGTGCCGGTGTCGGTCTTGATAATGTCGATGCCGAAGCGGCCCGCAAAAAAGGGATCGATGTGCAAAACACGCCGCACGCCACCACCAACACCGTTGCGGAACATACGATGGCCTTGATGCTCTCGCTGGTGCGGCATATTCCGCAGGCCCAAGCCTCTTTGAAAAGGGGGGAGTGGGATCGAAAAAATTTTCAGGGCGTTGAATTGCGCGGAAAAGTGTTGGGGGTAGTGGGGCTTGGGCGGATTGGGCAGGAGGTGGCCAAGCGGGCGAAGGCATTTGGCATGGAGGTGATAGCCCACGATTCGGTTGTGACTTCAGAAGTGGCCGAAGCCTTGGAGATAGAACTGGTGCCGCTAGTCGACCTCGTCAAACGAGCCGATTTTATCTCTTTGCACCTTCCGTTAAACGAGGCCACCCATCATCTTTTCGATAAATCGCTGTTAAGCAAAATGAAAAAGGGGAGTTATCTGATCAACGCCTCCCGCGGCGGTATTGTTGATGAAGGGGCCTTATTGGAATTATTAAAGAAGGAGCAGATCGCCGGAGCGGCATTAGATGTTTATGAAGAGGAACCGCCGAAGAATAATCCCTTGTTTGAATTGAAACAGGTTGTGGCGGTGCCTCACCTTGGCGCCATGACAAAAGAGGGGCAGGAGAGGGCCGGCGCGGAGGCTGCGCATTGCATCATCGAATTTGCAAAGGTGTCATTGCATGGATGACATTTATTCCCGCATCAAAATTATTCCGATCGAAAAATGTCTGACCCACGAGGGGATTGTCGAAAAGTGGGTCGACCAGATTGCCGCCAATATCAAGGATCAGGGAAAAATGAAAAACCCGGTCATCGTCACATGGCACGATCCCTACTTTATTGTGCTCGATGGGATGCATCGCTATGCCGCTATGAAAAAGATGGGGGTTCGTGACATTTTGGCCTGTGAGGTCGATTATTTTTCTCCCAAAATTATTTTGGAAGGATGGGATGCCTTTCTTTTTGAAAAAACGGATATTCGCTCTTTTTTATCGCAACTTTTTGGGGAGGGCGAGGGTTATTGTCTTAAGCCGCTAAAAAATTTGGCCGATGCCAAAAAAGCTGTTTTGGAACGCAAGATTCTTTTGGCGATGGCCGACAAAAATGGAGTTATGCTTGGGCTGGAGAAAAAGGGGATGAATCCGAAAAATCTTTTGGAAGAGCTCTGTTTTGCTACCGATAGAGTCGACCGGACATTGAGCGCCAAAGATACAAAGGTCGTGTATGTTGATAATGAGTTAACCCTCGCTGACTTTAGTGAAACGAATGCCGATGCGGTTGTTTTCAGGCCTCAGTTTACCAAACAGGAGGTGGTCGATCGCACCTTGCATAAAAAACCGTTTCCTCCAAAAAGCACGCGGCACTTGATTCCGGAAAGGCCTTTGCGCATCGATTTGGATTTGTCGCTATTATCTTCGGATATCAATTTGGCGACAAAGAATCGTCTTTTACAGAATCACTTGCAATGGTGCTATGAAAATAATCGTGTCCGTTTTTACCCCGAATCGGTCCATATTTTTGCCGATTAATTAAAATCCCACTGTAAATCCGGCCATAATCGGGATGCCGAAGACGGATGTCCTCTTTCGCGAAAGATTGTTGCCGAAATAGAGCGTGTATTTTATCGGCACGGAGATGCCAATCGCTATTTTTGGTTTGGTCTGTTTCAGAAAATATTGAAAGCCGGGACCAAAATTGAAATTCATGCCGGTGGCGCTAGTTCCGTTTTTATTGCGCCCTTCGGAGACATAACTACCACCCAAGCCACCGAGCCAGTAAAAATCGGCACCACCTGTTGTTTCAATAATGTGAAAAATAGCGTTGGCATCGACACTCATTACATTCACCAGTTCGGAGCGATTCAATTTTTGGCGATTGTAACTGAAGGGGACTTCCACGCCCCAGCGCGAGCCGCAAAAATCGTAACCGACTTTGGCATAAGCCCCCCAACGGGTCCCCCACGTAATTTTTCGGGAGGTTGTGCCGATGGCAACCAGTTGGTAATCGGGAGAATATTGCAGGAGTTGTTCATAACCGGCTCCCATAAAAAATCCCTCATGCCCGCAAGCCTTTGCTTCAAAATAGGGTAAAACCGTTATTGCGATCAGAAGACCGACTCCCCATAGAATTTTTTTCATTTTGCACCCTCCGGTCTTACTATCGGCACCCCTCCAAAAAAGTTGCGTCAAACTAGGGGACGTTCCCCCCCGTTTTTTGACGCTGGGGCCAGATATTGCTCAAGCCTTTGAAATAATTTGACTTTTTTAAATATTTCATTAAAGTTCCCATATGGTGATATCCAAAGAATTTATCAGGGCCATCCCTAAATCAGACCTGCATGTCCATTTGGACGGTTCTTTAAGGCTCAAAACCCTCATCGATTTGGCCAAACAGCAAAACATCAAAATGCCCTCTTACACCGAAGCAGGTTTGACGGAGCTTGTTTTCAAGCCCCGCTATGCCGATCTCGGCGAATATCTTCACGGTTTTAAATACACCTGTGCGGTGCTTCGGGACAAGGAGTCTTTGGAACGTGTCGCGTATGAGCTGGCATGGGATAATTTCAACGAAGGGGTCCGTTACATCGAACCCCGTTTTGCGCCGCAACTCAATGCCCACCGGCATTTGACTGTGGGTGAAGTCATTGAAAGTGTCGATAAAGGATTGGCCCGTGCCAAAAAAGAGATTGCGCAAAAATCGGAAATCAAAAAAGGATTGGAGCCTCATTTTGAATACGGGATCATCGGTTGCGCGATGCGGAAATTCGATGAGCGTTTTTCAGATTACTATCGCGACCTGATGTCGGTCCATCGCTATACACCGCCTAAAGAGCTCTACCCGATTGCTTCGATGGAGGTGGTGCGGAGTTTGGTTTCGTTGCGGGATAAAAAAGGGCTGACCATTGTCGGCTTTGATATTGCGGGTGAGGAAAAGGGCTATCCGGCCGGGGATCATGTTGAAGCCTATCAATATGCACAGAAACATTTCCTGAAAAAAACCGTTCATGCCGGCGAGGCCTATGGGCCTCCCTCGATTTTTCAGGCGATCACCGATTGTCATACCGATCGCATTGGGCACGGCACCCATCTTTTTGCCTACAATTTGATTGAGGGTATGCCGCTGGCGGAAAAGAAAAAATATGCTGAAGACTTGGCACAATATATTGCCGATCAGAGAATCACCATCGAGGTTTGTCTGACGAGCAATTTGCAGACGATCCCAACGATCAAAAAAATTGGGCAACATCCCTTGGGCAAAATGCTCGATCACAAACTGTCGCTGAGTCTTTGTACCGACAACCGGCTTGTCTCCCACACCAACGTTTGTAAAGAGATCGAAATTGCGGTGGCGACCTTTGACATTTCACCGGCCCATCTGAAGGACATCATCATTTACGGTTTTAAAAGAAGTTTTTTGGCTACACCGTATCACCAAAAAAGGAATTTCGTCCGTTCCGTGATCGATTATTACGAGAAAATTGAGAAACAATTCGACATTGCCTTCTGAAAAATCAGATACCTTGCGAACTTTCATGAGGTATCCCCCCATACAGCGGGCGGGCAGGCGGCTCCTCGTGAAAACGCATTACTGAGTCCGTTTTATTTCCTCTTTTATGATGGCACGAAATACGTCGGGATCGGTCCAATATTTGACCCGTCTGTTATTCACCAGAACGGTCGGCGTGCCGGTGACGTAAATTTTGTTTCCGGCCTCGATATCTTTTTCAACCAGCGCCTTTGTTTCTGGGGCATCGACGCATTTTTCAAACGCGGCGACATCCCATCCCTCTTCTTTGGCCAATTTAAGAAGGAGTTCGCGGTTTAACGTCTGCTGATTTCTGAAAATGGCGTCGTGGTAATTCCAGAAGTCGCCAAATTGGGCCGCACAGAGGGCCGCATCGGCGGCCATGCACGATTTATCATGCATCCCTCCCTTGATTTGTGAGTTGCAGGAGGCATCGAGGGGATAATTATAAAAATAAAATCGCACCTTATTTTTAAATTCCGACAAAACCGGTTTGATATGAAAAGCGGCGTATTTGCAAAAGGGGCATTGAAAATCGCTGAACTCAACAACCGTTACCTTCGCATCCGGATTTCCCCAAACTGGAGCGTTCGGCAACGGTTCAAATTGATATTGCGATTGGCGAAAATGAAACGCGAGAATTTCTTCAGTGCTGACTGGCAGTTTGGCTTCACGGATAAATTGATCTTGATAATTATTGATGAGTAACCAACCGAGGCCAAAAATGGCCAATGTGGCCGCTCCCAAAGAGATCCATTTTGGCTTCAAATGCAGACGGGAAAACCGTATCAGTCCTACTTTCAAAGCCCCGTCCCATCCGACAAAGAGCATTAGATTGACTAAATACATGGAAGAGCAAATCAGACACAAAACATGGAGTTCCACGATGGAGATGTAAGCCTTGTAGATCGAGAAGAGGACGCCGAAAAGGGTTAGAAGCCATCCGAAACCGGCAATGGTTTCTTCATTTGTTTTTTTGAACAAAATCCAGAGGGCCAAAAGAGCGTTCCATAAATAAAATATAAATCCAAGCCAACTGACCGGAACGCCGAGCAGTTTTGCCTCGCTGGAGGCATAGGCGACATCGCAATTGATAAATTCATTGATGTTGCAGAAACTTTTTGTTTCAAACCCGGTCTGTAAAATCTGGAAATACTGGTGCGTGGCGATCAAGGAACCGACAATCCCCAAGAGAGAAAATCCGACAATCCACCAAAGGAGCCAACGGCGCATACCCACCTCCTACGATTCACGATCCACGATTCACGAGATTAGTACCACACCATGCGCAAAAATCCCAATAATCTTTTGCTACTCCCCAGCGGCAGGAGGGACAGCGATCGGGCAGGAATGGTTGTTGCCATGCGCGGGCTACTTTTTTATGGCAATAAGGGCAATAATGCATAAAAGGCATCATCGGTTTTCGGCAGTAGGGATTTGTACAATGTTCTGTGTAGCGTTTGTCTTTCGATGGAATCAGTTTGATGCGCCGAAATCGCTCGCGATAACACCAAGGGCAAAAACGCCAGTCCAAATGAATGCCGTGTTCACAACGGTCGCAGCAGGCAGGAAACGTGGTGATTTTTCGAAAATTATTTTCGGTATCGCCGCACCATGGACAAACCTGCATGAATTCAGAAACCGGCTGTTCGCATTTGCGACACAAAAAATCGAGACGCAATTTGGTCTGGTTCTGTTTTACGAAGGCTTGGACTTTGTAATCCTGCCAATGCAGTTTTTTCGCCGGTTTGCGGTGACGTTTGATTTTGCTTAAGCGAAACATTTTCCAATGTTTAACGCTTTTGAGCCATGCCTGTTCCATGACCGTGCAACTGGGGTAGCGCCGGATTGGGTTGAAGGCGGTCGCCTTCCGGATGAAATGAAGAAGGGCCACCGGCGTTTTTTTCATGAGTTGTTTGTGTCTGGGGTAGGGCCATTCAAAAGGCCATGGCGGCAAAACGCCTGTCAGCATTTGATAGAACAAAATGCCGAGAGAAAAAACATCGGAAGAAAAAGTGGTCTGTCCATAAGCCTGTTCCGGCGCCATGTACCCGATCGTCCCGGTCCCTTCCCCCTTGACAAGCGTCCGCTCCACGACCTTGGCGATTCCAAAATCGGTCAGACGGGCGGTTCCATCCGGAAACAGAATGACATTTTCCGGCTTGATGTCGCGGTGGATAATTTTATGACGATGGGCATAACTCAAGGCGCTCAAAATTTGTCCCATTACCGAAATGATGAATTTAAAGGAGCGTGGCCTTTGCAATCGGTCGCTCAATGTCTCTTTGCCGCATTCGGTGACGATGACAAAACGCTTGCCGATCAAATCGGCATTTTTTATTTTCAGGATATTATGGTGATCTAATGGAGCGACGAGTCTTACTTCATCCTGAAAGATTTTTTGATGTTCTTTGGTGTTCCAATCCGGCTGTGGGATTTTGAGGGCGACGTGAATTCCCTCAACGGCGTCGAGCGACTTCCAGACTTCGCCAAAGGTCCCTTCCCCCAGCTTTTTCAAAAGCCGGTATTTGGCGATCTTCTGACCTTTTTTAAGTGGTTTTTCCCCGGGCATAAGGGAAAATTAGCATGGCCATTCTCACCAGTCCACAAAGCTTTTGAGCTTTTTAGAGCGGCTCGGATGACGGAGTTTGCGCAAGGCCTTGGCTTCGATTTGCCGGATACGCTCTCTCGTCACCGAGAAATCTTTGCCGACCTCTTCGAGTGTATGGTCCGATTTTTCACCGATACCGAAACGCATTCTCAAAACCTTTTCTTCGCGCGGGGTGAGGGTGGCCAACACGCGGCGGGTTTGATCGGCAAGACTCACGTTGGTGACCGACTCATCCGGTGGTGTGATCGTTTTATCTTCGATAAAATCGCCCAAATGGGAATCCTCTTCCTCACCAATCGGCGTTTCCAAAGAAATCGGTTCTTTGGCAATGCGCAAAACTTTCCGAACTTTTTCGAGCGGCAATTCCATTTTAAGCGCAATTTCTTCCGGCAACGGTTCGCGCCCGAGTTCTTGCACCAGATAACGGGAGGTTCGAACCAGTTTGTTAATTGTTTCAATCATGTGAACCGGAATGCGGATGGTTCTGGCCTGATCGGCAATGGCGCGCGTGATGGCCTGACGGATCCACCATGTGGCATAGGTCGAAAATTTGTAGCCGCGGCGGTATTCAAACTTGTCGACCGCTTTCATGAGACCGATGTTGCCTTCCTGAATCAGATCGAGAAATTGCAAACCGCGGTTGGTATATTTTTTGGCAATGGAGACAACGAGGCGCAAATTGGCCTCGACCAATTCATTTTTAGCCCGTTCCGCAAAGGCTTGCGCCGCGAGAATATCATTATGAGTCCGCTTTATTTCTTCAAGCGTTTGGCCCGATTCTCTTTGCAATCTGGAAATCTCTTTTTCTGTCTTCAAAAAATCATCAACAATTTTTTCAAGGTCTTCCCGATGCAAACCCGATTCCTTCAACAGTTTTCTCTGCTGGTAATCATTTTTACGGTATTTGTGGACCGCCTCCTTGAGCTCGTCCCCTTCCAGTTTTAGTTTGCGGCGGTAGGATTTCAGCAATTTTTCACTTTCTTCAATGGTTCGGATGGTCTGTTGGATATGTTCGATGATGCCTAGTGACGCCTTTTGATTTAATTTCATCTCGCGCACCGTTGCGAGCATCTGGTTGCGGAGTTCATTTAGCTTGATATTCGCAATTTTTTTACTGGATTCCTTAAGACGCGGATTATTAAGATGCGAAACATAGTGTTGCGCTTTTTTGTCGAGATTCCTTATTTTAGACATCAGTTTCAAAACTCTTAAACGTGCGGCCCCTTCATCAAAACCTGCCCCTTCTTCTTCCGTCTCCACCTCTTCCACATCTTTTACAATTTCGGAGATCCGCATTCTATTTTTGGAAGCCTTCTCTCCCAAATCGAGCAGTGCCTTCACACCAATCGGGGCGGCAAGCAGGATACTTAAAACTTTATTTTCCCCCTCTTCAATTCTTTTGGCGATTTCCACTTCCCCTTCGCGGGTTAGAAGCGCCACCTGTCCCATTTTTCTCAGATACATCCGGACCGGATCGGTGCTACGAAGCCCGGCAGAAGCCTCTTCTTCCGAGATCAACACCTCTTTTTCCTCTTCTTTTTCTTTCGGGGTTTTAGAGCCGGCTTTTTGTTTTGCCTTTCCCTCTTCTTCTGTATCGACGATGTCGATGTCGAGATCGTCGAGCATCGTCAGCATCGTGTCGAGCTCATCGGGAGAGACCACGTCAGAAGGGAGCGCTTCGTTGACCTCTTCGTAGGTCAGAAAGCCCTTCTCCTTTCCGCGATCGATCAGCTTTTGAACCTCTTTTGTGTCGGCTTCTATTTTGCTCATGGTAAAGACCTCTTTTTTGACTCCATTAATTTTGTTTTTTCCTGCAACAAATTTAAAAGTGTTGCCTCGTTTTGTTCCGATTCGGCTTGGGCAATCTCTGCGTTCAGCTCGTTCAGCCTGACACCGAGATTTTTTGCGCTCATTTTTGAGAGACAATCCTCAACCGCTTTTTCCCAGAGTGCGTCTTCCTCTTCTACCAGCGCCATTTCCCGAATCCACTTGGCCAGCGATTCCGGAAGTCTGCTTTGCAGACCGGCCAGCGAACTCACCCTTTCTTCGGCAGGGGTTTCAAAAAGTTGCTTGCCATATTCCTTTAATTCCGGGTCGGTAAAAACCTCGCCAAAACCCTGAATCCTATCAATAAGTTTCGGCTTTAGCAACATTGCAGTGAAAAGCAACTGCTCTTCTTTGGGGAACCGCCTCTCTTCCCCTGTTTTTTTGGTTGTCGGCGTTATTTTGTGATGTAGCCATTTTTCATCGAGCTTCAATTTTTGCGCGATCTGTTTTTTGTAAATCTCTTTTTCGAGCGTCCCTTTCACTTTTTCGAGCATCGGCCTTAGTTTTTCCCATGCGGCCACCGTCCCTTGTGTCCCTTTTGGGGATTGGCGAAGGGTTTCTTCCACAAAAAATTCAAATAGAGTCTCGGAGCGATTCTTCAAAGTCTCCCATTTTGCCGGACCTTCTGTTCGAATAAAACTGTCGGGGTCTTGGCCGGCGGGGAGTGTTAATGCTTTTGGGACAAATCCCAATTCAAGAAAATGGGGGAGGGCGCGGATGGCCGCGGCAATCCCCGCTTTGTCGCCATCAAAGGCGACCACAAAATTTTTGGTGTAACGGGAGAGGAGTTTCAAATGATCGAAGGTCAATGCGGTCCCCAACGGGGCCACGACATTTTCGATGCCGGATTGTCTCAAAGAGAGACAATCGAGATTCCCCTCAACGAGAATAATTTCATCTTTTGTTCGGATTGCCTCTTTGGCCCAATAAAGTCCAAAAGCCGTCTTCGATTTGTTGTAGAGAATGGAATCGGGTGAATTAAGATATTTGGCGGTGTCCACATCGGTGCCCAATGTCCTTCCACTGAATCCGACGACGTTGCCGCGGGTATCCAAAATGGGAAACATCAGACGATCCCGAAAGAAATCGTAATGACCTGTTTTATGGTCGCGCTCGCGAACAAGTCCCAGCTCATTGGCCAGTTTCATCGGCACATTGGCGGCGGCCAGTGTATTGGTGAGGAGGTCCCAGCTGTCAGGGGCATAACCCAAACCGTGTCCTTCAGTTGTTTGTGAATCGATCCCGCGCGATTCCAGATATTTTCGGCTTTTCAACCCGATATTTTTATCCCGCAAATTTTTGATGAAAAAATCGTGTGCCATTTTGTTGAGCCGAAGACTCCATTGTTTGCGTCGTTCCCATTCCGCGTCGGCATCGTTCGAATTTTTTGTTTCCTCGGGAAGCCGGACGCCGGCCCTTTTTGCAAGGTCTTGAAGTGCCTCTCTGAATTCGAGGCCGTCGATTTTCATCAGAAACGTGAAAATATCGCCCCCCGCGCTGCAACCAAAACAGTGGAAGATCTGTTTATCATCGCTGACCATAAAGGAGGGGGTTTTTTCCTGATGAAAGGGGCAAAGGCCTTTGAAATTGCGCCCGCTTTTTTTGAGAGGGACACGCTCGCCAATCAGCGAAACAATGGAGACACGGTTTCGGATTTCTTCCAGAATCTCTTTGGAAGCCATAAATGGGAAAAACGCTTACGCAGTTAATTTTTTTAAGACGATCGCGTTGATTCTTTTGCCATCGGCGCGGCCGGCAATCTTGGGCATGACCGCCTTCATCACTTTGCCCACCTCTTTGGGATCTTTGGCGCCGGTTGCGGCAATGGCCCTCACAACAAACTCTTCGAGCTCTTTTTCGGAAAGTTGTTTGGGGAGATAGCCTTCAATGACGGCCAGTTCGGACTCTTCTTGTCGAACCAGATCGTCTCTCCCCCCCTTTTTGAACTGTTCGATCGATTCTTTGCGCTGTTTGGCAAATGTCGATAAAATGACGATAACCTGATTGTCATCCAAGATTCCCCGCACATCGATCTCTTTATTTTTAATGGATGCTTTGACAAGACGGAGACAGGAAACCTTGACCGTTTCTTTGGCCTTCATCGCCTCTTTCAAATCGCTTTCGATTTTTTCTTTAAGCGACATGGATCAAACACCTCGTTTGGCCGCTTAATAATGCGGTGTGCGGGTTTTTCTCAAGGCCCTTTTTCTGGCCTGAATCGATTTTTTTTTGAGTCGGACGGAGGGTTTTTCATAGAACTCCCGTTTTCTGAGTTCCGTCAAAATGCCCGATTTTTCGCATTGCTTTTTGAACCGGCGCAAGGCCGATTCGAAACTCTCCCCGTCTTTCAGAATAATAGTCGCCATAAGAGGGGACAACTACTTGAATTTTCTTATTTTTGTCAACTAAATAATCGAGGTGATTAAGTTTAAGGATTCGATGTGATAACTTTGTGGAAACATATCGATCGGTTGCGTTTGCACCAATTGATAACCGGCAAAGTCTTTAAGAAACTTTAAATCTCTAGCCAGCGTTTCCGGATTGCAGGAGAGATAGAGGATATTTTTCGGTTTTGTTTTGATCACCCCTTCCACCACACCGGCGGCGCCGTCACGCGGCGGGTCCAAAACCAAAAGATCGAGAGGTTTCTCCGGTTTATATTGGGAAAAAAATTTGATGGAATCGGTGCAGAGAAATTGTGGATTGCATGGTTCGACAGGCTCACCATGAACGGTCTTCAGATGCTCACCATGAACGGTCTTCAGATGCTCACCATGAACGGTCTTCAGATGCTCACCATGAACGGTCTTCAGATGCTCACCATGAACGGTGCTCGAGATGGCGGTCCGGTCGGAATCGACCGCAATGCAATTTTTGGCCAGTGGGCTCAATACTTCCGTCAAGTTACCACTGCCGCAAAAAAGTTCGACAATGGTTTCATGGGGGAGCTTTTCCGCCCAACTTTTTAGCAGATTTTTCAAATTTTCATTTTGTTCGGGGTTAACCTGCGTAAAACCTTTTTTTCCGCTGACGTTGATTTCGTAATCTCTTTTTGTAATCCGATTTTTTCTCAGTTCCGTCAGTTGTTCATTCACACGTTCTTCGGCAATCAGACATTTTTCGATATCGACCACGGAGTAGGAATTGGGTCTATAAAATCCGAGAAGGCCCCGTTCATTGCCGTGCAGTGTCACTCGGCTTCGCCAGCCGAATGTCTTGGGAGAGGGGATCGTTGCAAGGACTTTTGGATTTTCAATCTTGGCAACCCTCTTTAATGTCTTTTCCAGAATTTTTTGTTTCCATTCGAGTTGTGTTTCATAACGCAAGTGCTGCCACTGACAGCCGCCGCATTCGCCGTAATAAGGGCAGGGGGGATCGGTTCTTTCCGGCGCCGCCTCCACAACCTTTACCAATTTTGCTTCCAGATATTGGCGGTGGCGACGGGTGATTTCAATCTCCACCGTCTCTCCGGCCGCAACATAAGGGACGAAGACCGGTTTGCCATCGAGCAACCCCATCCCTTTCCCTTCGTAGACTAATTTTTCGATTTTAATTCTGTTTGTCATTTGAATAATTGCCTAACACCCATGTTCTGACATGACATTCAGAATAGAGGCTCTATCTGAGTTAAAGACTCCGAGGTTTTCTCCCTCTCTCCAAATGGAACAGGCGGTGCTCTCATTACCAAGGGTTGCTTCAATGCGACCCCAGTAGAGAAATAGAAAAGGGAGGTTTACTGTCGGAATGGTCCCCGATCGGACCAAATTTTCAAAAATGTCATTCAATGACCAGAGTAACGATTGGTCGAATGGATTGGACGCAAAAACTTCCCCCAAAAAATTGTCCATTTGTATGATAATGTTGTCGCGAATTCCTGCTGTCGATTCCAGTCGTTCCTCCAGAGGGACACCATAAAAAAGACGGTAAGCCCCCAAAAAAATGGCGATGCTCTCTTTTTGAAGTGCCAATTGACAATTTTCTCCCTCTTGTTCGCAATACAGCTTTTGAACCGATGTCTCTGCCGCCAGCCTTTCTTGCAAAAAGATGCGTCCCAACTGGGAATAGGCCAAATAGCGCGAGGGCTGGAAAAGGGGAGAATTGGGTAAGTCGCCCAACAAGTGTAAGTGGGTATTGGCTACTTCCAAAGCCTCGCCTTTTTCCTCCGATACTGCATGGGAAACCAACGATGAAAAGTCGACCAATCCAAATCCCACACTAGAAATACTTTGGGTGCCATCTTCTTCTTTGAAAATGGTGTAGCTTTCCGGAAAGGGTGTGCCGGGGGGATCAGAAAGGGCGTGTGCCAGTAAGGCCTCTGTCTGTAATCTGTCCCATTGAGAATTTCCCAAGCGAAGCCGTGTCGGATTCTTGGCAAAATAGTCATCAATCCATGGGGCTAATTGAGGGGGGATTGCGGAGATCACTCCTGTCTGACTAGAAACGGAGTGGGCGATAAAATAACTAGTGGCCTGCCGCAAGGCATTTTCAATAATGTCTGTTTGATTTGCACTGTGGGTCAAATGTTTCATGGCCAGTTTCAGATAGGACAGAGCAGCAGTCTCCATTTCAGGGGTGTTCTCTTTCCAAAGGTCCTTAATTTTTCCTTGTGCCAACCAGCCGGCAATGGCCCCCAGACGTATTTGCAATATGGATCGGATATCGGCTGTCTTTGTGTTTGTTACCAAGCTGTCCCACTCTATCAGAAGTGGCTCCAAA
>JAHFSU010000044.1 GCA_023265595.1 Deltaproteobacteria bacterium
CCGCCTCTTTTAAATCACCGACCACAGCCACCTCCGTGCATTGTTTGAAAACACGAGCCATGTTTTCTTTTGCCTCTCCAAAAAAAAATTGCCTTTTTCGACTTTTTTTTTACCCATGCAACAAGGGGTTCGTAACTCCCCCCTTTTTCTCGACCGCCGGCTATCCAAATGAGAGGGGCTTTGCAGCTGACCAATGCCTTCAAGGTGGCCCCCACATTGGTCCCCTTCGAATCATTAATATAGGTGACGCCATTCCGTTGGCAAACCGGCTGCATCCGGTGTGGAAGAGGGACAAAAGTTTCGAGTCCTTTTTGTAAAATGGAATGGGGAACGTCCCCTATTGCGGTTACAGCCAACAAAGCGGCGAGCATATTCTCCCAATTATGGATCCCTTTTAAGGGGACATTTTTCAAATCAAATTGAAACGGAGAGGCAGAAACGGCGGGCTTCAAAACCAACGTCCCCCCATCCACCCATCCCCCGATTTTCAACTCCCGCTTCACAGAAAATCCGAGACGAGGAGACGGAATCTGCTCCACCGCAAGAGAAACGACCGAGTCTTCCGTATTGTAAATAACCAAACCGTTAGGCGCTGTTTGGCGAATCAATTTAGCTTTCGCTTTGACATAATCGGCAAAATTTTCATGCCAATCGAGATGGTCTTCCGTAACATTAAGCCAAACAGAGACATCCGGTTTCAAAGAGGGGGTCGCCTCCATCTGATAACTGGAAATTTCCAAAACGAGACATGAGACCGATTTCATTTCATCGAAACAATCGAGTAGTGGTTTGCCGACATTGCCGGCTAAAAGCGATTTTTTCCCGGCGGTTTTCAAAAGATGATCGATCAATGTGACGGTTGTGGTTTTTCCATTGGTTCCGGTCACCGCGATAATTCGTGCATCGTGAGTCGTGAATCGTGAATCGGACAAGGCCAGCTCCAACTCACCGATCACCGGAATCCCTTTGGCACGGGCTTTTTTCAAAGGATCGCTGTTCCATGAAACTCCGGGACTGACCACAATAAGATCTGCCGACAAAAAAAGATCGATATCTTGGGAACCAAAATACCAATCGACCGGATATCCTTTGAATGGTTGCAAAACCAAATCGAACGCTTCTCGTTTTCGGGAGTCGGTCACAGCGGACCTTGCCCCCTGTTTTAGACAATAGCGCAAAGCCGCCTGCCCCGATTTTCCGAAACCGACAATCAACATTTTTTTATTCAATAAATTCATCTTAGTTTTAACGTGCTCAAACTGGCCAAGGCCAAAATCAGTGAAATGATCCAAAATCGGACAATCACTTTCGATTCGGGCCATCCCTTCAATTCAAAATGATGATGGAGCGGCGCCATCCGAAAAATTCTTTTTCCGGTCAGTTTAAACGAGGCTACTTGTGTGATCACCGACAACGTTTCCAAAACAAACACACCGCCGATCACCATCAAAAGAAGTTCATTTTTTGTCAAAAGGGCCACAAGCCCCAGCATCCCACCCAAAGCCAAAGCCCCCACATCCCCCATGAAAATCTGGGCCGGATGCGCATTAAACCATAAAAATCCGATCAGAGAACCGGCCACCGCACCGCAAACAACGGAGAGTTCCGCACAATTCGGTATGTAGGGGATTTGAAGATAGGCCGCAATTTTACTGTTCCCGGTAATATAGGCAAAAATTCCGTAAGACAAAAAAGCGATGATGGCCGGACCGGTCACGAGGCCATCCAAACCATCGGTTAGATTGACCGCGTTGCTCGTCCCCGCCAAAATAAAAACGGCAAAGAGGATGTAGACCCATCCGAGATCAGGTATGAACTGTTTGAAAAAAGGGATGGAAAGATGGGTGTCAAAACCGAAACCATCGTACAAAACAAGGGCAACCAATGTGCAAATTAAAATCTGCAACGGAAATTTGTAACGGGCCTTAAGACCGTGCGCATCTTTTTTCGAAATTTTGAGCGTGTCGTCCAAAAAACCGATCAGCCCCAAAAGAAGCCCCGTGGCCAACACCATCCAGACAAAGGGGTTGTCCCAACGGGCCCAAAAAAAAGACGAAATCAAAACAGAAAGGAGAATCAAAACACCGCCGAGTGTCGGCGTTTTCCCCTTCGTTTGATGATGGGTTTGGGGAACATACTCCCAAAGGGTCTGCAAAAGTTGACGCTTTTGCATCGTAGCAATCCACGGTTTTCCCAAAACAAAGGTGATCGCCATGGCTGTAAAAAGACTCATGAAAGTCCGAAAAGTGATATACTTCGTCACATTGAAGACGATGAACTGTTCATGCAACGGATAGAGCCAATGGTAGAACATTTAAATTCCAAACCTTTCTTTTAATGCCTCGACCACCTTCTCGAGCTGCATCGCGCGGGAGGCTTTTATCAAAATAACATCCCCCGCTTGCATTTCTCGGGCGACTTGGTCGATCAGTGCTTCCCTATTTTCAGCAATCGTGATCACCGTCGACGTTTTAGCTGCGCGGTTTGCCCCCTCTGCCATGGCTTGTGCAAACTCACCCATCACAAAAAGTCGAGTGACACCATAGGCGATGGCCTTTTTTCCAATCTCTTCATGAAGCCATTCCGATTTTTCACCGAGCTCTTTCATATCCCCCAGCACCGCAATAAAACGCCCCGCCCGTTTGGCGCTGCCGACCGTTCGAAAAGCGGCCTCCATCGAAAGAGGATTGGCATTGTAGGCGTCATTGACAAGCCGGACACCGTTCGCAAGCTGGATCTGTTCGAAGCGCATCTTGAGCGGCTTGAAATTTTCAAGACCCCTTTGCATCTCCTCAATTGTAAATCCAAGACTCAAAACACCGGCACAAGCGGCCATCGCATTCATCACATTGTGGATGCCGGTTGTCTGGAGTTGCGCTCGAAGCCCTTTTTTCCGAACCGATATTTTTAATTCCATCGAATCAAATCCGATCGATTCCATATGTTCAAAACAGACATTATTTTTAGAAGACATGCCGAAGGCGATTTTTGTCCCTTTAAATTTCTGCGCCAGACGGGACAAGTTGGGATCCTCTGCATTGTAGACCGCCACCCCATCGGGTCGCATCGCCTCATAAAGCTCTGCCTTGGCTTGAGCCACCTTTTCGACCGTCTGCAATTTTTCGAGATGGGCCGCCGCCGCATTCGTCACCACACCAATGGTCGGGTTTGCCATTTCGGTCAGTCTTTTGATTTCACCGGAAGCATTCATCCCCATCTCCAAAACAGCGGCCTTGTGAAATCGATTCAGGCGATCGAGCATTAATGGGAGTCCGATCAGGTTGTTGAAATTTCCCTCGGTCTTTAACACATTCCAACGGGTCGACAAGATCGATGCGATCATCTCTTTCGTCGTCGTCTTCCCATTGCTTCCGGTTACTGCAATGCACGGAACCTCAAATGTATTTCGCCACCAATGGGCCATATCTCCCAAGGCTTTGAGTGTGTCAGCCACTTCGAAAATCCACGCCTGCCCGCCGGTAGTTTGGCTGGATTCACGCCTGCCCGCCAGTAGTTTGGCGGGATCCACAACGATACCGCTCGCTCCATTGTCAATGGCGATCTTGCAAAATTCATGACCGTCAAAATGGGGACCCTTCAGGGCAAAAAAGAGTTCTCCCTTTTTCAAGAGGCGGCTGTCGGTGGCCAGTCCCTTGAAAGACTTTGCCGGTCCCTGTTGCAATATTTTTGCCTTCGTTGCCTTCAAAAATTGTTCCTCATTAAATTCCATCTAAAAACTCCCGAGCCACTTGACGATCATCAAACGGTATTTTTTGTCCCTGCATTTCCTGAACGGTTTCATGTCCCTTACCCGCAATCAAAATACAATCTCCGGCTTCTGCCATCTCCAAGGCCTTTGTAATGGCCTCTTTCCGATCGGCAATCCTCTCAAAATCTTTTCCCGAACGAAAGCCGGCCGCAATCTCGTCAAGAATTGCCTCCGGTTCTTCACTGCGCGGATTGTCGGAGGTGAGGATCGCCACATCACTAAAGCGATCGACCGCCGCACCCATCAATGGTCTTTTGAGACGATCCCTGTCGCCGCCACATCCAAAAACAGTGATCATTCTTTTTGGATTCAAGTGTCTTAAGGTGTGCAACACATTTTCAAGGGCGGCCGGCGTATGGGCATAATCGACAAAAACATGAAGTCCCTTGTCATTCGAAATTTTTTCAAGCCGTCCGGGAACCCCTTTGAAAGAGGCGATGCCGAATGCGATCTGATCCAATGGAAGTTCCATGGCCATCGCCGCCGCTAAACCGGCCAAGATATTGTAGGCGTTAAATTGTCCGATGAGTGGTGAAGAAAGAGAAACCGGCCCTTTCGGAGTGGCTACTTCCATTTTCAAACCATCCCAATGCGTTTTCAAATTGCGGAGGCCGATCTCCACCCCCTCCTTCAGACTGTAACGCCAAACTTTCGCCGGAAGCCCGCCGGCAAGTGTACGTCCATAAGGATCGTCCCAGTTCAGCACCGCCCAGAGCGATCTTTTCTCGCTAACGACCAGACGCTCCCGAAATAATTTCGCCTTGCACGCAAAATAGCTCTCCATATCTTTGTGATAATCGAGATGATCTTGCGAAAGATTGGTAAAAATCGCCCCGTCAAAATGAGAGCCGATGACTCGTTTCAAATCGAGTGCGTGGGAAGTGACTTCCATCACACAATCGGAGACACCTTGCTTCACCATTTTCTGAAACATCTTTTGCAAATCGTAGGATTCCGGCGTTGTCCGGCCGGCCTCACACCATTCTGTTCCGACACGATAAGCAACCGTGCTGAGCAATCCGGTTTTCAATCCCGCCGCCTGCCAGATGGAATCGATCAAAAAAGCGGTTGTTGTTTTGCCATTGGTTCCGGTGATGCCGACCAATCTCAAATTTTTTGTCGGCTCGTGAAATAGCATTGCAGAAAGCCGCGCCAGACAATCTCGCGAATCCTCTACAAGAATTTTGGAAATGCCTTTCGGAACGGAAAGATCTTTTTCGATGATGACGGCCGTTGCCCCGCGACGGATCGCCTCGGCCACATAGTGATGACCGTCTTTCTTGAATCCGCGGATGGCCACAAAGCAGCTTCCCGGTTTGATCTGCGCGGTATGGTAGGCCAAATCAGTGATGCTTAAATGCTCATCTCCCGAAAAAGAGAGTTTTTTCAAACCTTGTAAAAGTTGACCGAGCTTCATTTTTGACCGAATCGCTGTGTCAATAAAGTGGTGCAAATTCAACATAAATTTTACTCCCGGCCGAGACATACGCACCCGGCTCAGGGCTTTGTAAAATAGCCCTTCCCCGCCCTTTCAATTCCATTTTTACCGGAAAATACCCCGTGGCTTTAAGCGCCTGACGCAAGGAAACACCATGAAAATCGGGCACTTTAAACTGGTCGCCCTCCTGAACCAAAACCGCTTCGGACGACGGAAAATCTTTCTTCACCACGATCATTTCTTGGGAGGATCCCTTCGGAGGAACCCCCATGTAATGGAGGGCCTTTTGCATAATATTTTTGAAAACAGGGGCCGCAACGGTACCGCCAAAATAGGCCCCCTGCGGTTCATCAAGCCAGACGAGCATAACCAGACGCGGGTCCTCCGCGGGGGCAAAACCGATAAACGAGGCGACATATTTCCCCTCGAAATAGCGACCTGTTTTGGAATCGACTTTTTGCGCGGTCCCTGTTTTCCCGGCAACCGGATATTCTTCGATAAATGCGGCGGGCGCCGTCCCGCCGGGTTCCACCACTTTCTGCAGCATCCGCGTCAACTGTATTGCCGTCTCCGGACGAATGGATTGATTGATGGAACTATGCGACACCTGATAAAGAAGTTCGCCATTTTTGCCGACGATTTTTTCAACAAGGTGCGGTTGCATCCGAACACCCTTGTTGGCAATCGCGCCGAACGCAGATAAAAGTTGCAATGAGGTGACCCCGATTCCTTGTCCGAAGGAAATCGTGCCGGTTTCAATCGGCTGCCATCTTTGAACGGAGCGGAGCAGACCGGAAACCTCTCCCGGAAAGTCGATTCCCGTCTTGGACCCAAACCCAAAGTTGCGAATCGTTGCATAAAATTTTTCTTTCCCCAATTTTTGGCTTACTTTGTAAATGCCGATGTTGCTCGAAACCTTGATGATCTCACTTAAGTCGAGCCACTCATGGGGGCTGTGATCATTGATTACATGGCCGTTGGCCAATTGAAGGGCGCCGCGCTCACAATAAAATTTTTCACGCGGCGAGAGAACCCCACTTTCGAGTGCGGCGGCCGCCGTAATCACTTTGAATGTGGAACCGGGTTCATAGATATCGGTAACGGTCCTGTTTCTCCACGCATTGAAATCGGCACGATCAAATTGATTGGGGTCTAGAGAAGGGGAATTCGCCATGATCAAAATCTCGCCGGTCTTGGGATCCATCATCAAAACGATGCCGGCTTTGGCGCCGCTTTTTTCAACCGCCGCCGCCAATTCTTTTTCGGCAAAAAATTGCAGATTTTTGTCGAGGGTCAGATACACATCGCCCGCTTCAGTCGTCTTTTCTTCCGCGTTGGGCGTCACATAAATTTGTCCTCTTGCATCCCGCAGATAAATGCCGGAATCATGTGTGATGGTCAGATAGGAATTATAGGCCAACTCTACACCGGCCAACCCTTTGGAATCGACGCCGACGACTCCCAAAACATTTCCTCCCAATTTCCCATGGGGATAAAAACGCATATTTTCCTTGATGGAGTAGATACCATGGAGGTTTTGCTTTTTAATTTTTTCCATCTTTTCCGAATCAAGGCGGCGTTCGAGCCAGACAAATTTTCTTTTCTCCCGCAATTTGTCTTCCAGATTTTTTTTCGAAATCCCTAAAATGTTGGAAAGGGATTGCGCGGTTGCGGATGGATTTTCAACATCGCGCGGATCGGAATAGAGTGAATAGGCGGGGACACTGATCGCAAACTCCTGCCCTTTGCTGTCCAGAATGCGGCTCCGGTCGGAAGCCATCTGGATGGCGGCGCGGTATTGGCGCATCGCAATCGTTTCCAATTTTTTGTTATCTTGCAGCATCAATGTCACCCCGCGAACCAAAATGACGAAATACCCAAGACATAAAGCGATGTAAAAAAATCGAAGCCTCTTTTGAAGCCTTGTCTGTCTTGCCTTTCCCGGATCCTGAAACCGAATCGACATAAGTTTTTCACTCATTTAAAAACAGTACCCGATTCGCCGCCGGCGTTGTCATCCCCAACCGTTCGGCCCACTCCGCGAGTCGTTCTGTGGAACGCGCATGGGCCACTTTTGATTTCAATAGGGCATTCTCCCGTTTCGTTTCCGAAATTTCCGATCTCAAACGGGAGACCTCATAACCCAGCTCCACTATTTTGATCCGAGAGCCCACATAGAGAAGGGCCATCGCCAGCACGATCAACAACTGAACCAGACGCCTTGAAAATAGTTTCATGCCAGCCTTTTCATCGCCCGCAATTTTGCGGAACGGGCTCGCGAATTATTTTGAACCTCTGCATCAGAAGGGATAACCGGTTTTTTTGTGAGTATTGCAAAGTTGCCTTCTTCTTTGGCCTGCCGAAAAGCCCTCTTTACAAGCCTGTCTTCCAGGGAATGATAGCTAATGATCGCAAGCCGGCCGTCCGGTTTCAAAAATTGCGGCGCTTCTTTCAAAAAGTTTTGTAACTCCCCTAACTCCTCATTGACCCAGATACGAAGCGCCTGAAATGTCCGCGTGGCCGGATGCGGCCTTTTGTAGCGGCTCTTTGGCGGGTAGGCGCTCCAAGCAACGGCCGCCAAATCGAGCGTTGTTTTCAACTCATTCCGTTTTAATTTTTCCAGAATGCCGCGCGCTATTTTGGGAGCGAGACGTTCTTCACCATAGGTTTTTAAAATGTCGGTTAGCTCTCTTTCATTTGTATTTTGCAATTTATCCAAAACCGGTTCCCCCGAAGTTTGATTCATGCGCATATCGAGCGGCCCTTCTTTGCTAAAACTGAAACCGCGGGCGGCGGTATCAAATTGCAAACTCGAAACACCGAGATCGAGATAAATGCCATCGACTTTTTCAAAGCCCGCTTTTTTCAAAACAACGCCCGTTGCGGCAAAATTTTCCTGAAACAGGCAAACTCTCTCTTCAAACGATTTCAATCTTTCCTGTGCAATTTTCAAAATTTCTTCGTCCCGGTCGATTCCGATTAAAAAACCGTTGGGGGACGATTTCTCCAGAACAGACAGTGCATGCCCCGCGTTGCCCAGCGTCCCGTCGACATAAACGCGGCCGGGTTTAGGGTCCAAAAACTTTAAAATTTCATCGACCAGTACCGGCTGATGCACTACTGCCATTCTTCCTCTGACATGGGGGTAAAGCTAATGACCGCATCTTCCACCGATGGATACAATTCCTCTTCAAACCCCATGGCTTTCAAAATATTGGAAATGTAATGATTGCCACCGGCCAGCTTGATCTCTCCACCTTGGCATTGCACCTCAATCATCCGGTCAACCAGATGGGGGACCAGCTTGTAATCGAGATGGGATAGATTTGAAAAATCGACGACGACCCTTCCGACTCTCTCTCTCAAAACTTGTGTCAGCAACGTATCAAATTGTCTGACATTGCTAAGACCCAATTCGCCTGAGACATCCATGACCAAAATATCGTTGAGCTGTTTGACCCCAAACATATCCCCCCCCTTGAAGTTTATCGGCCTGTTTTACAGCCCAAGCTCCGCCAGTTTGTCCGGCTTAAGCTCCAATGTTTTTTGTGATTCCTCAAAAACTTTTTTCCATCGATCCTTCGCCCAAATTTCAATCCGCTGCGTCATGCCGACCAAGACCGCCTCTTTTTGAAGACCGGCGTATTCCCGCAATGTGGGGGGCAGCAAAATGCGCCCCTGTTTATCGAGGGGACACTCCGATGCGGCCGAAACAAAAACCCGCTGGAGCGCTTTGACCTCTTCTTGAAATTGGGGAAGCTGAGCGATTTTTTTCTCGAGTTCCTGCCAAACGGGGACCGGGTAGGCCCAAAGACATTGGTCAAAGTGGGTCACGATGAGGCGTTCGTCGAATTTTGCGGAGAGAACTTCGCGAAATTTAGAAGGAATGGCTAAGCGCCCTTTGCTATCAACCCCGTATTCGAAGCGTCCTCTAAACATAAATGTTTTCAGTTATTTATTGATGTTCCCCCACTCTTCCCCACTTAATGGGAAAGTTAGACCATAACTTTAAGGAGGTCAAGACAAATTCAGTCTAAATAGTTGAAAAAATGGGTTTTTTTGTATTTTTCACCTCAAATTCTGACAAAAAAAATCCGATTAAAAATCGGATAATTAGAAATAGGAGTGTAAGTAAAAGATGCAAGATAATAAAAAAGGACCGATGCAACTGACTTGCATATAGTACCTGTTAACATATGCAATTTGTGTTTGACATGTCTGATTCCTGTTAGTATCGCCTAACACCATGGAAGTCTGGAAAGAATTTGAAGCCAATCAGTTGACCCATTCCGCCGCCCATTATCTGATCGCCGTTCACGATATCATCACTGAACAAGGCTATGCCCGCGCGGCCGATGTCGCCAAAAAACTGGGGATCGCCAGATCGAGCGCCTCTTTAGGGCTTCATGCGTTGATTGAAAAAAAATATCTTAAAGAAGATGCAAATAAATTTTTGCAACTGACCCCTTCGGGTCAACGGTTGGCAGTCGAAATCATCGGTAAAAAAGTGGTCCTCAAACGCTTTTTTCAGGACATTCTCAAAGTCAAACCGTATCAGGCAGAAGTCGATACGTGCAAAATCGAACATCTGATTAGCTCAGAAACCGGCGCCAATCTTTTTGATTTCATCCGTTTCATGTCTTCGCAAGATCCGGAGGTCAATAAGGTTTTGGAAAAATTCTGGAAATCAAAAGAGATGCCGCAAACCTGTCCGGGCATTGATCAATGCCCGGTTTGCGAAACAACCTGTCTGAAAGAATGGATGCCCGCAAAACTTCACGTCGTCAGTTAAGTCCTTGCCGCCGTTTCCGCTTTAAGATAACCGATATTCATGCGGATCGGTTCTTATGATCTCCATGCAATAGAAACCGGAGAATTTGCCCTCGATGGCGGCGCCATGTTCGGCGTTGTTCCCAAAACGCTTTGGGCTAAAAAAATTCCGGTCGATGAAAAAAATCGGATCGACATGCGGCTCCGTTGTCTTTTACTACAAGGCGATGGCCGCAATATCTTGATCGACTGCGGCATGGGAGACAAGTGGGATGCAAAAATGCGCGAGATTTATCGCCTCGACACTTCCCGATATTCGATTGAAAAATCGCTCGCAACGCACGGTTTAAAAACAGGCGACATCACCGATGTCGTCTTGACCCATCTCCATTTTGATCATGCGGGGGGCTCTACAAAATTGGAAAATAGCAAACTAGTCCCCACCTTTTCCAAGGCTAAGTATTATGTCCAAAAAGAAAATCTCGATTGGGGAAGAAACCCGACTGAAAAAGACAGGGCAAGCTATTTGAAAGACGATTGGGAACCTCTACTAAAGGAAGGGGTTTTGCAAATCGTCGAAGGGGAAAAAGAAATCCTCCCCGGCATCCACACAAAACTTTTTTACGGCCACACGCGCGCAATCCAGCTCCCTTTTCTGGATGACGGCAAAACAAAACTTTTCTTTTGCGGCGATGTGATCCCCACGTCGGTCCATTTGGGGGTTCCATGGATCATGGGCTACGACAATTTTCCACTGATTACGCTCGAAGAAAAAAAGAAGATTTTAAAAGAAGCGGCCAAAGAAAAATGGATTTTGGTTTTTGAACATTGCCAGCTCATCCCGGCGGTGCAGGTGGAAGCGACGGAGAGAGGGTATCAAATCATCCATCAAGAAGGAAATCGATCTCTGCTTTGACAGGATTCTCTCCGATGAAAATGGGAAGCGAATCCTTGTAGATATTTCCGGTGGCAGGGTCGGCATAAACCGAAGCCTCGACACCAAAAAGCATGGGAATACCGATTGTAACCATCATTAAGGTTCTCGGCAGATTTTCAGAAAAGTTGCGTGAGCACCTTATTTTTTACCTATTTTTTACTGGTTGATCTTGCACCACCTTTCGCTTAGCTTTCGGAAGCGATGTCTCCTTCTTCAGTAGAATTTCCGACCCTTTGGAAAGTCATTGACCGCCTTGGACGGGAAAATATCTCCTATATGCTTACCGGTTCCATGGCCGTCAATGTTTATGGCCATGCCCGGGCCACGAATGATTTTGATATTGTTCTTCAAATCAACAGGCATCATGTTCCAAAGCTCATCAAACTTTTTGAAAAAGATTTTTACATCAGTCGTGAGGCCATTGAAGAAGCGCTCCGACAACAAAGCATGTTCAATGTTATCGATAACGAAACCATCTTTAAGGTCGATTTCATTATCGCAAAAGAGGACCCCTTCTCCAGACAGCAATTTGAGAGAAGGCAAAAGATCACGGTAGGCGATAAAGAAATTTATGTGATCTCCCCGGAAGATTTGATATTATCGAAGCTGGAATGGTCTCAGACAAGCCTGTCCGAGATACAAGAAAGAGACATACAAAATATTTTACGAATATTGGACAAAAATATGGATTGGCAATATTTGGAAAAATGGGCGAACGCAAAAGGATGGGAAAAAAGGCTAAAAAAATTATATGAAACCCGCTGATACTGCTCCCAAGATAAAAAAATACCACGATGCTCTTTGCCGAAATCTTTCCATGGAGGAAAGATTCATCAAGGGTCTCCAATGGATTCAAGCCAGCCGCGTATTGATGCTGGCTGGAATCCGTGCCCGGCATCCCCATTTTACGGAAGAGGAAATCCGCAAAAAATTATTACAAGATCTCTACTCTTAGTTCTCGCCTTTCATGAATTATACCAAATCTGGAGGCGGGGATTTTTTGATCTTCCTATGGATGACGAAATAGAGGCCGCCCAGAACCAAAACGGCGAGGACGAAATAGAGGAGTTTGGCTTTGAGGACATGGATCAACACGGCGGGGTCTTGAAGCAGGGCCGGTTCGTCGCCGATTACTTTTTGGCCGAACCAAGCCAAGACAAAACACCAGAATCCGGAACCGATCAGGGTTGCAAAGCTAAAGCGCCAAAAATTCATTTTCAATATACCGGCAGGAATCGAAATGAGATGCCTCGCCACCGGCAGCATCCGCGCCATGAAAACACCGGCGGTTTCATACTCAACAGCCCACCGTTCGGCGAAGTCGAGTTTTTCGGGCGTCAGCAAAAAATATTTGCCGAATTTTTTTAAAAATGGGCGGCCGATCCATCGCGCCGCAAAATAAGAGATCGAAGAGCCGATGTAAGAACCGATCATCCCCGCCGCCACGACTCCCCAAAAGCTCATCTCCCCTTGCGCCGCCCAATAAGCCGCCGGCGGGATGATGATCTCGCTCGGGATCGGAAACACAGTACTCTCCAGCGCCATCAGCAACCCGACGCCGAGATAGTGCCACTGGAGCACAAACTCAAACCAGATTTTCAGCAAAGAATGGAACATATTTTATGATTGATAGATGAGGTTGGAAAGTTTTGCAAATCTTTTGGAGCGATCCATCGGTATGCAACATAGTGTTTATTGCACTTCGGTTTCCCGGAAACATATTTATACAAATGGGGCGTCAGCTGGATACGGCGGTTCATGATGGAATGTCGGACAACCGAATAGGTGGTTTTTAGCTGGGCTTTAATTTGCAAATTTTTTGGCAACATTTGTGGAAACTCCCACATCGATTGGAGATGTTTTTTCTTGCCCCGTTTGGCTAAAAGATAAGCCCCCTGTTTTTCAATCAACGCCGCTTTCAAAAAAACTTTTTCAGCGGGGAGTTTTTCTTTGGGGGTCGGATATTGGTCGACTCTCTTTTGAAGATGCGCCTTGCACATTTTATGAAGGGGACAGGTTGGGCATTGCGGTTCTTTGGTGCGGCAGACCAATGCGCCCAGCTCCATCAATGCCTGATTAAAATCGCCGGGTCTCCCTGCCGGAACCAGTGCCGCCGCCAGCCCCCACAATTTTTCTTTGAGAGGTTTTTGTTTCGGATCGCCGGCCAATGCGTGTACCCGCGTGAGTACGCGAATGACATTTCCATCCACCACCGGCACCTTCTCGCCAAAAGCGATGCTAGCAATGGCACCAGCCGAATAGCCACCAATCCCCGGAAGCTCAAGCCAATCGACCATTGCAGAGGGGAACGTCCCCTTTTTTACGATGGTTTGCGCCGCCTTGTGCAAATTACGCGCGCGGGAATAATACCCGAGGCCCGACCAGAGTTTTAAAACATCATCCATAGATGCTTCGGACAAATCTTGAACGGTGGGGAACACCTTCAAAAATTTTTGGAAATAAGGAAGAACCGTCTCCACCTGCGTCTGCTGCAGCATCATCTCCGAAATCCAAGTTTTATAAGGGTCGGGCTTTTTCAACCGCCACGGAAGATCGCGTCTGTTTTTGTCGTACCA
>JAHFSU010000045.1 GCA_023265595.1 Deltaproteobacteria bacterium
AACCCCCGTGGTGTAGGGCCTCGTTCAAACTTTTGTAAGAATCAGTCATGTGGACATATTTTCCGACCACGGCGATGTGGGTTTCTTCTTTCGGGTTGGCAATTTTTTCGCAGAGATTTTTCCAATCTTTGAGGTCGGGTGTCCGTGTCCAGATGTTTAAGAGCTCCGCAATTTTTTCATCGACCCCCTCTTTGTGAAAGGCCATCGGGACATCGTAGATATTTTTGGCATCCTTCGCCGCAAAAACGGAATCGGTGGGGAGATTGCAATAGAGGGAAATTTTGGAACGGATATCTTGCGACAAATCGCGATCGGTGCGGCAAATCAGAATATCCGGTTGGATACCGATCTCCCTTAATTTTTGGACGCTGTGCTGTGTCGGTTTTGTTTTGAGTTCTCCCGCCGCCCCGATGAACGGGATGAGGGTTAAATGAATGTAGAGGACATTATCTTTGCCGACATCGGCTTTGAGCTGACGGATCGCCTCCAAAAAGGGGAGGCTTTCAATGTCGCCGACGGTGCCGCCGACCTCGACTAGGACAAGATCGACCCCATTGGCAACCTTCATGATCGAGGCCTTGATCTCATCCGTGATGTGGGGAATCACTTGAACGGTGCGCCCCAAGTAGTCGCCGCGGCGCTCTTTTTGGATGACGGTGTCGTAGATTTTTCCGGTCGTGAAATTATTGAGTTTCCCCATTTTGGCCGACGTGAAGCGCTCATAATGACCCAAGTCGAGATCGGTTTCAGCCCCGTCTTCGGTCACATAGACTTCGCCATGTTGAAAAGGGCTCATCGTGCCGGGATCGACATTGATATAAGGGTCCAATTTTTGGAGGGTGATTTTTAAGCCCCTGTTTTCCAGAAGGGCTCCGATGGATGCGGCGGCAATTCCTTTTCCGAGAGAGGAGACGACGCCGCCCGTGATAAAAATGAACTTCGTTTTTTGGTGGGGCGGCATGCACAAGAACTAGCACGGCTTCGATCTAAAAGCAAGCTAGGCCAAACAAATTTTTAGCGTTTGGAGTATTGCGGACGTTTGCGCGCTTTTCTGCAGCCGACTTTTCTCCGCTCTTTTTCGCGCGAATCGCGGGTCAGGAGCCCGACGGTCTTCAGGGCTTTTCGAAGGTCGGCATTCGAAAGAACCAGTGCGCGGGAGATGCCGTGCTGCAGGGCATCGGCCTGTGCCGCTGTGCCGCCGCCGGTTAGGGATGCGGCGACATTGAATTTGCCGATGGTTTCCGTGACTTTGAAAGGTTGTTGGATGGTCAATTGATAGGCTTCGTGTCCGAAATATTGGTTCGCCGGTTTTTCATTGACGGTGATGGTTCCATCGCCTGCCGATAAGCGAACCCGCGCAATCGATGTTTTTCTGCGGCCTACGGCCCATAATTCCTTCACCTCTTTTTTTGCCTTGGTTGCCATTTAGTTTTTGAGCTCCTTCGGTTGTTGTGCCGTATGCGGATGATCTTTTCCGGAGTAAATTTTCAATTTTAGTATCAGCTTGGCCGCCAAGAAATTTTTGGGAAGCATCCCCTTGACCGCCTTCATGAGTAACCGCTCCGGATGTTTTGCCAACAGTTCTTTTGCGGTCTGTTCCCGAAAACCGCCCGGATAGCCGGAATGGCGATAATAAATTTTGTCATCCCATTTTTTTCCGGTCAGTTTGATTTTGTCGGCATTGATGGCGACGACAAAATCGCCTCCGTCAACATTCGGCGTGTAGGTGGGGCGGTGTTTGCCGCGTAAAATATCGGCAATGCGGGTTGCTATGCGGCCCAACGTTTTTCCTTCGAGATCGACCACCCACCATTGGGGCTTGAAATCTTTCGACTTTAGATGATATGTTTTGTTTGCGGTAACCATTGGGGGTGGCTTAATAGAGGAAAGCTCTTTTTTAGTCAAGCATTATGGGGGGTTAAAACGAAAATGCCCATTTACGAATATCATTGCAAATCTTGTCAAAAAAATCACGAAATGATCCAGAAAATCAGTGATCCGCCGTTAACCCGTTGTCCCGCTTGTGGCGGGAATTTGGAGAAAAAGATTTCAGCCACCTCTTTTCAATTAAAAGGAGGTGGGTGGTATAAAGACGGCTATTCCAATAAAACGGAGAAACCGGTTGAAAAGACTAAAGAATCGGTGCCAAAAAAAGAGTCTGTTAGTGCGGAGACTCCAAAAAAATCCGAAAAATAAAATCGGACTGCCGAGGTCCAAGCAACTTTTTTAGAATCTAGCCGATAAGGATAATGAGAGGGTTGCAGGGCGCAACCCTGAAAATAAGGAGGATTTATGGGTGATGTAAAGAAAATCCCCGAAGGCTGTAAAATCGGGGCATCCTACTATGGCGGGATGGGAAGTGCCCAGTTGATCTATGGCCCAAAAGCAAAAGCCGCAGCGGAAGCCTGTGCTGTAGCGGTTGATGGTGTCGTAGAGACAAAAGTAACCAATGCCAGCGATGGTCAGCCCGCTTATGTTCCGGAGGTTTGGTACAACGTCATCGCGGGCAAAAAATAAGTTTTCAGTTCTTTTTCAGTCGTCGAATTATTTTTTCAATGCACTCTGTCGCAGAGTTTATCTCTGCGACAGTTGTGTCGGCACTGAGGGAAATGCGGATGGTGCCGCGGGCCTGTTTCGAATTGGCTTGCATCGCCTTTAAAACATGGGAGGGTTCCAAAGAACCGGCGGAACAGGCCGAACCGGTGGAGGCGGCGATGTCGGCTTCACCGAGCAGCAGGCACATTGTCTCCCCGTTTTGCCCTGCGAAAGATAAAGAACTGGTGTTGGGGAGGCGTTTGGAATTTTTTCCGTTGATCAAAAAATTTAAGGATAGGGCTGACAATTTTTGTTCCAAGTGATTTCGTAATGCCCCGATTTTTTCCCATGACTTGTCTTCCAGACGCAAATAAGCCAACTCCGCCGCCTTGCCCAAACCGATGATGCCGGTCACATTTTCGGTGCCGGCCCTTCGGCCCCTTTCCTGATGGCCGCCGAAAGTTTGCGGCATCCATTTTGTGCCGCGGCGAATGTACAGAGCGCCGATACCTTTGGGGGCGTGGAATTTATGTCCTGAAATGGAGAGGAGATCGACCTCCGTTTTTTTTAAATCGATCGGAATTTTTCCGACGGCTTGTATCGCATCGGTATGAAACGGGACTTTTTTCTCGGCACAAATTTTGGAAATGGCATCGATCGGAAAAATCACGCCGGTTTCATTGTTGGCCCACAGGATCGATACCAAAGCGGTTTCCGGTCGGATCGATTTTTTAACCTCTTCCAAATCCACATTTCCGTTTTCATCGACATTTAAAAAAGTAATTTCATATCCCTCTTTTTGAAGCGGGTCGCAGAGCATTAAAATAGAGGAATGTTCCACTGCCGTGGTCACGATGTGGCGTTTTTCAGGATGCGCCGCCAACACACCGCGGAGGGCGAGATGGTTGCTCTCGGTCCCCCCGCTTGTAAATGTAATTTCGCTTCCTCTTTGGGCGCCGATCAGTCCCGCTACCTTTTCGCGGGCTTTGTCGATGTGCGGGGCAATGCGCGCACCAAATGGATGAAGACTCGACGGATTTCCCCAAAATTCGGTATAAAAAGGGAGCATGACTTCTAACACTTCGGGGAGAACACGCGTGGTGGCGTTGTTATCGAGGTAAATCATTCGGCGGGTTTTAAGCTAATTTTGTGCCGATTGGCAAGGGGGGAGTTGGTTCTTTTCGACTTAAAATTTGGATCATGGCCAGCGCATAGCCCAAAACGGAAGGGACATAATTTTGTGTTTCACGAAAAGGGGGAATCTGCATCCCATATTTTTCGACATTTTTTTCTCCGGCGTTGTAACCGGCCAGTGTCAATTCCACATTGCCGTTGAAGCGATCGAGCAGAAAACGGAGATATCGAGTTCCTCCTTCAATGTTTTGTATCGGATTGAAACTGTTGGTCACGCCGAAACGTTTGGCTGTTTCGGGCATCAGTTGCATCAGACCTTTAGCGCCCGCCGAGGAGACAGACCTTGGATTGCCCCCCGACTCTTGCAAAATCACGCCGCAAATCAGCTCGACCGGCACATTGTGTCGGCGCGCACAATCTTGAATGACCGGCGCGTATCGGGCCAATTTTTGAGCCTGTCCCATGGTGATATTTTGCGGTTTGGCGCGATGATGCGGAAAATGGGGGAGGCCGCCGGGGGAGTGTTGCCCCTCATTTTTAAGCTCTTCCGTGAAAGAACGCCCCGTTTTTTTGGTTTCTTTGGGTTGCCGGGCCGCATGGTGAAAATGGGCCGCCAAGATCGTGTTTTTTTGAACCTTTTGGGTCATTGCCGCATTATAAGTGTTTTAAGGCCTAAAACCAAGACCGTAAAAACACCTCTGCCTCCATTAAGTATTATCGGCTGAAAGAGGGGGCGAAGTTGCTTGAGCAGAAAGTAGCGCTTGCCCGCCTCTGGAGGGGCACCATTTTGGTTTGAGGGAGAGCGTGGCCGTAGGTCAAGTGAGGGGTAACTTTTCTCTCTTGGTATCCCTCCTTTTTTATGTTTTACTCTCTTCATGGAACAAACAATGAAGTGGCATCAAATTTGCGAAAACTATCCGAATGAGTGGGTGGCCGTGGTCGATTATCAAAATGTGGGGCCTGTGGAAGTAGATGGTACCGTGGTTGCCCATGGTCCCGATAGAGAGGGAGTACACGATGATATCGTTAAGGCAATGCAAAATTATGGCAAAGTGGCTGTCCGTTACACCGGGGAACTGATTCAAGAATCCGAGCTTCCTCTTTTATGGCAGATTTCCCGTACAAATTAGATAAAAAATTGATCGTCATTCCAGCTTTATTTCGTGGAAAATATGGCGATTATGGTGCGGAATTGATTCTCGATACCGGTGCCAGCCTGACTATTTTACAGCCCATCACGGTTCGTGCCCTTGGATTTTCACAGCAAGATAAAACGGGTCTTTCAACGGTTCAATCCCCCATTGGCAAGGAGAAAGGGTTTCGTATTCATCTTCCAGTTATCGAATGTTTTGGAAAAAGAATCGAAAATTTTGAGGTTGCTTGCCATCCTTTGGGGCTTCAACACATTGACGGTTTGTTGGGAATGAATTTTTTGGAACAATTTGATTTTTGTATCTTTCCTAAAAAAGGAATAATCCGAATTGGATAGGTCTTAAAACCGATACACCCCTCCCACCGGCAACCAAAAACCCATCGCGACTCCATGTCGGTTTCCGGAGATGCCCATGAGGCCAGCCCTGACTTTGGCTTCGGCATAGCCGGAAAGGCGGTCGCTGAAATGATATTGCAGTCGATGTCTGGGTCTCCAACGCAAGCCTCGTTGGAAATTATCAGGGTCAGTTCAACAAAATCATCCGCGATCACGGGTTTGATGAGGTGTTGAGAAGGTTTAAGGAGTCAAGGCCGACCGACCTGCCGGGGAGGGCAGGTCGCAGCGGCCACGACAGTCTGATGCGCCGCTGAAAAACCGCGGTTTTCGGCGGCTTCCTTAATTATAGCTTTAAATGGCGGCTTGTTTATTCTATAGTGCTTTCATGAGAAAAATGACTCGATTGCAGGGGAGGGCTTATTTAAAACGGTGGAGGGAAGTACATCATGTGTTGGTTAAAGAATGGCAACGCACTTCTTTTTCAGAAAGGTTTAAAGATTTTCTAATGTTGTTGGATGCGTGGTCTTTTTTCCCCTCCCGCACAAAAAGAGTAAAATACGGTTCTGTGTCAAACCACTGGGCGAAATTGCGCAAGCAAGTCCGACATGACTAAATTACCAGCTCTATCTCGATCATTTCAAACCACTTTGAAACATTTATTTGCATGGTTTGATTCTTCCAAAATTCGCGGGTTGGTTATCGGAGGAGTAGCTTTGGCCTTCTTGGGACGTCCCCGTTTGACAAAGGATATTGATGTATTGGCACTGGTGGGTTTGGATCAGTTGGAGTATTTTTTGAAGTCCGGAAAACGTTTTGGTTTTGTTCCGCGTATTTCAGATCCCCATTCTTTTGCAAGACGGAATCGGGTCCTTCTTTTGAAGCATAAAACGACAGGAGTAGAAATTGATATTTCCTTGGGGGTACTTCCGTTTGAGGAGGAAAGTTTTGAAAGGAGCAGGGTGATTCATGAAACGGGATTATCCATTCGATTGCCAACACCGGAAGATTTGGTCATTATGAAGGCTGTGGCCCATCGACCACAGGATTTGGCAGATATTGAGACACTTCTGTCGGTGAATTCAAAAATAGATATAAAACGCATCCGCAAATGGGTTAGGGAATTTTCCAAAGTTCTTGAGATGCCGGAATTGTTGAAGGATTTGGAAAAGCTTTTAAAGGCTTAAGGTGTTACCAGAAAAGTTCTCTGCTCCGTAAGATGGCGGTTGGCGAAGCGGTCGTGGAGGACGAGTACCAGTGTGTAATGTCCGGCTTGCGCATTCGAGGGGAGGGCCAGCGTATTCATGATTTCGAGCGGCACCTCGGGATTTTTCAAAAGCTGGTGGAAATCGACGATATTTTCCTGTTTAAAACCGACGGCGTTATCGGGATAGCGAACGCTCAAATCTTCCTGAATCCATCCCTCATTATCCCGAACCGCAAAGCCGGTGATATCGAAAGAAAAGTAGATCGTCTCGCCCGGCTTGAATTCGGCGGAGCCCCTCGGTGTTTTTCGGTCGGGAGAAAGATAATTGAAGCGTTTGATAAAAAGTCCTTGGGAGGCCGGCAGCGCAACGCCTCCCCCGATGCGAACCGCAAAAACTTTCGTCAGAAAATCGGCTTTGAAAAACGGGGTCAGATAGCTTCTCGGATTCACGAGTCCCGCAAACCAGATGGCCGCAATCAATGCCAATGAGATCCCGATACCGATCAACACTTTCCATGTCCGTTTTGAATGAATCACCACGGTCCCCGCGGCGCTATCCGATGGGCGTTGATTGAGACGGGAAAGAAAAAGAATCATCCATCCGAATGGGTTGGTATCGACCAGACGAAACAAGGCACGGATCATCGCCTCGGTGAAACTGATTCGGCTCCCATCTTCTTTCAAAATCTGACAGCCAAAAATCCAGAGACCTGTCGTTGTTTTGAAAACCCCCTCCCAAGCCAGATGCCAAGCGAGGTAAATGAGGGGGAGGAGACAGACGAGCAGGAAACTGAAAACAGGGCGTTTGTAATCGATGAAAAGGGCGAAGCCGCCGATAAATCCGAGGCTCAAACTCAAATCGATAATGCCGCTCAATAATCGAACCGTTGCCGATGCTGTTTTGCCGGAAGTGTTGATGGTTGTGGGTGCTCGGGAGAGATGTTTGGTGACGACGGTTCCGGCAACGATGTCTCCCAACCGTTGCTTTTGCGGCCATTTTTCGAGGAGCATCCATAGCGGGGCCGCTGCCAAAAAATAATCAATGGGCCGCAAAATAGTGCGGAGGGCCACTTGCCAAAGAGAGGCCCCTTCCCCATTTTTTTTGCGGACGCTAAGACGCGCAAAAAATTTTCCGAAACTTGTAAAGAAAACCCCTTCGCTGATGAAAAAATAGAGAAAGGCGATCAATAAAAAAAGACCGTGGAAGATATACAAATGACTCCCGCTTGTCGGAATAGGGCGGAGTAATTGTCGCCAGACAATAAAGTTGTAGCCCAATAGAAAACCGAAATAGAGATAACCGAGCATTAACAGATCCAAAACACCGGCGGCAAACCGGTCGCGTAGTGAAGCCAAGACCCCGCCGGTTTGTGGAATCGGTCTCTCCTCTTCCGGCTCTGTTTCCCACGGGTCTTCCTCTTCCGGGAGATCGATTTTTTGTGGAACGGGAGTCGGTTCGTCCTCAAAAAGATCATCGACTCCCTCCAAGCCGTGGGGGGTCGCCATCTCCGTTGCTTCGTCGTCTAATTTTTTTTCATCAGCCATAATTTTGCCTGTCTCGGGTCATCGGTAAAAAACCCATCGACCCCCATCTTTTGGCAGTGCTCCCATTCTTCCGGGCTATTGGCAAGCCACACATTGACTTCAAATCCCTTTTGCTTCCATTTTTGAACAAGCACCGTTGTTGTCCATTTCAAAAATGGGTGGATGACCGAAACGCCGTAGAATTTATCAAAAATGAGCGGAGGAACAAGCCTAAAAACTGGATGGTATAAAATAATCGCCCGTTTCATCTCGCGGAAGCGGGCCCGAAGGGTGAGTAGGTGCCGCGTGTAGAATGAGGAAAGAATAATTCGTTGTGCCGGCAATATTTCTTGTGTCAAACCGGCAATGGTGAGAGAAGAGAGAAACATCAACGGCTGTTGCTTGATATCGAGCACCGCATCGGCTTTTGTGGGGCGTACCAACTCGAGCACTTGGGCCAAGGAAGGGATGCCGAGATCTTTTATCTCCTCCCAGTTTTTTTTAGAGACCAGACCCTTCCCCAATTTTAAAATTGACAGATCGTCATAATGAGTCACCACAGGAATTTTGTCCTTCGTGAGAAGGCAATCGATTTCAATTCCATCCACGCCGATCTCCAGCGCCTTTTGAAAGGCCTCCAGTGAATTTTCCTTTGCTTCTAATGAGGCGCCGCGATGGGCATAGATTTTCATATATTTCCCAGTTCGTATTGGCTTAAAGCCAACAGGGTGATGGCGGCTGTTTCGGATCGCAAAATTTGTCTGCCGAGACTCACAATTTTCGCCCCCTCTTTTCCGGCGCTGCGGACCTCTTCGGGCGTGAATCCCCCCTCGGGACCGATGATCAACAAAAGTTTGGAAGGGTCGAGGGTTTGAAACACGGCGTGAAATTGGCTCTCCTTTTCCTCTTCCCACGCCAAAAGGACGCCTGAAAATTCTCTGAATTTTTTGACAAATTGTTCCCATGGCAGCGGAGGATGTATTTTCGGAATAGTGATCATCCCCGATTGTTTTGCGGCCTCTTTGCCAATTTTTTCAAAACGCCCCATTTTTTTGGGAGTTGTTGCTTCATCATAATGCGGAATAGTTCGTTCAGAGGTGAAGAGAAAAAAATGGGCGACACCCAACTCAACCCCTTTTTGGATCACCCGTTCGAGATGATCGTGTTTGAGAAGCGCCATTCCTAAAATAGGGGAGGGGGCCGCCGGACTTAAAAGATGTTTTTCCAAAAGTTTGAACAATACTTCTTTGCCCCTAATTGACTCAATGGCTGCATCATATCTATATTTCCCGTCGGTCAAATGAATGAGATCGCCCACTTTGTGGCGCAACACTTTGACCAAGTGTTTGGCCTCTTCGCCGGTGATGATGGCGGTGCTGTCCTTGATTTGCGAGGGGTCTATCAAAAATTGCGGCATACTTGACGCCCCCTTATCATATGTTAGGCAGGGAAACAATGCGATACGCAATTGGTATCGATGCGGGCGGAACCCATCTTCGGGTTGCGCGGCTCGATCCGGAAGGAAATATTCTGAACAAAGAGATGCTCGTTGTCGGAACGGAACGAACCGCCGACATTTTTTTCAAAACGCTCTCCGAAAAAATCCGATTGGTAGCCGGTGCGCATCGAAAGGATTTAGCGGGGATCGGTTTGGGGCTTCCCGGCATTTGTAATCAAAAGGAAGGAGTTATTCATGAGCTCCCACATTATCCCCATTGGCATGATGTTCCGGTCATACAGATTATGAAGGAGGGGTTTTCTTGCAACGTTGTTTTCGATAACGATGCGAATATGGCGGCGCTCGGGGAACATTGGAAAGGGATCGCAAAAAATCTCCCGACTTTTATCATGCTGACCTTGGGGACCGGAATCGGCGGGGGACTTGTTTTGGATGGAAAACTGTGGCGAGGCGAGGAGGGTTTTGCCGGAGAGGTAGGCCATATGGTGATTGAGGCAGATGGAAAAGAATGTGTCTGCGGCAACAAAGGGTGTTGGGAGTGTTACGCCTCGGCCGGCGCTGTGCCCGTCGGAAAGACAGCCGAGGGTTTTTCAAAGGCGGCCGATGAAGGGGACTCCGAGGCCAAAAAATTTTGGGAAAAGTTCGGCCATTATTTGGGATTGGGTATTTCTAATTTGGCCAATATAACCGGTGTCGAACATTTTGTGTTGGCGGGCGGGGTCTCTTTGGGTTGGCCCCATTTTATCGAGAGCGCAAAAAAGACAATTTTGAAAGGGGCGTATCCTCGTTTGGCCAAAAAAATTGTGTTGCAGAAGACCTCTTTAAAAGGGGAAGCAGCCCTTATCGGTTGTGCCTTTGCGGTCTTTCAGACCTCTAAAATCTGACACATTGCATTAAAAGTTGTCCTTGAGCTATTTTGCCTAAAACCTTAAAATCATTGGCGAAAGGGGGAGGACTATGGAAAAATTGTTAGCGCCCATCAAGGACCTGATCGGAAGTTTGTACGATCTCCTCTTTGATGCGGCACAGAAGGTCTGGAGTTTGGCAAAACCGATTTTTCTGATCGGGGTCGTTTTCGATCTCGTGACCGGAAAATTAGGTTGGATCAACCAACTCCTCGAGATTTATCGGCAAGTGCTGAGTACTACATCAGGGGCTTCGTGGCTCGTGGTGGTAGTGGTTGCCTTGCTGGCGCTGAATTGCTGTAAAAAATAATCATTTCAGTGCGTTTTTGAAATTCGATGGACAAGTTTGATCGATTCCGGCGCTTCCTGTTGTTTTGAAAATTTGGATAGAAATTGTCCGAAGCGAATCGGAGAATTGAGATCCCAGTTTTGCACGGGGACGCCGGAGTCGGTCACTTCATAATCCGATCCCTCTTTTTTCCAGATTCCGATTATTTTTTCCTCCGACAGATAAGGACCCCTTCCCGATTTCACCCATGTCGGCCCGATCCACCAGTCGATTTTGCGGATGTCGGTCCATTCCGGTTGGAGCGGCGGGTTTTTGGAGGGCGTTTTTGCAGGCTCTCCCAAATAGGCAAGCGGCATATCGGAATACCATTCCCATGGAAGTTGATGATGATTCAGATAGACATATTCGCCCGGTTTGATGCGTGTCTGTAAAAGGAGAGGGAGAATTCGGTTGGGATCTTTCCTTTCTGAAAAATAATAATTTTTCATCGGAATCCAATCCTGTTTTGCCAAAATCAGGAGACAAAGAAGCATCCCAACAATTTTTTTCTGTTCCCAAAAGGTGACCACGAGGAAGCCGAGCAACATTGCGAAAAGGGGAATCAGATGAAGATTGTAGCGGAGGACATCGGAGCTCAAAAGAGGCAACAAAAGGAGAGAGGAAAGGATCGTGGTCCCCATCCATTTGAAAAACGGGGGTCGTTTCCACAAAAAGAAAAAACCGAGCAAAAGAGGGAAAATCTGGCTGTTCCAATAGTAGAGTTCCGTTCCCAATTTTTTGAAATACAAAGCGATCGTGGGCCATTCCCCCACAACCGATGCGCGATTTTCAAAGGGGGAGAGAAACAAAAAGGGGCCGAAAAAAATAGCCATACCGATCAAAAGCCGGATGAAGAGACGGCGCGGGACAAAGAATCCAAATGGGATGAGGGCCAGCGTTGCGGAAAGGTAGTTGCAATGAAAACAGATCAAAAATCCAATGAGTATTGGCCAAAAACCTTTTTGGCTGTTTTGCAACTTCAAAAATCCGTAGATCGCGAGACTAAAGCCAAAAAGATAAAGGGGATAATATTTACACTGACGGAAATAGAGGATTACGGTGACGTTGGTGACGTAAAAAAAGAGGGTGAGCCACCCCCACATTTTATTTTGGAATTGCCGGACTGCCAAAAAAAGAAAAATGGCCGAGAAAAAACCGGCGAGGGCAAAAGGGAGACGCCCGGCCCATTCTGAAAAACCAAAGAGTTTGAAACTCAAAGCAGTGAGATAAAAAGGGAGCCATGGTGTAAATGTCCATAACGTGTCGGCTCTTGATTCGAGGCCATGAAACTGTGTGATCCATTTTCCATCAACCACACTGTAAGGAAGGCCGGAATGCAGAATGGATTTGGCGAGCAATGCCGTTTCGGCTTCATCCTGCCAGAAAGTCCAATGACCCAAATTGTAAAAAAGGAGGAGGGCAAAAAACAAAAAAAGACCTGTTACGAGTATTTTTTCCCTGTTTGTCATGACCCTTTGCGCAATAGGTAATTGTTGCAATTCTGTCCATTCCTTTTTATAGGGCCCTATGCTTTTGGGAAAAAAAGTGGTTGTGGTGATGCCGGCTTACAATGCCGAAAAGACATTGGAACAAACGACTCGCGAGATTTCACGGGATCTTGTCGACGATATCATTTTGGTCGATGATTGCAGCCGCGATGAAACGGTGGTCGTTGCCAAAAAATTGGGCCTCTTCGTTTACAAGCACGACAAAAATTTGGGCTATGGCGGCAACCAGAAAAGCTGTTATCGGCTGGCATTAGAGCGGGGTGCCGATATCGTGATCATGCTCCATCCCGATTACCAATATTCCCCCAAATTGATTCCGGCGATGGCCTCGATGATCGCCTCGGGCCATTACGATCTCGTTTTGGCCTCGCGCATTTTGGGTTGCGGCGCCCTCAAAGGGGGGATGCCCCTTTACAAATATATTTCCAACCGGTTTTTGACCTTTTTCGAAAATCTTTTAATTTCCCAAAAATTGTCAGAGTATCATAGCGGCTATCGGGCCTATACCCGCAACGTGCTGGAGACACTTCCGCTCCACAAAAATTCGGACGATTTTATTTTCGATAATCAGGTTTTGGTGCAGGCCCATTATTTTGGGTTTCAGATCGGCGAAATTTCCTGTCCGACCAAATATTTCCCTGAGGCCTCGAGTATCAATTTCACAAGAAGTGTTATTTATGGCCTGAATGTTTTGAAGACCGCCTGCCAATATCGTCTTCAAAAATGGATGCGGGTCGATTTTTCCATTTTCAATCCGGACGAAAAGGGCTAGAACCTATCTCATAAATCGTTCCGGCTGCAATTTTGCTTTTTCGGCTGCGACTTCGTCGGATTTCGCAAAAAGTCCTCAACGTAGCTATGGCTACGCCTCCGGGCTTTTTGCTCATCCTTCTCGTCTCGCTCGAAAAATCAAAATTTCGCTTTCGTCAGATTTATGAGATAGGTTCTAAAAATCATCTATGTCAAAAAAAAGGATCTTTTTTTATCTCTTCTGCGTTGTTTTAATCTCTGTTTTGCTCCGAACACCGACGCTGT
>JAHFSU010000021.1 GCA_023265595.1 Deltaproteobacteria bacterium
ATTTGTGAACACCTACATGCCTTACAATTATCTGATCGGAAATGAGGCCTATAGTTATCTGATGAACATATTCTCGACGGCGTCCGAGACATATCGTCAACACTGGGTTGAAAACCATCTCTCCCGTGAAACCATCGAGGCGATCCCCGAATTTGGCACCATTGCCGCATTGATGAAGAAAAAGGCGGAACCGACACCGGAACTCAAGGAAAAATTAAAACGCCGTATGGTCCTTTATGAAGACTTCTCCAAGAGGCCGGAAGTAGCCAAATATTTCTCCGATGTCTGGAAAGGCGAAGTCGAAAAAAATATTGCTGTCTTAGAAGAATATATTTCTAATAACCAATGGAGCGATCTCCAAGATTCATTCGATAAGTTTGATAAAATGGGGGGGATGGCAGTCAATTATAAGGTTTTAGGACAGGCCGCCATGAAAAATGTTGTCCTTTGGGAAAGCGTTTCTCTTGTTTATAACCGCGTGGTGCGGAGTCTTCTGGCGATTGGTAGCGGTATTTTTGCGGTGGTGGTCGGTTCTCCCGCCGCTGTGCCGGCCGTGATGGCCCTTTTCGATTTTTCGGATTCTTCAGGAGAAGAACTGACAAAAGCCTCATGGCATCCCGATTATACTTTTGGTGATGCAGGAACAAAAATCGCCTACCATGCCCCATTTTCCTTGGCCAAGGGGTTGAGCTTTCAGGCCGGTCCGTGGATAGGTGCCGCCGTATATGGCGGAGTCACTGCCCTTGAAGCAGGCGGAGAACCGTCTTCTTATCCCATCTCTGTCAAAGAGCGTGTGAAGTGGGGTGCCGTTAATGGTGGCATCGCTTTCAGTTCTTCCGCTTCAGGGCTGGTCGCAACGCGTATTTTTTATCCTCCCCTGATGCGGTTTTTTGGCCGCACCCCAAGCCCTGCAATTTTTCCGAAAAAGGTGACTATAGTTCCGGAATCTCCGTTGCCGGGGACGCGTGTTGTCATTTCTGTCGAACCTGCTTCTCCTACCCCCGCTGCTTCTGTTCCCGCAAGGATTTCCACCACTCCACCTCCAGCTCCGAAATCACCTCCGTTACGGGTCGCCGCTTCGCCAACAGGATATCTTCTTCAAAGAACAAGAGAGGCCGAATTGGCTCTCCAAAGATTACAACCCGAGATGAAACAGCCGTTGGATAATCTTCTCATGAGAATAAAAGAGGCCTTGGAAAGAGGGACAAAATTAAGCCAAATGCGGGGAGTCAGAGCTCTTCCACAGCAGGAGGGTGTCTGGGAAGCAAGCGTTTTTTCCCCCACAAAAGGAAAGGTCCTCTTTAAAATCACAGGCAGTCAAGGGGAACAGACAATAGAGATCATAGATTACAAATAAGGAGTAACATTTATGCCCATCGATATTTCCATAACCGTTTTGGGGATCAATAATGCCATAGAGGCTCTTCGGGCGGCCCATACGGCGGGCCAACAGCCGGAATTGCAAACGGCCTTGGGTCTTCTCGATCGGGAGATCGAACCTATCGATCCGGCGGGTACCATCCGCCCCCTTATTCAACGCCTTGCCGGCGGCCGCTCGGCTGTTTCAAAAAAAGATTTGGAGAAACTTGTTAAAATTGTTGCATCCCATCGGGATCGTTTCGAAAAGGGAGTAGACCCTGCAAAAGCATTGGCCGCCATTGCGGCCCCCATCGGCACAAAAAAAGGAGGCGGCGTTTTAGGAGAACTGAGTCCCTATCTGCTCCAGATAACCGGGCGTCATTTTCGGCCGAGGCCGGAGCAAAGAAGGGTGATTCAAAATGCCCTCCGGCATTTTGCAGAAGAGAACAGAGGTGTGTTTCGTCTCGACACCGGGGAGGGGAAATCGCCGACTTACGGCTTTATCATACAGGCATTGAGACAAAGCCTGCCGGAAGTATTTAAAGACTGCGTTGTTGTGATGGGGTGCCATCAAAAAGAACCGTCGGAAAAACTGGCCAATACCATAAAAGATATTTTTCCCGATGAAGAGGTCGCCTATCTCGAGGGGGGGATTGCCTTAACGGATTTGGAGGGGGTTACTTTTGTGGCAGGGACCTATCAACAATTGGCCCAGGAAGGAACCAGCGATCTTTTGAAGGATTGGGCCGGCAAACGCCGTATCCTTTTTGTTTTGGATGAGGCCGATATGGTTGTCTTCAAGGGGCATCGGGAAGATGGGGCGAGGACCCCAACATGGTTTCGTATATTGCAGGACTTTGGCCTTTTTAATGATCAAGGTGCTTACAATTCCAAAACACCGCATCGCATGTTGGGTGGTTCCGCTACGTTTGATCGCCCCGACGGCATTTATCTTTCAACAGTCTGGGGGCCGGGCAACTGTTTCTATCACAAACCGATGGCAGAAGGGTTGCGTAGCAAAACATTGGTTCCCGTCATAGGGGAGTTGGTGGAGATGGAGGTCCCCGAAGGGGAAGAACATCGCTTTCGGGAATTTACCCACGTGACCCGAGAGGGTAAAATTGTGGTCGATACGGCCAAGGTGAGCAGCGCCGCCGGAAGCGACTATGCGGTCAAAACCAGCGTTCGAACCGCATTGGACCGTATGCTCATGAAAATCGGATTGAGCGGTCAGGGAAAAGCGGTTCGCCGCGGTATCGGGTATGTCTTGGATTCCGCGGCCCTTGAAAAACATATCCGCTGGCAAAGGGAGCTCTTTGAACTGGTTGAAAAAATCTTCAGAATCTACCAAGGGCTCTCCACCGGCCGGATGTCTGTGGAGGTCATCCTCCGCATTTTGGGCGGCAGACAACATTTGGACGATTTTGGAAAAGAGATGGAACGGTTTTTGTATCGCAGGGAGTGGACAATTATTAAACCGATGTGGGAGAAGGCTCAAAGCTCCTTGAACGCCGACAAGAAGGAGGGCGTTCATGACCTTATTCAAGCCCTCTATACTATTTTAAAAGTCGATGTCCGCCGCGTTAAGGGGAATCCTTTGGTGGCGACCGGTGTTTGGCAAAGAATGGAACAAGATGAGAAGGACAAAAAAATTCCGGCCGGTTCCCCGCCGGAAAAATGGCCCAACCTGTTTGGCAACAGAGACGCCACCATGCGGGCTTTCAATGCGGGCCAAATTGATTTTCTCTGGAGTATCGGGATGCTCGATCGCGGCTTTGATGAACCGATGGCCTCGCTTGCCGTGGACAACGCCCCAACCCGTTCCAGAAGGAGGGTGGTGCAGAGGGTTGGAAGGATTTTAAGACCTCCCGATCCGACACAACCCCATGATCACACCTTAAAGCCCGAATCGGTTTATGTGACGGTTACAGCGAATCTGGAAGCGCACCGGTTAGATTTGTCGGTGCAGGATTTGGCAAGGATCTTTGGCGATGAATTCAAACCGGAGAATCCCGTCATCAAGATAGGGAGGGATGGGGATGGTGGCTGGGTTTGGACAACACCCGATCCGGCACAGCTCGATGCAAGGGGGGGGAGCAAGCTCCATGTGGTCCGTGTGGGAGAAAGAACTGTGAAAGCCCTCATGCAATTTGTCCAAGTTAATTTTGGCAGGGATTACGATCCGGAAATTTTGGCCTATGAAGCGGGTGCCAGCGCCGATGAGATCGATCGTTTGTTGAGAGGGATAAAATTCCCCAAGGAATCGAAACTGCGGCATTATCTGAAAAACTGGGGGGCAGACGCCGCCACGATTACTAAAATTATGGCCCTTTTTCATTCCGACCGTGCCGATATGCAGGTGGTTTATGGCCGTCTCCTGAAAGATGTGGAGGGACCCTGATTATGGCCCTTGGCGTGATGACCCCACAAACTTATCTTTTGGATCTGCTGGGACAATTGGCAACACAGTCTGTTTTGTCCGATGAAGTGCAAATTGCAACCACTTTGGAAGAGTTGTCGGAGCCGGCCGGCCAGTTCGTCGATCCGGCGCTGAAGGAAAGTGTTTTACAGGCGGCAGGAGATTTAAAAAGTGGGAGATGGGGTCGCTCGCAATTTTTGCAATCGCGCCTCTACCACCGGCTTGAAGGTGTAAGAAATACGCTCGATTTAGGGGAAGGTTCCGTTGCAGAGGCATTGGCCGCTATTTCATCGGTGGATACGGCGGGGAGTCTCCGAAGGTTGCCCATTGCCAGACCCGCCGTGCGCGCGTCGATCGGTCCTCCGCCGGAAATTCGTTGGGAAGAATTTGGAACGGTTAAAAACCCGATGCATCCACCGAAAAGCCCCGAAGCCTCTTCTACAGCGGGACGCAGGCTTGCCTATGCCTTGCGCTACATCGCCGCCTGTGCAAGAGCCGGAGAAACGGAGATGGCTGTTGAAGCCTTCTTAAAAATTTCACCAGAACAGCGGAGAAAACTCGATCGGGGCGATTTTGTACCAAAGGCATTGGGACAGTTCTCATCGGCACAGGTGCAATTCATGATTGGGCAGGCCGCCAATGTGGAGAGAAGGTTCGGTCTTCTGGTTCAGGAGCTTTTCATCCACGCTATTTTTGAATCTCAAGGATGGTCTTTGGGGGTGCCGCTCCCACAGGCCAGCTGGGATATTTATATGTTGTATTGGTTGAGACGTTATGTGGCCCTTCAGATTATCAGCGGCAACAAAAAAATCTTGGAAGATCCGGCCTTGGTAAAAATCGTTCAGGGAAAATCGCGATTAACCGATACCAAATGGCATACGGGCAAAGTCCGCCGCGATATTTTTGAGCCGTGGCTTGTCGGCGCCAGTTTTGGGAAACGGGATAAACTCGATGCGATGTGCCGCCGGATCGGCGACGATTTTGTCCGTCTTTGGAAATGGCAGCCTCCAAAAAATGGGAGCGGGTGGGAATTGCAGGTGCAGTGGATGGTCCGCCAATGGATTGCCTATTATCATTACGGCGTCCTTCCGGCGCGCGGGCTCCCTTTTCATGTTGATGTCATTCGCCGTTTTGCGGTGGCCAAACCAGCCAATGTGCAGCCCCAATTTGCCAGACAATTGCTGGCGATGATGCGTGATTATTTTTCAAAAGTGGAACTCGACGCCGTCGGAGGTCTTATTAAATGATAAGGAGTTTTCAAACATTTTCCTTTCTTGTCTCTCCAAACCCGCAGATGGCGGCAGACCTCTTGTTGCAAGCAAACGAGGTTGATGTGCGGGCAGACCTTTCTTTTTTGGAGTCTTCACCGTTGTTTGCCTCTCTTAAAGGGGCCGATCAAAATAAAATAGCGGAAACATTAAGGGCGATGCCGCATGCAGAATGGCGAAGGTTGCGCCACTCCCTTTTTCAGCCTTCTGACAGCAGACGGCATAACCAAATACTCTTGCTTGGGGTTTACGAAGATTTGAAGGCCCTTTTGGGATCGAGGGAATTTACACTCAAGGCCTCCGCCGAAGACAAAACCTTTTTAAGGACAGTGGTTGGAGGACTGACTCTCTTCTTGGGTTCTTTGGCCGACAAAGGGGATATCGAAATCGCCGGTATGGCATCGGAAGTCGCGGGGCACCTGGCCGATCGGGCAATACAGCAATTTTTTGAAGGGGCCCCGGTTTTTGTCGAGAGACCTGCAGAGACACCGTCCCCACTTCCTTCTCAACTTCCTTTTGATTACCATCCGGAGAGTGAAGAAAAAGTGGAGGCGATGGCGGAAGATCGGATCCAGCTGGTTCAAAGAAGACTCGAAGATTCCGATATCCATTGGCCTTACGATTTCGTCAAATGGTGCCGGACCCTTTATCTTTTGGCGGAGGCCGTAGGCAACGGCGATGCCGCGCGTATCAAACAAAATTTTACCAAAAGTTTGCGAAGGCTTTTTGAACTCCCTTCCATCGATGTTTGGGATGTCCGCCGTCTTTTGGGTACGGTTGGCTGTTCGGTGGGAAAACCGCTTTGGGCCCTTCCGAATGATTGGCCGAGAGATCTCCCCAACGATTTCGGTTCTGCCGTCATCCTCCTTTTTGATTCGGGCGATCCGGCAAAGAAAGACATCGAACCGATATTGGCTCATGTGACTGTGGAGCTGTGGCGGGCGGCAAAAGGAAATCCGCAGGAGAGGGTTTTGCAAAAAAGCCTTCTGTCGGTCGTCCAGAAATTGGAACGAACTCTTCTGGCAGGCAAAGAATTGGATATTGAAGAGGCTTATTCACGCATCGAAACCGTCGCAACAACATTATCACACCCTGTTTCCCTCCCTTCTTTGGGGGACAAACCGGCCCGCGAGGAACCCACTCTCCCCGCTGCTTCATTGGAAGTGATGTCACAAAAAGAATGGAGTCAAAAGGCGGTTCAATTTTTGAGAGAGCAGATCGAGGAATGGGGAAAAACACCCGGGGTTCTTGCAAAACGTCTGGAATATATTTTGGGCGTTGAAGAGACATCGCCTGCATGGCTGCAAACCGCATTCCGTTTGGCTGTTTCTTACCGAGAAACATGCGGCGTTAAAAGCGGATTGGAACATCTCGAAGGAATAGAATCGCCAAGTTATCAGAGCCTGTTGGGCGAGGAGGGGTTATTCCAGTTGCTTTCCTGTGTGACCACGACCGATCTTTCAACGGTTTCTTCCGTCAGCGAATCCTTTGCCAAGGAACATCCGGAGTTGAGAATGGATGGTTCCATGATCGCAACTCTTTTGGATTATTTCATGGGGATATCGAGAAAAGAACCCTCTGCTGAGTGGATGTCCCGTTTGGAAACAGCAGTCCCTCTTGAAACAACGGGTATTGCGTCTGGTTTGGAATCAGAAGCTGAAGAAGCGACAGGGGAAATGGAAGAGCCCCTCTTCAGGGATCTTAATTTTGACAAATACACACCCTATGGGAGAGTTTTTGCGCTGGCTGTTGTCAGAGGCAGAGTGATGCGCAAGGGAAAAAACAGCGCCATATTTTTTGGGAGGTTTTTAAATACAACGGAAAAATTGTATCGACTTTATCGGGAGTTGGCCAAACAAACGGGCGAAAAGAGCTTCGACAAGGCCTTTGAAAAAGTTGTAAATGCGAAATATTGGGATGCCTATCGACCCCGTTATCAGAAAGTTTTTGACCAACTTGTGGATATTTTCGGTAAAGATCCGCAGGCGGCCTCAATTGTGGAAAATGCCATTTTGACGGGCGAAATCAAAGTGGTGGCAGATGAGGCGGAAAAACTTGCTGTCAGCGGCGGTCCTCCCAAGGAAAAAGGAGAAAAACCGGAGACAGTTTTGGAACCGGCGGCTTCTCCAACAATGCCGCCCCCTTCCGCAGAGCCAGAGCCGGAAAGGGAACCAGTTTTGTCTCCGTCCCCTTCTGTTCCGGCGGCTCCAGCGGTCTCCGAAGCGGTTTTTTCCGGAATAGCGGTTGTTTCGCCGGATACGCTGGGAGATTTGCTGGTCACAGGTGCCGTGGAGACCTTTCCCCCGGTTGCAGAACCTTCCCCTTCCATAGTCCTGCCGGATGTTTTTGAAAAATTTGTTGCAGCTTGGGAGCTGGGGGCTTCCGAAAAAAAGGCTATCGACGATTTGTCAAAGGCCACCTCGGTTGAAGCAGTTTTGAGCGCCCTCGAAAATATAGAAAAGACAAGTCGTGAAATGCCCAGAGGGAAACGAGCTATTCTGACTCATTATGCCCAAGTATTGGAGCAAAACAGAATCACGGCACAGGCCAAGACAAGACTTGTGTCCCTGCTTTCCTCTCCGACGGAATTTGGGCGGGCCATGATGTTGTTGTTGATAGCGGCCGTCAAACAATCGGGATTGGTTTTGGATCAGCTTTTGCCCCTTCCTCTCCAACTCGGCAGAAATGGGCGACAGGTTGTTGTCTCTGACCAAAAGGGAGCGCCTCCCAAGGCTGTTTCCCGTCCGGCGATGACTCTTGATGAGGGTTATTTTGCGGAAGAGGCGGTGACCCCCTCCAACACGACTGTTTTATTCTGGGGTCCTGTCAAAGAAGAAGAGGTCGATATCGGTCTGGAAGGACATAGAATTGTACGCGGTCCCGGCAAACTTTTGGGAAATCTCGCCCGCGCGCGTGGGGCTATCAAGAGCGGCGTTCGCTCTTCTTTGATGCTCGTTGTTTTTGCTAATGAGGGGATGACGCCCCGAGCCAGAAGATATTTTTTCCTTCAATTTCGGGAAGAGCGATTACTGGTTTGGAGGGGCAATGGCTTCAGCATTTTTCGTTTGGAGGAGACGGAACATGGAATCATCGAGAAAGAACTCCGTTTTGACCGGGAGGGGAAAACATTGCCCGGGCAATCGAATCTTTTTAGACCCCTTGAGGGAGAACTGGATCGGGTCGAAGTCAACAGGGGAGATCGTCACCCCCAAACGCCTTTCCTGATTGAAAGAATGGTTCGTCAGGGGATGGACCGCCTGACAAAAGCCGGCATGGGGCGCAAAGCGATCACCTTGAAAGTGGTCATGAATGCAGCTATCACCGAGGTCGGTTTTTTGCCGCCGGGACATCCGGATGCCAGAAATATTCTCGAAATTTGCAATCGGTTTACGAAAAGAGAATTGACATCAGAGGGTATTTTAAAAATTCAGGACGATCTGGATGGTGCCATCAAGGAAATAGAACGCCGGTTTGAACCCAAAACAGCGGGCGCCGCCGCGGCAATTCCAATGCCGGAGAGAGAAGATGTAACTCCACTTCTTCCCGAAGAAGACTTGGCAACCTCTCCGATTTCTCCGCCTCCCGTTGAGGAGAAGCCGGGAGACTCTCAAACAATTGTCAAAAGGATTGGGGAGGATGAAGCCCAAGATTTTGAAAATACATTGTCGGAAGTCGGTCTCGCTGTGAAAGAGAGAGAAGAGGCCTTGCAGGCGCTGGCCGCTATTTGCAACGCCTATCTCCATTCCCATCAATCCGAGCTGATCGAAATGGTAAGGGCCTTAAAGAACAATTATCGGGGGAGAGATCTCAAAGAGGCGCACAGCAGACTTCTTAAACTTGGGAGTCTGGCCGCCAAAGGAAAATCGCTGGAAACGGTGGCGCCGATTATTGTCCGGTATTCTTTCAAAAACGGGAGCGTGGATAAGTCTTTTGAACTCGCCGAACTTTTGGGAAGAGAGCGCTTTGCAAAATTAATCCGCGACTGTTTCACAGCCACAGGGAATGTGCGTGAAATCTCTTCAGGGAGTATCGAAAAAATGATGACCAATCTTTTAGCGCTTAAAAAACGGTTGGCAGAGTCCGATACCATTGCCGTGGTCGATGAGTTGTTGGCTGTCTCCGGAGATTTCACCGAGTTCGGACATCTGTTTAACCGGTTCATGCTTTTGGCCCGCCTTTGCCGTGAGTCGGATTCGGATATTGTCAAAATATCCCTGAAACAGCCGGGACAGGCCGTGACGCGGGATGAAAAACTGGTGCTGATCGGCACGGTGCGATCCGAGCCGTTTGACAATCGATCGGCAGTGGCGAAGGCTTTGACGCCCTATATCCGTGAGGCAAAAAAACAATTAATGGAAAAAAAGATTTCAGGAGTTGTGCTGGCCCTGTTCGGTGACAAGGGGATCACGCAACAAGCGAGGGAATCTCTTTGGGATATTTTTGGCGAATCTTTGGAAATCAGAATTTTGGAGTCCTCGCGGGCGTCGACCGGGCAACGCTACCGAGCTGTTATATCGGAAGAAGGGCCAGGGGAAATTTCTGCCGTTCTTGAAGAGGAGTCGACCGTGGTTTTTGAGCATGGTCCCGATGGTCTGGTCAAGACAACCCGGACAGGAGACCCCCAAATCCGGATTGTTAGAGATCCGGGAGACCTTGCCAGACCCAAGCCGCCGCCACCGGGTCCGAAAAAGGCTCCTTTGTCCAAACCCGTTTTTGCATGGGATCCCGCCAAGGCGGATTGGATGAAGATTTTTGAAGAAGGAGGATACACGGCAAAAAAAATTCAGGAAACACTGGAAGAAATTTTAGGGAGACCCTTGGGAGAGGAGAGTCAATTGACTTATGATGCTTTGGCAAAACATTGCGGCTATCTGGCCTCTGCCATCAAAGGGCATATTGTGGCCATACAGCCGATATTCCGTGAATCCCTTCACGATACGGTGAATGGGTGGACGCAAAGACTCTCCGAAATGGATCTTCAAATTGCCGAGGCCTTTGATAGTTCCCCCACAGAGGAAGAGGGTTTGAAAAAAATCAGGGATCTTCCGTCGGTTTTTGAGGAAATGAGCGGGTTACTTCGGGATATATTGTCAAAAGAAATTAAATGGTATCAATCGGTTTTAGCAAAGCCGGGAGCCCCCTTTGATCTGACCACTCAAAAGGAGATTATTGAGAGCTTATCCGCACAGCTTTCAGATCAGGTCACTTTTTTGAATGAGTGGTTTTTTAGGAATTTGTTGAGGGTTCGGGCCTTGTTTGTAAATCGTGCAGACACCCTGCATGAATTATTGGCAGCAAAAAGATATGAATTTGGGGATCGTAGTGCTTTGGAACTGCCTCCACATCGGGCCTCTATGGAAGATTTGGAAGCGTTTTTGGAAAGATATGGCTTTGTGTTTGACCGCCAGACCAATCGTTCCAAAGTGTATCTACATTCTGCTACGGGTATTGTAGCCGCCGTTCCTTTGCATGCATCTTATGGGAGTGCTCCACTGAATGCGCGGTTAGAGGCCATCCGGTCTGTTGAAGAGTCTCTGCGCAAACAAGACCGCATGGCTCCGGCATGAGTCACACCCTTTAACATAATTTCTCCAATGCTTCTTTGATCCGTCTCAAACCCTCCCGGATATTTTCAACGGTGGTAGCATAAGAAATTCTTAAATACCCGGGGGCGCCGAAGGCCTCTCCGGCAACGACGGCCACGTGGGCCTCTTCCAGCAGCAGGTCGGCAATTTCTTCAGACGACTTTTTGAAATTTTTTACATTCGGAAAAAGATAGAAGGCCCCCGACGGCTTGCAGCACGAGATCCCCGATATTTTGTTCAACGCTTCAAAAGCAATATTGCGTCTCTTTTCAAATTCTTTTCGCATTGCCTCCACCTCTTTGTCGCAGCTGTTGAAGGCAGTAATGCAAGCTGGCATGATGAAAGTCGGGATCGAGGTGATCTCCTGACTTTGCAAAATCTGTATTTTGTCGATGATCTCTTTTGGCGCCGCCGCAAATCCCATCCGCCAACCGGTCATGGCGTAACTTTTGGAGGCTCCGTTGATGAGAATCGTTTTATTTTTCATGGCGGGCGCGGCTTTTACGAAAGAAGTGTGCTGAAAGCCGTCGTAAGTCAGCCGCGAATAAATTTCATCCGACAAAACCAGAATGTTTTTGGCGGCACAAATTTCCCCGAAGGCCGCCAGTTCCTCTCTGTTGTAGCAGGCCCCTGTCGGGTTGGAGGGGGTGTTTAGAATCAGCAGTTTTGTTTTGGGCGTGATCGCTTTTTTAAATTGCGTCGGCGTCATCTTAAAGCCGGTGTCATCGTCGGTTGGAATGACGACCGGTTTTCCCTCGGCCAATAAAACCTGCTCATAAAAAGAGACCCAGTAGGGGGCGGGGATGATGACCTCGTCTCCGGAATTAATCAACACCTGCAAAGTTGCATAGATCGCATGTTTGGCGCCTCCGGTGACGATGATCTCTTCCGCTTTATAGTCGATGTCGCAATGTTGCTTGAGGTTTCCCGCAATCGCCTGTCGCAACGCGAGCGTTCCGGGAACGGGGGCATAGCGGGTCTGGTTTTCATCAAGCGCTTTTTTGCAGGCCGTCTTGATTGTTTCCGGCGTGTTAAAATCGGGCTCGCCCACGGTGAAGTCGATGACCTTGATCCCCTTGGATTTAAGCTCCCGCGCCTTGGCGGCGGCCTTGAGCGTGGCTGACGGTTTTATTTTCAAAATCCGTTCCGAAAACTTCATTTCAGTTTCTCTTTCAATTTTTTTTCCACCAACGGATGAATCATTCCTTTGCAAGAACCGCCTGACATTAAAATTTCTTTTATAAATGTGGAACGCAAGTGCGAATATTGGCCTTCGGTCATCATGAAAATCGTTTCCAATTCGGGATAGAGGGCCTTGTTGACCAAGGCCATTTGCGATTCGTATTCGTAATCGCCCATGTTCCGAATGCCGCGCAAAAGGGTGGTCACTTTGCGCTCTTTGGCAAAATCGACCAGAAGCCCGTCAAAAGAGGTCACCTCGATATTTTTGTAATTTGTCAAAAGCTCTTTCAAAAGTAGAATACGCTCCGCAACGGTCAAAATCGGTTGTTTCGAGGTGTTGTTCGCCACAGCCACAATGAGTGTGTCGAAAATATTCAGCCCCCGTTCGATAATATTGAGATGACCCAATGTGGGTGGGTCGAAACTCCCTGCACAAATGGCTTTTTTCATATTTTGCCCCCGCTTTTTTTAAAAAAGCTGATGGTTGTCTGCCCATATTTGCGCTGATCCGTCAAGCAAAGCCCCTCCATCACGGGGGGGGTCTCTTTGGGGTGATGCTCGCTGATGACAAGGGTATTTTCATGAAGCAAGGGGCTTGTTGCTAATGCCCCCAATGTTTTTTTGATGAAATGTTTTTCATAAGGGGGATCGACAAAAATCAGATCGAATTCTTTTTTTTGTTCCGACAAAATGCGGATCGCCTTGGCCGCGGTCATTTCCAAAACCGTTCCCTGTTCGGCAAAATGGCAAGACTCCAGATTTTTGCCGATCAGCCGAACAGCCCCCTTCAAAACATCGACAAAATAGGCGTACTGGGCGCCGCGGCTCAACGCCTCGATTCCCATCGCACCCGTTCCGGCAAAAAGGTCTAGTACTTTCATCCCGTTAACATCAAAAAGAATATTAAAAATCGCCTCTTTAACCTGATCCAACACCGGACGAATGGCATCGGTTTTTGGGGTGAAAAGACGCCTCCCTTTGGCCGTGCCGGCAATGACTCGCATGGGGCTTGATTTAAATCAAAAGACTCGATATGGCTACCCAAAATCTTTAAAAAGGAGCCGCCATGCAACGCAAATTGACAACGATTATCTTAATGACCATTTGGCTGTTGTCTCCTGTTTTAGCTCATGCCGCCAAAACCACCTACATTTTTACCGACCGGAAATTCAACTATGTCAAGAGAATGGAGCTGAAAGAAAAAGAGCTGAAAGATCTCAAACTCAACCATCCCTATACGTTTACTGAGTTGCAATTAAGGGAGATGTTGGCCGCTATCCGTTTCAATCGCAAAGTGATGTTTCAAAAAGAGACTGAGGAGGTCGCTGTCTTTGACCAGAATGCCCTCGATTTTTTGGTTCCTTATTTGGTGAAGGGGTTTACAGATGTGCAGGCGAACGAAGTGATTGTTTTTTCCGTGCTCAACAGAAAACTTCAGTTTTTGGTTCGGGATGATCGGCTGAGCATTGTTCGCGCTTGGATAGAAGAAAATCGGCTGCATCTCGATTTTAATAAACTGATGGCAAGAGTTTCCCCAAATTATGACAAGATGTCCGATGTGAGTGCGGCGATCAATCGTGCGGAGGGGATGCATGTGGCTTTGGATGTGGGGCCGGGCCAGCAATTCGGGAAAAATACGGATGAATTGTTGGTGGACATTCCCAATGCCGAAACGCTGGCAACGGCTGTGGCGCAATCTACCGCAATGGATAACAAAGAAAAGGCAACAGCTACCGCGACACCACCTCTGCCGGAGAAAGTCGATGGTTCTATTGAGGGCCGCCTGCAGCGCCTCGACAATCTCCGCAAAAAAGGTCTGATCAATCAGGACGAATATCAGGCAAAGAAAAAAGAGATTCTGGAGAAGTTATAAGATTTTATGGGGATGACTGTTTTAGCAACCCTGTTTTTTGCGGGCTTCAAGAAGTTTCTCTACATCCGTTGAATCAATAGGTCTTCCCGCCGCTTGTTTGGCCCGAATCAAGTCTTCAATATCAAGAAGAAACGCCTTTTGCTGTCCAAAGTCGGCGATTTGTTTCCTGTTCCATGCTGTTTCAAAATCGGCCCCCTTAATGCTCATAATGATATCAATACGATTGGGCTCCACACCGATTTGATAAACCATTTCGGAATCGCAAAGATCATTTACAGTCAGTTCTTTAATAGGAGCTCCGAAATTTTTTAAGGCATTTAACACTTTTTCCGCATTGTCTGGTGTTGTACGAACCCAAACATCGATGTCCTTTGTATAACGAGGTTCCGTATAGATGATAACAGCATACGCACCGACGATGAGATATTCAACTTTGGCGTCGTTTAAGCAACGTATGAGATCTTCGAAGTCGGGATTGTGGGGCATATTTAGGATTTATCCTTCCAAGATCCAGCACCATTTGCCATGCGGCTTCCAATTTGCCAAGGACGCCGATTCTGTTCCAGAACTCAATGTCAAAGGCATGGTCCATATCCTTCCATCGGATCAGCCGACTCATGACCACCTTTTTTTGTGGTGCGGACATGAGGGAAACATAGCATAAAAACGCCGGATTCTTAAGCCCTATTTTTTGTCACTATTACGGTATTTCCAATCTCTTCGGGTAACTCGGAAACCTTTCACAGCCTTTTTTGGTGACGCAGACAATGTCTTCAAGCCGCACGCCGCCGTATTTCCTGTAATAGAGCCCGGGTTCCACCGTGACCACATGATTTTCTTTTAAAATAAAATCGCGCGGGCCGATGCGGGCCGGTTCCTCATGAACCTCCAGCCCAATTCCGTGGCCGGTGCCGTGGATAAAGCCCTGTTTGCATCCGTCAATTGTCCCCGTTTTAAAACCCTCTTTTTCAAAGGAGGCAACAATCGCTTGATGGATGGTCTTGCCGTTGACCCCTGCTTTGATTTTTTGGATCGCCATCTCTTGCGCGGTTTTTACGGCGGCATACATTTTTTTGAGCTCCGGCGAGGCCTTACCCTTGCAAAAGGTCCGTGTGGCATCGCCAAAAAATTTTGTTTTGTCGTGACGCGGAAAAATATCGACGATGATTGCTTGATGCGCCTTCAAAGGGCCGCTTCCGATGCAGTGCGGATCGGTCGCCTGCAGGCCGCAGGCTACAATCGGCTGCATCGTATTATGAAAACCTTTTTGAAGCAAAAATTGTTCAATCTCAAAACGGAGTTTTTCCGAAGTCAAAATTTTTTCGTGCCAATAAAGTCCCCCGCTTTTTATTTTCGATTCCTTCAGAATCTTTTCGGCCAGCGCCATCGCTCTGAAAACCGTTTTTTGTGACTCTCGCAACCATTTCTTTTCTTTTGGTGTTTTGAAAGTCCGTTCGATGTAGAAAGGGGTATCCCCCGCTTCCACTTTGTATCCCTTTTTTCTCAAGGCATCCACCAATGCAAAAGAGGTGCTTTGCGGAACGGTCATTTTTTTGATTTTAAATTCTTTGAGTAGCGTGTCGATGATGCCGACCATCCCCTCTTTCCCCATTTTTTTGGCCTTTTGCGCGATGGCGCTAAGGGATAAAATCGTGTCGATTTCGGCTTCTTTTTTCCCCCGCTCCAATTCCAAATCGGAAAGGATCAGATATTTTTTGCCGCGCGATTCCAGATATAAAATATTGTCGGGTGCTTCAAAATGGGTGGCGTAATAGAGGTCGGCGTTTCTTTCTGTGCTGTCGTAAATCAGTTTGGCGTTTGACATAAGCGGTGGCATCATATAGAAAATTTACCTCGATGCAATCTGTTTCTGCTATTATCAAACCATTTTCCAAACGTTTTATCGGCGGCGAAACGCTTCCCGAAGCAATCGAAACTTTACGGCGGCTGAAAAAAGAGGGGTTCATGACCACGCTCGATTTTTTAGGGGAGAGCAATCTAAGCCGTGTTGATGCTCAAAAAGCGACGGCGGAGTATATTGAAAATCTTAACGTCCTAAAAAAAGAAGGGTTGGATCGCAACATCTCCGTCAAATTGACGCAAATAGGTCTCGACATCGATGAAAATTTTACAAAGGAAAATTTAATCGAGATTGTCAAAGTGGCGGCGGCGATGAACGGTTTTGTCCGAATCGACATGGAGGGATCTCCTTACACCGAACAGACTTTGCGATTGGCAGTCGAGGCCCACAAAAAAAATAGGTCGGTCGGTATGGTGTTGCAGTCGATGCTTCGCAGAACTTCGGAAGATGCGGTGCATCTTTTAAAAGAGGCAATCCCCATTCGTTTGGTGAAGGGGGCTTACAAAGAACCGCCATCGATTGCATTTACAGACAAAAAAGATGTCGATCGCCAATATGTTACCGTGATGAAGCGGTTGCTGACCTCCGGAATTTATCACGCCATTGCCACGCATGATGAAAAAATCATCAAAGAGGGAATGGCCTTTGTCAAAAAAGAAAAAATTTCCAAAGATTCGTTTGAATTTCAGATGCTTTTTGGCATTCGCAACAAATTTGCTAAACAGTTGGTGCAAGAGGGCTGGCGGGTGCGTATCTATGTCCCTTACGGCGAATTTTGGTTTCCCTACATGGTGAGACGCCTTCGCGAACGAAAAGAAAATATCTGGTTCGTCATCAAGAATATTTTTAGGGGGTAGCCATTCCCCTTATCCATCACGACTCCAACGGATGGGCAGGTTCTCCCTTTCTCTGCAATCTCCCTTTTCTGTCGACGGTGTAGGCGGCGATCTCTGCTTCTATCATATCGGCAATGGCATTCATTCTTGTAAATAGCCTGTGGAAGGGGCTACTTTCTAGCAAGGCCCTTGCTTCTCCGAGGGTGGAAAGTTGTCGCCGCTCTTCTGTAAGTTTGCCGACATCGGAAATTGTATTCAGCCAAAGTTTGCCTGTGGCAACATCCAATGCTGTTTTTGCCTCTCTTTCGATTCTGTCGACAAGGGCACCGATGGCTCTTAAAACTCTCTCGTGCAGCCATGTCTCAACGGCATCCAGAGCGATATCAGGGATTAGCCAACCCATAAATTTTTCATAATCTTTGATATCGGATCGCATCGCCCAGATTTCCGCCAGCGTTTCTTGGACAATGAGATGGGGAGTGATGGGAATAAATTCTGTTATATACACCGGCATAGTATTGAAATCACCGGCGACTTCGACTCTTGTCTCTGCTACGTATCCCCCGATCTCTTCTCCAGTCAGCGCTTTAAGCCGTGCCAGTTTTTCCAAGGCAGAGTCTGTGTTGGCAAAATCTTTTGCATGCCCTCTCACATATTCTTCAACGGTCGGAATAACCGCCAGCCATTTTTGTCCGGTAGCAAGGTCGGGAGCTGTTTTAATCCCTTCCTCCAATCTTTCTATCAAACGTCGAAGATCGTGTCCTAGCGTGAGGGATCCGAATAATGGCCATTTGGGAAATGCGCCGATGGCCTCCAGCCTTTCTGCTACCAGTGTCTCTGCGTCGTTTCTTGCAGTGGCGGGGGTTGAAGTATCACCACTCGCGACATCCATGAGTCTCATCACTTCACTCCCTCCAACGCCTCTTTTCATTCCGCCAGTTATTGTATGGACAGCTGCAAATTGACTGGGAGATGCGGTCCTTCCTCTGTGGGCCTCGAGAAAAGCAAGAGCCGAGGTATCGAGTCGTGTATAGGCATCTATTGGTGGATTACTGCCGATGGATGTCGCTACTCCAGCCGCGCTGGCCAGTCCGGTATTTTGTGTCATCACTCCTGAGGCGTTTGCCGTCATGAACACTTGAGCCCCCAATGCCACATCATTCATCATCACCATAAATTCCTCCTCGAAAAATTTGAGGCAGATTACTCTGCCACCAACACTATTATCGGCACAACCCAAAATAAGTTGCGTGTTTTTCTAAGATTTTTTGAAGATTTTTTTGCCATCAAAATCCCCATTGATTATCAGTAGTTGCTTTATTGACAGCCTTTTAGAGTTCATCTAGATTGGCCAGCCTTATGTCTGAAGAATTACCCAAAGCCTACGAGCCACAGCAGGTTGAGAAAAAGTGGTACGATTTTTGGCTTAAGAAAAATCTCTTCAAGGTCGATCCCCAATCGAAAAAAAAACCGTTTTGTATTGTCATGCCTCCTCCCAACGTGACAGGGGCCTTGCACATGGGCCATGCGCTGAACCATACGCTTCAAGATGTTTTGATCCGATGGAAACGGATGCAAGGTTTTGAAACTTTGTGGCAGCCCGGGACCGACCATGCCGGCATCGCCACACAAAATGTGGTGGAAAAAGAAATTTTGGCCAAAGAGGGAAAAACTCGCCACGATTTGGGACGCGAAGCCTTGATCGAAAAAATTTGGGGTTGGAAAGAGCAATATGGCGACCGGATTTTGAAACAGTTGCAGGCGCTGGGGGCGAGCTGTGATTGGTCGCGCACGCGGTTTACTTTGGATGAAGGGCTCTCACGCGCGGTACGCGAATGTTTTGTCGCTTTGTATAAAAAGAAGCTGATCTATCGCGGAAATTATATTGTCAACTGGTGTCCTCGCTGTCAGACCGCACTGGCTGATGACGAGGTGGAGCATGAAGAGAAAAAAGGACATCTTTGGCATATTCGGTATGGCAGTTTGATCGTGGCGACCACGAGGCCGGAGACGATGCTGGGCGATGTGGCCGTGGCGGTGAATCCTAAAGACAAGCGCTACTCAAAGCTCATTGGCAAAACAGTCGTGCTGCCGGAAGTCGGCCGCGAAATTCCGGTCATTGCTGATCATTTTGTCGATCCGAAATTTGGAACCGGTTGTGTGAAGGTAACGCCGGCCCACGATCCCAACGATTTTCAGATGGGGCTTCGGCATCAATTGCCGCAGATCAATGTGATGAACGCCGATGCGACAATGCACTCAAACGTGCCGGAAAAATATCGGGGGATGAAGCGGGAAATCTGCCGCAAACATATTGTGGAGTCGTTACAAGGACAAGGACTCATCGAAAAAATTGAAGAACACACCCATTCTGTGGGTCATTGTTATCGCTGTAACACAGTGATTGAGCCGTGGCTCTCCGAACAATGGTTCGTAAAGATGAAACCGTTGGCCAAAAAAGCAGTGGCCGCAACGCGGAAAAAGAGAGTGCGATTTTTTCCGAAACGCTGGGAAAAATTTTATCTCTCGTGGCTTCATGAAGTCCGCGACTGGTGTATTTCGCGGCAGATCTGGTGGGGTCACAGGATTCCGGTCTGGTATTGTAGTACGCTCGGACTCTCGGACTCTTGGACTCTCGGTTGTATGAGCGAGCGCACGAGCGTCCGAGCGTCCGAGCGTACGAAGTGTCCGCCGATTGTGGCGATTGAGACGCCGAAAAAATGTCCCAAGTGCGGCGGAAAAAATTTGCGCCAAGACGAAGACGTTTTGGATACTTGGTTTAGTTCTGCCCTCTGGCCCTTTTCCACATTGGGTTGGCCGGACAAAACACCCGCACTCAAGAAATTTTATCCCAACAATGTCTTGATCACCGACCGTGGCATCATCTTTTTTTGGGTGGCGAGAATGGTGATGATCGGTTTTGAGATGATGAAAAAAGAGCCGTTTCGTCATGTCCATATTCATGGAACGATTCTCGATGAATTGGGCCAAAAGATGTCGAAGAGCCGGCCGGAGACCTGCATCGACCCTATCGATATCATCAACAAATATGGCGCCGATGCGTTGCGCTATTCGCTTTTGCTTTTGGCGACCGAGGGGCAGGATTTGAAACTGGCCGAATCAAAATTTGATACCGGAAAACATTTTTGCAACAAACTTTGGAATGCAACGCGGTTTGCCCTGATGCATCTCAAAAATTATGATGGCAAACCGGATAGCGAAGCCAATTTGACATTAGCCGACCGATGGATTTTTAATCGTTTGCAGACAGCCGTGCACTCTATCAACATGGCGCTGGAAAATTATCGTTATATTGATGGGGCACAAACCCTTTACAAATTTATCTGGAACGAGTTTTGCGACTGGTATCTGGAATTGATTAAGCCGATTGTTGCCGACAACCATGCCACACAATGGAATCTGCATCGTGTTTTGGAAACGATTTTGAGACTGGCGCACCCTTTTTTGCCTTTTATTACCGAAGAGCTTTGGCAAGCCCTTCGACAGAGCTCAGGGCGAACGGTAACCACCGGTCATGGTGAGCTTCATAGAACCGGTCATGGTGAGCTTCATAGAACCGGTCATGGTGAGCTTGTCGAACCATCACTTGTGGTTGCGGCATATCCCAAACCATTGACAAAAATTCCGTTTGTTAAAGAGGCAACGGAGATGATGCTCATTCAAACGGTCGTGACGGCTGTTCGCAATTTGCGGGGGGAACATGGTGTCTCCCCTCGCCAGAAAATTCAAGGGTTCATCCATGTCGCCTCAAAAAATAAACGAAACATTTTGATGAAAAACCAAAATGATCTCAAAGAGCTTGCCCAAATTTCGGAATTGCAATTTATTGAGGTTTCTCAAAAGCCGGAGCGGACAGCCGTTGCCGTGGCCGGCGACATTGAAATTTATGTCCCGATGCAGCAGCTTTTTGATGTGGGGGCTGAACGAGAGCGGATCGGAAAAGAGATTACCAAGACGCGGCAGGATGTGGCCTCATTTGAGGGAAAACTTGCCAACAAAAATTTTGTGGACCGGGCGCCGAAGGAAATTGTCGAAAAGGAGCGCGCCCGCTTGCAAGAACACAAAGAGCGTTTGCAAAAATTGGAATCGGCATTAAACTCTCTCTCCCTTGAGGGGAGAGGGGAGGGGTGAGAGTGGATTACAAAAAAATCATTAAAGAGGCGTTGGAAGAAGATATCGGCACTGGCGACATCACCACCGATGCCGTCATCGGCCACAAAACTAAAGCTTTGGCCTCGATCAAAGCGAAGCAAGATTTGGTGATCGCCGGTCTGGAGATTGCAAAGAATGTCTTTGCCGTTTTGGATCCGAAATCCGAATGGAAAACCCTGCGCGACGACGGCGATTTTGTGAAACGAGGGACCCTTTTGGCAACCGTGGAGGGCTCTGCCGCCGCTATTTTAAAGGGGGAACGGACGGCGCTTAATTTTTTGCAGCATCTTTGTGGCATTGCCACGCTCACAAGGCAATTTGTCGACGCGATAAAAGGGACCAAAGCCAAAATATTGGATACGCGCAAAACGATTCCCGGCTGGCGGGAGCTTGAAAAAATTGCGGTCAAAATGGGGGGTGGTCATAATCATCGCGCAGGATTGTATGACCGCTATCTTATCAAAAATAATCATATCGACATGGCGGGTTCCATTGGGGCGGCGATTGAAAAAGTTTTGACCCTTCGACAAGCTCAGGGTGAGCGGGGTTCAAAGCAGCAGGGTCTATTGGTTGAAGTGGAGGTACGCAATTTTGAGGAGCTGAAGGCGGCGCTTCAATATCCAGTCGACATCGTTTTGTTCGACAATTTTGAACCCGAAGCTGTGCGGGGGGCGATGCGCTTGTCCCACGGCAAGGTGAAGTTTGAGGTCTCGGGGGGAATTACATTAGAAAATGTTCGCCTCTATGCCGCGACCGGCGTTGATTTTATTTCAGTAGGGAGTCTAACCCACTCCGCTCCCGCGGCAGATATTCACCTAACCGTCATCCCGACGTAAGTCGGGATCCAGACTGGACCCCGGTTTTCGCCGGAGCATATGATAGCTGCTACCATATGCTCTTAACTACGAAAATTTTCTAAAATTTTGTTCGAAAAGTTGGAAAAGTTTTTCGGCTTGAGCGGCGTAGGCCTTTTTGTCGCTCCATGTGTTGGAAGGTTGCAAAATTTCGGAAGGGACGCCGGGGCACGATTCGGGAATGCTCAAACGAAACTTCGAAATCGGTTTGAATTTTACATTTTTAAAATCACCGCGAATACAAGCGTCAATGATCGCGCGTGTATAAGGCAATGAAATGCGCTGGCCCGCGCCGTAGCCGCCGCCAATCCAGCCGGTGTTGATCAGATAAACCGGCACATTGTGCTTCGCCGTTTTCTCTTGAAACATTTTTGCGTAAACACGTGCGGGGCGCGGCAAAAATGGGGCCCCGAAACAGCTGCTAAATGTGGCTTGAGGATCTTTCACCCCTCGTTCGGTTCCTGCTAATTTTGCCGTGTAGCCGGAGAGAAAATGAAACATCGCCTCTTCGGGTGTCAGTTTGGAAACAGGCGGCAAGACACCAAACGCGTCGGCCGCCAAAAAGAAAATAACATTCGGATGTCCGCCCATACCGGGAATCGTTGCGTTGTCGATGTATTCAACCGGATAAGCGGCCCTTGTGTTTTCGGTCAAGGAGCCATCATCGTAATTGGGGATTTTTGTTTTCGGATCGACGACGACATTTTCCAAAACCGTGCCGCGCCGGATCGCCTTCCAGATTTGCGGCTCTAATTTTTCTGAAAGTTTAATGCATTTGGCGTAGCACCCTCCCTCGATATTAAAGATACCTCGATCACTCCAGACATGTTCATCGTCCCCGATCAAGCCGCGGCTTGGGTCTGCGGAGAGTGTGGTTTTGCCGGTTCCGGAAAGCCCAAAAAAGAGGGCGACATCTTTTTTAACCCCAACATTGGCAGAACAGTGCATCGGCAGTAAACCTTCCGCCGGAAGCAAAAAGTTGAGCGTGGAAAAAATCGATTTCTTGATTTCGCCGGCGTATTGGGTGCCGCCGATCAAAATGATTTTTTTGCTCATGTTTAAAATAATAAAACATTCGGAGTTGGTGCCATCGGTTTTGGGATCGGCCAAAAAATTGGGGGCATTGAGGAGGGTAAAAGCCGGCGCCGGAATTTTTTCGCCCTTCGTGTAGCGCAAAAAAAGTTGGGACGCAAAAAGATTGTGCCACGCATATTCGGTGACAACGCGGATTGGAAAACGAGAGTCTGCGTCGGCGCAAGCAGTGGCATCACGGACAAAAACTTCCCGTTCTTTAAGGTAGGCCTCCACTTTTTTGTGAAGTTTATCGAAAATTTCCGGAGAGATGGGCTGGTTGACCTTTCCCCAATCGACCGTTTTTTCAGTGAGGGCATCCCTTACAATGAAGCGATCCTTGGGCGATCGGCCGGTATATTTGCCAGTCTTGACGGCCAAGGCTCCATTACTCGCAAGTTCCCCCTCACCTTTTTTTAAGCTGATTTCTATTAATTTTTCGACAGGCAGATTGGAAAACATTTTATCCATTTTTATTTTGTTACATCGTTTTTAGCAAATAATTTTTGCCAAAATTTGGCAATGGGGTCGTAGAAGCGGCTGACGACGCGCTCTTTCAGGGGGATGATGGCATTATCGGTAATGGTGATATGTTCCGGGCAGACTTCGGTGCAACATTTGGTGATATTGCAAAGGCCGATGTGAAAAGCCTCTTTGATGAGACTCAAACGGTCTTCCACATCCAGCGGGTGCATCTCCAGAGAAGCGAGCCGCACCAAAAAACGGGGCCCTGCAAATTCCTCTTTTTTGTGATTGCGCAAAACGTGGCAGACATTTTGGCACAAAAAACATTCGATGCATTTTCTAAACTCCTGCACGCGGTCGGCATCTTCTTGACTAAAGCGCCAAGTACCATCAGCCAAAGGGGCCTTCGGTTTAAAGGGAGGAATTTTTTTATTAATTTCAAAATTCCATGAGACGTCACAAACCAAATCTTTGATGACCGGAAAGGTCTTCATCGGCTCTACGGTGATCGGCTTGTCGAGCGGCAAGGTGTCCATTCGGGTCATACACATGAGTCGCGGTTTACCATTGATTTCGCCGCCGCAAGAACCGCATTTGCCTGCCTTGCAATTCCATCGAACCGCGAGTGTATTGTCCGCGGTGGCCTGAATATGATGGATGGCATCCAACACAACCATCCCTTCGAAAAGCGGGACGTCGTATTCTTTATATTCCCCGCCTTTTTCGTCGCCGCGAAAAACTTTTATTTTCGCTGTTTTCTCGCTCACGTTGTACCCTCTTTGATTAATATTTCTAATGCAGCCGGCATTTTGGGTAGCGGCTCTTTCTCGACTCTCATCTCTTCCCCTTTTTTGCGGAGAACAAAATTAAATTTTGCATATTCGGCACTGCTTTCCGGATAATCAATCCGTGTATGCCCCCCGCGCGATTCCTTTCTCTCCATGGCGGCGCGGGTTATGGCTTCCGAAACAATCAGCATATTTTCCAAATCGAGACAGGTCTGCCAGCCGGGATTATAGGTACGATCCCCCGCCGCTTTCACATTTTTCACTTTGGATTTAAGTTGTGCCAAAGAATCGATGGCCTTTTGCAATTCTTTTTCTTCGCGCACAATGCCGACATGGGCATCCATCATTTTTTGCAGCTGATCCATTACTTCATATGGATTTTCACCATTTTTTTGATTAAAGGGTTTCAGTAGTTCTGTTGCGCATGTATCCAATTGTTTTGTGTCTGCTTTGATGGAAGAATTTTCTTTTGCATATTGTGCGGCACCAAGGCCGGCGCGCCTTCCAAACACCAACAAATCGGATAACGAATTGCCGCCAAGGCGGTTGGCGCCGTGCAATCCGGCCGCCACTTCACCGGCGGCAAAAAGTCCCGGCACCGTTGCGGCGCCGGTTTCGGCATCGACCCGAATGCCACCCATAATATAATGACACGTCGGCCCAATCTCCATCGGTTCTTTGGTGATGTCGACATTCGCCAACTCTTTGAATTGATGATACATGCTCGGCAGTTTTTTCCTGATTGTTTCGACGTCGCGTTGCGAAGCGATATCCAAAAAAACACCGCCGTGCGGAGAACCGCGTCCCGCTTTGACTTCTGCATTGATTGCCTTGGCCACCACATCTCTTGTCAACAATTCCGGCGGTCTGCGCGCACTTTTGTCGCCGGCAAGCCAGCGCTTAGCCTCTTCTTCTGTTTCAGCAAATTCTCCTTTGAACATGGGAGGGACATAGCGAAACATAAAGCGCTCTCCCTTGGAATTTTTTAAAATGCCCCCTTCGCCGCGCACCCCTTCGGTGACAAGGGTCCCTTTAACACTCAAAGGCCAAACCATGCCGGTCGGGTGAAACTGCACAAATTCCATATCCATTAAATCAGCGCCGGCCTTGTAAGCCAATGCTTGGCCATCGCCGGTATATTCCCAAGAATTGCTGTTGATCCGAAACGATTTGCCGATGCCGCCGGTTGCCAAAATAATTGCCTTGGTTTTGAAAAATAAAAATTCGCCGGTTACGCGGCGGTATCCAAAGGCGCCGCAAATTTTATTTCCCTCTTTCAAAAAATGGGTGATCGTGCATTCCATAAAAACTTCGATATTTTTTTGATGGACGGCATGATCTTGCAATGTTCGGATGATTTCGAGGCCGGTCCGGTCGCCGACATGGGCGAGTCTTGGGAACTGATGGCCGCCGAAATTTCTCTGTAAAATTTTTCCCTCTTTGGTTCGGTCGAAAACGGCCCCCCATGCCTCCAGTTCATTAACACGGGCCGGGGATTCCTGCGCATGGATTTGCGCCATGCGCCAGTTGTTGAGCATCTTGCCGCCGCGCATCGTATCGCGAAAGTGGACTTGCCAATTATCGCGGAGATCGACGTTGCCCAATGCCGCCGCCACGCCCCCTTCCGCCATCACGGTGTGGGCTTTTCCGAGGAGTGATTTGCAGACAAGGCCAACCGTTGCACCTTGAGTGGCGGCTTCAATTGCCGCACGCAGCCCCGCCCCGCCGGCGCCGATCACAATCACATCGTGTTCAAAAGTTTGATAGTTCATCTAAATAATCCGAATGTCATGAATAATGCCCATCGCGCAAAGACGGATATAAACATCGGCAAAGCCGACCGTACAGAGGCTGATCCATGCCCAAAGCATATGCCGTTGATTTAAAATACTGACAATGCTCCAAGTTTTATATTGTGCTTTTGCGAGGGAGCAATTCGAAAAGCAATCTCTTTTGCCGCCGATTAAATGCCGAAACGAATGACACGAAAAGGTGTAAAGACCCAAAAACAGGGCATTGGCCGTTAGCACAAGGCTTCCGACACCGATGCCAAAGTGTCCGTCAAACCAGAAGGCCTCATAGGCATCATAAGATAAAATAAAAATAAAAATGGCGGCGAGATAAAAGAAAAAGCGGTGGATATTTTGCAAAATGAAGGGGAATTTTGTTTCGCCGCTGTAACGATGTTCGGCCAATTCGCCGACGGCGCAGGCCGGCGGGTCTGCAAAAAAGGCGCGATAGTAGGCCTTGCGATAATAATAGCAGGTGGCCCGAAATCCGAGGGGTGCCCACAAAATTAAAAGGGCGGGGGACCAATGCCACCAATCAAAAATAAAAAGTGGGGAATAAAATGGGGAGAGATAAGGGCCAAATGCGTAATGGTTCCCTTGCAAGGCTGCCCATGTGGAATAGATACCGAAAGAACCGAGACCAAAAACAACTAAAACGGGTTGCAGCCACCAGTTATCTTTCCGCTGTGTGGTACCCAAACCGCTTTTGAACATCGTGTTGGGTGCGAGGCGTGCCATAAAAACTGTATGCAGTTGGCCACTTTCTCTTATTTTCTTAATAACTTGTCAAGAAGTGACATATGGGGACGTATTGAAAAAGGAGCGCAAGAGATATGTTTTGAGAAAAGCGTCTCGCAGTCCATCCAGAATTCGTCAGCAAAAATTCCCTCCCCCTTGATGGGGGAGGGTTAGGGAGAGGGTGAACATCACCGACCGGGTGAGATCATTTTCAAGATCACCCTCCCCCCAACCCCCTCCCATCAAGGGAGGGGGAAAAGTAAGAAAAATTTCAGTGACGAATTCTGGCTATTTTCAACAATCATTAGTAGTAGAAAAGTTGGGCGCCGAGGCGGGCTTCGTCGTAGCCGTCGAGGGTCCCGTCGGCTTGATGGGTCCCCAGTTGCGCCCCCAATATATAGCCGGCAAAAACCGAGAGGCCTAATCTTTGAGTCACATCGATATCAAGATGAAACTCCAAATCGAGACGGCCGCCTCCCTCGATATTGCCTGAGCCCCTCTGATATCCGGCATAAATAGCGGGGGCTATTTTGGTAAAAAGATGATCGGAGAGATGGCCATAAAAACCAAAATCGGCGCCGATTTTTGTGTCGGTTTCGATTTTGCTTTTTTCCTCTCCGCCAAAGGCGTGCTCCGCAAATAATTGAGACCGAAAGGCACCATCGGTCGTATGGGCGAGATCATTTCGGTAATCGAGTGCCTGTTCCAAAGAGGTGCGGAAAAGGCGACTGTAACCAAGAGTTTGGCGGTTGAGCATGCTATCTATTTTTTCGGCATATTCTCCGGCGGCGCTTTTTCTGATTGTTTCTCCTTCGATGTCAGCCATTACAGTTAGAGTTGATAATCCGGCCGGCAGATAGAGGAGTCTCTCCTGCAAATTGAGTTCGGTTCCATTTTCAAAATGGAGTGTATCGGAATAGCGACGATAAGTTTCTTGAACATAATTTTGGTATTGCACCGTAAAATTGGGATCATTCGTTGCCTTTTGAATTCCATTATTGATTACCTCTAAAGTCTTTACCGCTTTTCTGCCAATCTCTTCCCCACCCGTCAAAACGATTGTCACCGTATTGGAGAGATAGTATTCCATTCTTCGTTTTTGACCGGCTAGAAAAATAACCTGCCTTGCCGGATCTAAACCTTGTTCTATGAAAGCCGTATAGTAGTCTTGTGCATAAAGATAAGCCTCCAATTCTATGGTGGGCGAATCTCCAGAGGTGTTGAGATATTTTTGAAAGCTCATGGACAAAGTGTCGGAGGCCTCCGGGTTGGCCAAGGCACATTGCAGGTTGCAGGCATCGGGATTCAAATTGTCCGATTGGGCAATATTTCTCCAGCGGGCCTCGTTTTGGAGTTGGTGTCTAAATTCATGGGCCATGATCAACTCCAAATCCCAGTCTTCCGAACCGGCCGCAACGCCAACCAACATTTCATTGGTCGGCAAGACGCCGGCCAGTGCCATATCGGCTAAAAAACGCCCGCCATAATGAATAGACCCAAAATTTTGAGGATTCATCCCCCTTTGCCGCATCCTCAACAAAACATTATCTATTTTTTGAGCGTAACTTGGAGAGACATCAATGTCTCGATAGAGAATGGCTCTGGCGTCATCTATTGTATCCAAGGAAATGGCCGTTTGGGCCGACTTATTTACCTTTACATCACCCATACTATTGTTATCGGCAGATCGCCGGAAAAGTTGCTTGTCAAGTTTTTGGGGGGGTGCTAAGTGAGCGACGCCTCATGAAAATCCACGAATATCAGGCAAAAGAGTTACTCACCCAGTTTGGAGTTTCCATTCCGAAGGGGAAGGTTGCGGCCACCGTTAATGAGGCCAAAACGGTGGGGCAAGAGATCGGTTTTCCGGTCGTCGTCAAGGCGCAAATCCATGCCGGTGGCCGTGGCAAAGGCGGCGGCATCAAAGTGGCCAAAACGATGCAAGAGTTGGAAGCCGCCGCAGAAAACATTTTGGGGATGACGCTCATCACCCATCAAACAGGGCCTGAAGGAAAAAAAGTCAAAAAAGTTTTGGTTGAAAAGGCTTCTCAAATTGTCAAAGAATTTTATTTAAGCGTTGTTTTGGATCGGGCTAAATCGCAACTTGTCATGATGGCCTCTCCGGAAGGGGGTGTCGAGATTGAAGAGGTGGCGGCCCGCTCTCCTGAGAAAATTTTCAAGACATGGATCGATCCGGTTGTTGGATTACAGGCTTATCAGGCGAGATGGCTTGGGTTTAAACTCGGCTTCGAAAATGCGTTCATTAAAAAATGGCAGCAGTTGGTAACGGGTTTGTATCGTTTTTATGTCGCCACCGATGCTTCGCTCGCCGAAATCAATCCGGTGGTGCTGACAAAAGAGGGGGAGCTTTTTGCGCTGGATGCCAAAATCAATTTTGATGACAACGCCCTTTTTCGCCATGCCGATATCGCCCAACTGTTGGATCCCGATGAAGAGGATCAAAACGAACTCGAAGCCAAAGAGCACAATTTAAATTACATCAGCCTCAACGGAAATATCGGCTGTCTGGTGAATGGCGCCGGGCTTGCGATGGCGACGATGGATATTATCAAACTCTCCGGCGGCGAGCCGTGTAATTTTTTGGATGTCGGCGGCGGGGCCACACAAGAAACGGTGACGGAGGCCTTTAAAATTATTTTGCAGAATGTAAAAGTGAGGGCGATTTTTGTCAATATTTTCGGCGGCATTTTGAAGTGCGATCTGTTGGCATTAGGCATTGTGGCGGCGGCAAAAGAATTGGGAGTCAAAGTGCCGCTGGTGGTCCGTCTGCTCGGTACCAACGTGGAACAGGGAAAAGAGGTTTTGAAAAAATCGGGTTTGAATATTATTAATGAGGATGATTTTGCTACAGCGGCAACGGTCGTGGTTCGACAGGCTCACCATGACCGAACGTCTTGAGCACCATGACCGAACGTCTTGAGCACCATGACCGAACGTCTTGAGCACCATGACCGAACGTCTTGAGCACCATGACCGAACGTCTTGAGCACCATGACCGGTCATCCTGAGCCTGTCGAAGGATGAAATATGAGTATTTGGCTGGATAAAAACACAAAGGTGATTGTCCAAGGCATCACCGGACAGGCCGGTTCCTTTCATGCAAAATCGTGCAAAGAATATGGGACTTTGGTTGTGGGAGGGGTTACCCCCGGCAAAGGGGGGCAGGCCGTTGATGCGATTCCCATTTTCAACACGGTCCGCGATGCGGTCGATATCACAAAGGCCAATGCCTCGCTGATATTTGTGCCGGCACCCTTTGCGGCCGATTCAGTTTTGGAGGCGGCCGATGCGGGGATCGCACTCATCATCTGTATTACGGAAGGGATTCCGGTTGCCGACATGATTCAAGTAAAAGCGGCATTGCGCGGCTCCAACACGAGACTTATCGGCCCCAACTGCCCGGGCGCCATCACTCCGGGAGAATGTAAAATGGGGATCATGCCGGGACCCATTCATAAAAAAGGAAAAATCGGCGTCGTCTCCCGCTCCGGAACACTGACGTATGAAGCGGTCGATCAGTTGACAAAACTTGGGCTAGGGCAGACAACCTGCATCGGCATCGGCGGCGATCCGGTCAACGGCACATCGTTTATCGATTGTCTGGTGGCGTTTGAAAAAGACCCCGACACGCAAGCGGTGGTGATGATCGGTGAAATCGGCGGCACGCAGGAGGAAGAGGCGGCCGAATTTATAAAATCGAACATGAAGAAAAAGGTGACGGCCTTTATTGCGGGACAAACGGCGCCGGAAGGAAAACGGATGGGGCACGCCGGTGCGATCATCGCGGGCGGCAAAGGGACGGCGAAAGAAAAGGTGGCGTGGCTTGAAAAATGCGGGGTTGCGGTTTCGATGAGCCCTGCTACAATCGGCAAAACAATGCAGGAGGTTTTATGAATTTTTTTGCAATTTTAATTTTAGCTCTTCTTTTTACCACGACGGCTTGTGAGCGGGTAAAAGAAGAAGGACAAATACTGCCGCAACCCCCACCGCTTGGACAAGGGGTTGAGCCGAGTGCAACGGCCCCCGGCGCACCGGTGCCGTCAGCGCCGTTGGTGGCTCCCAGTCTCAATGTTGCGAATGTTATTTTGGAACCGAAAGCCGGCACCCCCGTTACTTTAGCCGTTGAAATTGCCAACACTCCCGATGAACGGCGTCAAGGTTTGATGGGGCGCGAAAATTTGGGCGAAAAACAGGGGATGTGGTTTGTTTTTGAAGAGGATACGCAAGACCCTTTTTGGATGAAAGATACGCCGATTTCTCTCGATATTATTTTTGTCGATAAAGATTTTAAAATTGTCGACATCATCGCCAATGCAACTCCCAATTCCGAGCTCCTTTTGGTGCCGAAGCAAAAATACCGCTATACGCTGGAGGTTAAAGCCGGCACCGCGGCGGCCAACAAGCTGGCGATGGGAGACAAGCTGGAATACCGCTTAGGCCCTCCTTAACCATGTCCATTTTCAAGTTGACAGTTATTATTAAATTATAATAATATCTGTACTTGTGAAACTAGACCCCAAAATATTCTTGGCCCTGCAGTCTCTTATTCCGAAACATCGCGGGGTGTTTACCGTCAGCGACTTGAGCAACCTCTTTTTGGCCAAAACGGAGGTTGATATTCAACAAAAGCTGAAGCCTTTTTTGAAGGAAAAAATCTTAAATCGCTTTTGCCGCGGAATCTACATCGCCCAAAATTTTGATTTGGAGTGGCTTTCTCAACGGATTTGCCCCGACTCCGCGATCAGTTTTGGGTCGGTGCTGGCAAAAGAGAGGTGCATCGGATCCATCCCACAAAAAACGGTTTACGCGGTGAAAGTGGGAAAAACAAGAATCTACAAATCGCCAATGGGACAGGTGGTCCATCTTGGATTCGCCGCTGTCGGGAATCAACTTTGGTTTGGGTATGTGGTGGCCCAAAATGGAATTCAATACGCCGATGCGGAAAAAGCCTTTTTGGACACCCTTTATTTTTATCAAAAAGGCCGCAAATTTTCATTCAACATCTACTCGGATATTCAGGTGGATCGGCTGAATCCAAAAAAGCTGAAGAAATATTTGGGGCGATATAAAAATCCAAAATTCAAAACTTTTGTTAAAGGAGTCTTAAATGGAAACCGTTAAATCCGATGAAGCGTTGCGCGTGTTGATCATCAATCAATTGGGCAAAAAGTTGGGGGAGCATGCCATCCTCAAAGGGGGCATGGTGCTTAGGCTTCTGGATTGCCCGCGCTATACCAACGATCTCGATTATATTTTTATTCCCTTCAAGTCCAAGAAGCAGATTGCACCATTGATCGAAGAGGTTTTAAAGGAAATGGAAGGTCTTGAAGTCCGGCATCGCTTTCATTCAACGAATGTTCAGTTTGATGTTGTCGTGAAAAATACGTTTGGGACCTTTAAAACTCAAGTTGAAGCCAATGTCTCCGCCGATTGCGCGGCGCAACCAATGACGACAGGGGATTTTGCAAAACAATTCCATCAGCCCCCGCAAATTATCCGTGTGATGCGGTTTGATGTGATGTTGGCGCATAAGCTGATGGCTTGGAATGAACGACGTCTGATGCGTGATTTGTACGATGCTTATTTCATTACCAAACATTTGAATGTTACCCCGAATCTGGATGTGCTCCGCAAACGGCTGGAGAATATTCATTATGCCAAACGGATGTCTGGAAAATCACTTCCGAAAAAATTGAGTCTCGAGGAATTTTGGCAAGTGTTGGCATTGGAGTTAAAAACCCTTACGTATGCCGATCTCGAAAATGAATTGAGAGATTCTTTGGATAGACATGAACTCTTGGGTCTTGACAACAAGATCCGCATCGCACTCATACAGATGATGGAATCCACATCCTAATGCTTCTGCCCGTCTCCCTCGCCGTGGGGATGCGCGTGCGGCGCTTCGGAGGCCGGCGATGCGCCGGCGCCGGGCATCGGTGGAGATTGGGGATCAACGTGGGGCGACGTCTCCGATTGGAGGCCTTCAGCAAAAACGATTTTGCTTTTTTCTTTGAGCGTGGCCAAAATTTTATTTTTTGCATCACCACGAATTTTGAATGCGATCTGCATTTTCACCTCTTCAAACGGGGCCTGTTCGGCAGGGGCCGTGACGGTGATGATGTGATAACCGTCGGCGGTTTTGATGGGACCGGCCAATTCGCTCACTTTCATGGCGAACGCCTTTTCCAATAACGGGGAGAGGCCGCGGCGGGTTATTTTCGGATCCTCTTTGGAGACAAAACCCAAATCGCCGCCGCTTTCTTTTGTCTGCGGGTCTTCGGAAAATTGTTTGGCGGCGTCGGCAAAATTTTCACCCCCCTTGATCTTGTCATAAACTTGGTTGGCCAATTTTAACGCCTCCTGTTCCGAATGTTTTGGGGCATTGGGATTGCCGGCCTTCTTGGCGGCCTTCATTTCTTCCGGTGTTGCGTAGCGAATGACGATGTCGGAAAGCCGGAGTTTTTCAAATTCTTTCTGATTTTTGTCGTAATATTCCTTGGCCTCTTTTTCCATGCTCGTTTCAACAAAAGATTGGGCCATGATTACTTTTTTATAGAGATCGATTTTTGCCTGAACGTCTCTGTTGTGATCAAGACCCTCTTTTTTGGCGGCTTGATAAAGGATCTCTTGTTCGACCAAATTGTCCAAAATTTGTTTTTTTCCGAAGGGTGTTGAAAGCTGTGCGGCGATATTGGGATTCAATGTCCCTAAAAATTCGAGGTCTCCCTCGGTGATTTTGCGACCATTGACATCGACCAGCGTTTTGCCTTTGGAGACTGAGGAACCGCCGCAGGCGGTGAAGATTGTAACAACGAAAAAAAGACTGAGGAAGGAGACAATTTTCTTCATAATAAAACCTCCGATTTTTGGAAACCTAACGCACGTTTTTTCAAAAGTCTAGCCTTGAATGCGAAAATCGCCGTATTGCGGACCCTCTTCCAGCCATTCGACATCGACTTTTTCAACATCCGCCGCCGGCGGACCCTGATGGCACCAATTGATCAGCTCTTCGAGCTTGTCGGAAGGACCTTCTGCAAAAACTTCCACGCGTCCGTCGGAAAGATTGCGCACCCATCCGGTCAATTTGAGAGCCGTTGCTTTTTTATGGGTATGGTGTCGGAAAAAAACGCCTTGAACTCTTCCGGAAATATAAAGATGAACTTGGGTCATTTCCCCTTGCCGCGTTCCAGATATTGATCGGTGTTTGGGTTGACGCGGATCCGATCTCCCACTTCAATAAATTGCGGCACCTTGATCGCGTGGCCCGTCGAAATTTTGGCATTTTTGTAAGAAGAGGTCGCTGTAGCGGTGCGCAAGCTTGGTTCTGCCTCGACCACCTCGAATTCCATCGCCGGAGGCAAATTGATTCCGATCGGCTTTTCTTCATAAAAAGTCATCTGCACGTTTGTTTCGGGGACGAGATAGTGGGCGGCGGGCCCTAACTGTTCGGCGGTCATGCTGTACTGTTCATAGTTTTCGATATTCATGAAATGCAAAGTTTCCTGATCTTTGTAGAGAAATTGCATGTCGTGGGTTTCGAGCATCGCCTTTTCGATTTCGTCGGAAGAGGCAAAGCGGATCTCTTTTTGAGTGCCATCTTTCAGACGGACCAGTTTGGCTTGGATAAAAGCCCTTAAATTTCCGGGTGTTTTGTGCACGGCTTCAGCACAGCGATAAAGGGCCCCATCCATAATAACGATATTCCCGACTCTTAAATCACTGGCTTTCATAATTTTTTTCCTTCAGGTGCCGCGTATTTGCCATTCTATTTGGGAGTTGTAAAGGGGGTTTTCGGGATGTGCGGCGATTTTTAAAGAGAATTTGGCCTTCTCTTGCATAGGATAGCAGGTACTATATGCAAAGAGGGTTTGGTGCCAGTGGGTTTCGGGATGGTTTGGGGAGGCGTCGGTTACAAGGCTTGGGGCCCAAAGAATACGAGGCCAGACCAAAATTCCTTTGATTTTGTCATTTCTTGATAATTTCCATGATTTTTTGATTAAAATTTCTGTTTTTTTGGCATTTTTTGACGATATTTTTGTCAAAATTTGTGGTTTTTTAATAAAATTTCCTCTGGAGCTGACAGGGGCCCCCACCAAAGCGACTTGAGCCGGAATGATTTTTCCCGACGGTTTCAAAAATCGCTTTTTTGCATCGATCAAAGTCGGCAAAAAATTTTCATCAAACGCAAGCCGGCCGATCGTTTCTTGAATCAACAGGTCGGCTTTTTCCGTCAGATCGACGTTGCGCGAGTGGTCATTAAGAAAACAGATTTTTTTTTCCATCCCGAGTGTTTTGGCCTCTGCTTGCGCAAAATCAAGAGAGTCGGAATCGACATCGATTGCATAAACCCTTTTGGCGCCGGCATGAACCGCCGCAAAACTTAAAATGCCGAGACCGCAACCGATATCGACAACCACATCGCCGGGTTTGACTGTTTTTTCAATCGCGCGGAGGAGCGGCGCAGAACGTTGCATATCGAAGAGCATCGAGGCATGGCGGCGAATAATATTTATCATTTTCATTGCTGGCCAAACTAGCGTATAAAGCCTCTTATGCAAACAACGGAAATTTCGGCGAGGGTTTTGGATGAACGGGCATTTATCGCCAAAGTTTATTGGTGGATGGCGGTGGCGCTTTGTCTAACCGCCGTTGTCTCTTTGTGGACCGCTTCTACGCCGGCGCTGCAACAAATCATTTTGGGAAACCAGATTGTTTTTTTTGGCCTCATGATTGGTGAGCTGGCCCTTGTTTTTTATCTCTCTTTTCGCGTGGCCAAGATGTCAGTACAAGCGGCCTCGATTGCTTTTCTTGTCTATTCGCTTTTGAACGGATTAACGTTGTCGATTATTTTTCTCAGTTTTACCGCCGCCTCGATTGCCTCCACTTTTTTTGTGACGGCCGGCACTTTTGGCTTTATGAGCGCTTACGGTTATTTTACCAAAACGGATCTCACCCGCATCGGAAATATTCTCTTCATGGCGTTGATCGGTCTTGTTTTGGCAACACTCGTTAATATTTTTTGGCACAACAGCATCCTTTATTGGATCACCACCTATGCCGGCATTCTGATTTTTGTGGGGCTGACCGCCTACGATACGCAAAAAATCAAGCGGATAGGACAAACGCTGGATGAGGCGAGCGATGAAGGGAAGAAGGCGGCAGTGATCGGTGCGTTAGCCCTCTACCTCGATTTCATCAACCTCTTTTTGATGATGCTTCGCCTGTTTGGCCGCCGGCGTTAATTTTTAAGAAGTCTCTCAAAAAGTAGGGCCCCTGCCGCTAAAAATTCTTTCGGGATTTTTCCTTTTTGCAACAGGTTTGGGTTGGGAAGGGCGGCCGCTAGAAAGGCGGCCTCTTTGGCGTCTAACTCTTTCGGAGATTTTTTGAAATAATATTGGGAGGCCTTCGCGACGCCGAATATCTGCGGCCCCCATTCGGCGGTGTTGAGGTAGAGCTCCAAAATCCGATTTTTGGTGAGTGTCTGTTCTAATTTTGTGGTGATCAAAATCTCCTTGAGTTTTCGGAGAAATGTTTTTTGCGGCGTCAGGAAAAGATTCTTGGCGAGCTGTTGTGTGAGTGAACTGCCTCCCCAAACGATTTTTCCCTGCTTCAAATTGATTCTCAAAGCCAACCCGATATTTTTCCAGTCAAAACCATTGTGCTCAAAAAAACGGGGGTCTTCTGCCAGCAAGACAGCTTTTACCAACATCGGCGATATTTTTTCCAAACGGATCCAGTCGATTGGACATTCATGGGATTGGCATTTCGTCTCGATGAAAGCGGTGGAGCTGGGATTGTGTGTGATCAAAGGGCCTGCGCCTGGAAGGGTGAGATAAAAGCCGGCGGTCAGTCCCGAGATTCCAAGAAAGATGAAAAAAAGTTTTTTCATTATCGAAGAGGGGGTTGGTTAATGCTCATCTTTCGGACGGTTCGTTCGGCAAAGTTTTTGTAATACATCTGCAACGGGACTTGGACATAATCGACGCCCAACACCCATGTTCCTTGTATCAGAAGGCTCCCCGAACGAATCGGAAAGAAAATGGCCATGTAATTGATGGAGTTAGGATAGGCAGTAGGTGACGAAGAACAGGAAATTTTATCGCGCGCCGCCGACTGAAATTTTGCAGAAAGGTGATCCAACACGCAATAATTAAACGGGGCTGCATGTGTGGCGCTTTCGATTTCATTTTGCAAGGCCGCAGGAAGGCTTGCCAATTCGGCTAAGGGGTCCTCTAACAGGCGATCCAAGGTGTCGGCTTGGCTCCCCAGAAATTTTTGATCATTCCACCATTGACCGCTATCCCAAATGAGATTCATGTAATTGAAAGGGTTATTAAGAAGCCGTTCATTGTAGTCATAGTTTAGGGGGACCAAAATATAGGCCTTTTCTACATTTGTAAAAGACCAGTCGATTTTGAGAGCCCGCTTGCAAATTGCGGTGGTACAGCGAGAGACAGTAATCGTCGGTGGTGTTGATGCTGTTGCTTCAACAGCCGGTGGTCCTTCTGCCGGCGGCGGCGTTGTCGCTTCGGTCACAGTAAAAGAGGATTCATTCGATTTTTCAGCGCCTCTTTTCACAAAAACTTTGTAGCTCCCTGCGGGAATAGTCGGCACCGTAAATTCATATTGATTGCTGGGTGCATTTCTTAAAGAAAGTTTTGTTTCATGGAAAAAAATCTCATCGCTGGTTGTGTTGAAATTAGAAATGGTTGCCTTTACAACCGTTCCTGCCGGCCCTTCGGTGGGATTGATGTCGGCAATTTGGGGTAAACTTTTGGAGGCGCTTGGGCTGGAAGGGGGAGAGGGAGGGGTCAAATCGAGATTGTCCCCGGAATCATTCGAACAGCCGAAGAAAAAAGAGGTGGCCGCCAATCCCACTATTAATGTAAAAACAAAATGCATTTTTTTCATAAAAATTCCTTTGTCACCCGCTTGATAGAGCAAATTGCATGCCAGAAAAATACCGGTGAGGATATTATCTAACTGATTGATTTTATTTCAATTTTTGTTTTGTCTAAAAATCCGATTTTCAGGAGAATTTGGGTGAAACAGGCAAAATCGGGGACTTTATTCCCCGATTTTTGTAGTAGAGTCCGTAGACTTTGGTGC
>JAHFSU010000046.1 GCA_023265595.1 Deltaproteobacteria bacterium
ATCTGCTCGAGGCCAACCGTGTGAAATCGGAATTTTTGGCGACGATGAGTCACGAGTTGCGTACACCGCTGACTGCGATTATCGGTTTTTCCGAATTATTACTCGAAGGGGTGATGGGAAAATTGACCGAAGAACAGACCGACAGTCTCAAAGAGGTTTTGAATAACGGGGCCACTCTTCTTGACATGATCAACAATTTGCTCGACATGGCTAAAGTGGAGGCGGGCAAGATGACCATTGAAATTCAGCCTTTTGATCTGGGTGAATTGCTGCAGCGCCTCTCGCAGACGATTGCTTCTTTGATTCAGCGCAAAAATCAGACATTGAAATTGCAAATGGCCTCTAAATTACCCCCGCTTTATGCCGATGAAAAAAAAATTCAGCAGATCATGCTCAATCTGTTGTCGAATGCGATCAAATTCACTCCGGAAGGGGGAAAAATCGAAGTGGAGGCTCAATATCACAATGGGGAACAGTGGCTTGAAAAAGTTTCGTGGGGAGGGCGCATTGCCTATCGCGCCCCCTTTGAAAAAGGGGGCTTTACCATCTCGGTGATCGATAACGGCATCGGGATCAAACCGGAAAATCTTTCAAAGGTGTTTGAAATGTTTTCTCAAGGGGATAGTTCGGTGACACGGAGTCATGGTGGCACGGGACTTGGGTTGACGCTGGCCAAGCAATTTGTGGAACTCCACAAAGGAGTCATTTGGGTCGAGAGTGAATATGGCCAAGGAACCCGATTTACGGTAGTGTTACCGAAGCAATATGACTGAATTGATTAAACAATACCTCTGGGTTTTGGATCTGTTGACTATTCTTCTTTGTGCCTTTTTTGGCGCCAAGTTGACCACCACCTATTTGTCACAGGTTATCGAAGGGGAGGGGGTGAAACCAAAAATGGTTGCGCCCATCGTCTCTCCGTCTGAGACATCAAAACCTCCCCCCTCTGCCGCCGATTATAAAATTATTGCCGACCGGAATATTTTTGATGCGACCGAACTGCCGCCGGAAACGCCACCGGCTGATGTAGCGATGGCAACACCAAGCGGGGAGGCGATCAAAACGAGCCTGTCGATTAAAGTAGTCGGCGTTTTGGTGGTTGGGGCCGGTACAGATGACCGTTCCTCAGCAACGGTGGAAGGAGGGGGTGGGGGGGGAGGGACGGTGGATACTTATGCCGTAGGGACCGAAAATGGCTTTGCGCCCAACACAAAATTGACCAAGGTCCAGCCCGACCGAATTATATTTGTACATGCCGGTCGATTGGAATATGCCCTGATTGAAGAAGAAATTGGAGAGAACATTTTTGGTCCTCCGCCGGCCATTGTAGCCGCCACTTCGGAAAAACCGGCTGCTGCCGAGGCGCCGCCGGGACAGGGGCTTCAAAAAACGGGCGAAAACAAGTTTGTGATTGACCAAAAAGAAGTGCAAAATGCCTTGGCAAATATCGAAAGATTGTATACCGAGATTCGGGCGGTTCCCAATTTTGCCGGAGGGAAGGTTTCAGGGATGAAAATTTTATCGGTGAAGCAAGGATCGCTTTTTGATAAACTGGGGCTCCAACGGGGAGATATTTTGGAAAAGATCAACGGGATGGAGTTGGATGTTAAACGGGGGTTTGAGATTTTCAATACATTAAAGGATGAAAAACGTCTGACGCTCGATCTGGTGCGTCAGGGGTCGAATCAATCCTTCGAATATGAAATTCGCTAAGTTTCTTATCGCGGTTGTCGTGATTTCCGTTTTTTCGGCCCAGGCGCAAGCCCCTCAAGGAGAGGCAAGGCTTCCCGGCGAAGAAGAGGTCTTTTCAACCCCTGAAGAGACAAAGATCCCAAAACCTCCGCCAACGGCAGAAACAAAGCCACCGACAGAAGCAGAGCCGACCGAAGAAAAACCGGCCGCGGCCGCTGAAGAGGAGCTCGTCTATCTCAACGTCAATGATCAAGATATCAAAGAGGTGATCAAACAGATCAGCAAAGCCACCGGCCGCAATTTTATTATCGATTCAAAAGTTTCGGGAAAAGTAACCATTTTATCGAATAAGATGATGACAAAAGAAGAGGCCTATCAGGCCTTTCTTTCCGCATTGCAGGTGGCCGGATTTACAACCGTGTCAGGGCCGGGCGGCGTGTTAAAAATTGTCGCTTTAAGGGATGCCAAAAATTTTCCAATCCCCACTCATGTCGATACCACTCCCTACACCGACAGCTTTATCACCCGTCTGATTAAGTTGGATAGTATCAGCGCCAACGACATGGCCGAGGCGATCAAAGGGTTGATTTCCAAAGATGGCAACCTCTTTGCCTATCCCGAAACGAATACGCTCGTGTTGACCGATTCCGGAACCAACATCGACCGCCTCATGAAAATCATCAAAGAACTCGATCAGGAGGGGCCGCAGCAGGTTTTGGAAATTGTGCCGATCCATCATGCGTCGGCCAAAGATTTGGCGAGCATGGTTTTGAATCTGTTTGAAGATCAAAAAGGGCAGGCGGCCAGAGGGGGTCGGCAGGGTGGCGGTCTCGAAGAGATGGCGCAGGTTTCCAAAATTATCGCCGATGAGCGGACCAACAGCATCATTGTCTTGGCAAGCAAACGTTCCATCGATAAAGTTCGGGAGTTGATCGGAAAACTCGACGCTAAATTGGAAGAGGGGGCCGAAGGGAGAATTCATGTTCATTATTTAAAGTATGCCAAGGCCAAAGATCTGACGGCCGTCTTGCAAAATTTGGCATCACAAGCGTCCAAGCCGGGACAGGCGGCCGGTCCCGGGCAGGGGACCTCTATTGCGGAGTTAGAGGATTTCAAAGTGGCCGCCGATGATCCGACCAATTCTTTGCTCATTACGGCAACGCTGAAAACTTACAACACACTGGTCGACAAAGTCTTGGGCAAACTCGATATTCCGAGAAAACAGGTCTATCTGGAAGCGATGGTGATCGAATTTTTCTTAAGCCACAAAAAACAATTTGGGGTCTCGGGAAGCGGCGGAGCGTTGCTGGGGAGCACACTCGGTTTCGGAGAGACCTTCCAGCAGATGACAGGGTTATTTGATCCTTTTAATCCCTCCAACACCGGCTCCGCCTTTTTGAATGCCCCCGGTCTGCTCGGCGGGATTTTGAGCACCCGAACGGTTGCGGTGAAAGTTCCAAAGACCGACGGAACAACACAGACGGTCAATATACCGGCTTTTTCCGCATTTCTTACGGCGTTGGATGCTTTTGGAGATACCAACATTGTCGCCTCTCCAAATCTTTTGGCGCTCGATAACGAAGAATCGACGATCGAAATTTTGCGCAAAGAACCGGAGCCGGGGCAGGTAAACATTACTGGCACCGGCATTACGCAACAAGGTCCGCCGCAAAGGGTCGATGCCGGTTTGACATTGAAGCTGACCCCGCAAATTACTGAGAAGGGTTCGGTTCGGATGAAAATCGACCAGAAATATTCGACCTTTTCAACACCGAAAGACGCCAGCTTGAAGGCGCAGGCGATTGTGGAGAGAAAAATCCAGACCTCTGTCATTACAAACGACGGCCAGACAGTGGTGCTCGGCGGTTTGATGGAAGATCAGGTTCATCTCGAAAGGACAAAAATTCCGGTTTTGGGAGATATCCCGCTGCTCGGTTATCTTTTTCAAAGGCGAACAACGGATAAAAGCAAAAGCAATCTGCTCCTCTTTGTAACACCCCATATTATTCGGGACTCGGGTGATTTTGAGACGGTTCTCTATCGCAAGATGGGCCAAAATAAGGAATTTTTAGAGAGGAATTTCAAAAAGAAAGAACGGGACGATTTGACAATGATGATCAAATCGCACAATTCGGAGTTGCTCGATATTTTGGAGAAAAAGCCGGCGTCGTCGGCTTCTGCAGGAACGACACCGGTAGGAACGGCAACAAGTTCTGCTCCTTCTTCTCCTCCGGTGATTACCGCACAACCAGAAAAAGAAGATCTGACCCTTGTTTTGCCTCCCTCCGCAAAATTGCCGGAACCGGTCAAAACAGTTCCGTCGCCAACACCGCCACCCCCTTCAAAGCCCTCTTCCAAAGCGACGCCTCCACCCAAAGAAGAGGGCCCGACCCAAAGGGCGCCGGTTGTGATTATGCCCAAGGGGAGCAATCCCGACCTTTCAGATTAGAGCCTATCCTAAAATCTACTGCGCGTCCCAATGGCTGCGTTGGGGCACCCCAAAATCCTCACGTACTTACGTGTACGTTCCGGTTTTGGGGGCCCCGCCCCGCCTTGCCCTTGGGCCGCTCGTAACGATTTTAGGATAGGCTCTTAGAACTCACCAAAATGGTGCCCCACCAGAGGCGGGCGCACGCGCTACTTTTTGGCAAGATTCTCGCCACGTGGCGAGAATCCTCCCCGCAAACCCTTACCCAGTCTCATTTTCAATTTTCTCAATTGAATAATAAGTGTCGGCACCATTCTGGCATTGTTGCACTCGTGTAGTGTCCCTGACACTTCTTTACAATGGTGTCATTCCTGCCCCCGCTTACAACACGCGGGGGTAAACTCCAGCAGGAATCCAGTTTTATGCCGCTGGATTCCGGATATTTTTGCTTACGCAAAAATTCCGGAATGACAAGTTATTTATGGGACACTATGCTAGCTCGCTTTTTTTAGAGTCTGTTTTTCCTGCAACTGTCTCCAAAAATTGGCAATGGGGCTTTGGGAGGATTGGAGTTTCTGGTAAAAATGTTGAGCAACCTGATCTCTAGTTATTCCTTGGTATTCTTTCAAAAGTTTTGCTCATTTAAATCACCTCCCCATTTCGGGCCATATCAAAAAGGGTTTTGCTTTCTGAAGCAAATTCTTCATCAAAGCAACCGCCTACCACAGAAGTATCGATATAAATTCTTAGCTTTTTCATACTGTTTTATTACTACCACGGAAAATATAAAAAAGGGAGCAACTTTTTCTGAAACTCCAAGGACTCGCAACAGAGAGGGCTTACGGCCCATTCTTTCTCAGAATTCGTCAGCAAAAATTCCCTCCCCCTTGATGGGGGAGGGTTAGGGAGAGGGTGAACATCACCGACCGGGTGAGATCATTTTCAGGATCACCCTCTCCCCCCGCCACACTACCGGCGGACAGGCAACCCCCTCCCATCAAGGGAGGGGGAAAAGTAAGAAAAATTTAAGTGACGAATTCTGGATTTCCCCTCTGCCAATGACCTTTGGCTCGCCCTGCAGTTTTCAGCAAGCTTCTAAATAGACCTTTTTTAAAAAGGGTGTTATAATTATTTCTTGCTAAAATATATTTAAATATTAGATATTTAGGCTTTATATGGAAGAAAAAAGTTTAGGGGCTATTTTATTGGAACAGACGGGGCTTACCGAGGATCAGCTCCAACAAGGCTTGGTCGTCCAAAGAGAAAAGGGGATCAAACTGGGGGAGGCCCTCATCCAGCTCAAATATCTCAGAACGGAAGATATTTTAAAAGCCCTCTCCATTCAGCTCGGGTTTCCTTATGAGAGTCGGATCGATGTCGAATCAATCGATACGGCGCTGGTTGAAAAATTGCCGATCAACTTCGCAAAAGATAACGAAATTTTGCCGCTCCGAAAAGAAAACGGATCGATCATTATTGCAATGGCCGATCCGACCAATTTTTATGCCTTGGATGATTTACGCCTCCTTTTCAATTCCGATGTAAAACCGATCATCGCCGGTTCCTACGAAATCGTGAATGCGATCAATGCCGTCTACAACAAAACGACCGACAAAGGCGAGCAGGCGATGAGCGATTTGGACGAGAAGATGGAGGAGATCGCGCAGGATTTTGACGAACCGGTCGATCTGCTCGATGCCTCCGACGAAGCCCCCATCATCCGTTTGGTCAACTCGCTCATGTTTCGTGCGGTCAAACAGAAGGCGAGTGATATCCATATTGAACCGTTTGAGAAAGATCTCGTGGTCCGTTTTCGGATCGACGGTGTTTTGTACGATGTGATGCACCCGCCGAAACGGGCGCAAAACTCGATCATTTCCCGCGTGAAAATCATGGCGGGTTTGAACATCGCCGAAAAAAGAATCCCGCAGGATGGGCGCATCCGAATCAAGATTGCGGGCAAAGATATCGATATTCGTGTGTCGACCATCCCGACCGCTTTCGGCGAAAGTATCGTGATGCGTCTTTTGGATAAATCGACCGTGCTTTTATCCATCGAAACATTGGGCTTCATCGGTAAAAATCTCGAATATGTTCATTCAGTGATCCATCGCCCCAACGGAATTATTTTGGTGACGGGGCCGACCGGCTCCGGAAAATCAACGACCCTTTATTCCTGTCTCTCCAAGATCAATTCGCCGGAACTGAAAATTATCACGGTGGAAGATCCGGTGGAATATCAGCTTCCGGGGATCAACCAGATGCAGGTGAATCCCAAAATCGATCTGACCTTTGCAACGGGCTTGCGCGCCTTTTTGCGGCAAGACCCCGATGTGATCATGGTCGGCGAGGTGCGTGACCGCGAGACGGCAGAAGTGGCCATTCAAGCATCGCTCACCGGCCACTTGGTGATGTCGACGTTGCATACCAATGATGCCTCTGCTTCAATCACCCGTCTTTTGGATATGGGGGTGGAACCGTTCTTGGTCTCTTCTTCGGTGATTTGCATTGTGGCCCAGCGCCTGATCCGTTCGGTTTGCAAAGATTGCGCCCGAAAATATACACCGGAAGAAGTGGAATTAAAACGGATCGGGCTTACTTCTGCGGATCTGAAGGGGAGACAAATTTATCGGCCGGTCGGTTGCCCCAACTGTTTGGAGACCGGCTATTCGGGACGTACCGGCATTCATGAAGTTTTGGTGATGACCGATGCCATCCGTTCCGAAATCATGAAGGGATCGGATGCCTCGACCATCAAAAAAGTATCGCAGGCCGAGGGCATGAAGACATTGCGCGAAGACGGCGCTCAAAAAGTTTTGATGGGTTGGACAACGGTTGAAGAGATTATTTTTGCAACACAAGAAGATACGAATTAAAACGGATCCTCGCTTTTGCGCGGATGACATACCATGCCCGTTTTTGAATATACCGGAATCAATCAGCAGCGCAAAAAATCTGCCGGCATCGTGGAAGCCGACAGCGACAAGGCCGCGCGGTTGAAACTTCGCAAAATGGGGATTTATCCTCAGGTGTTGACCCTGGAGGGGGGCGGCAAATCCAAAATCACCCTCTCTTCAAAAATCGATTTCGCAAAATGGACGCAACGGATCAAGATTCAGGATGTGGCGATGATGACACGCCAGTTGGCCACACTCGTCAACGCGAATGTCCCCCTTGTGGAATCGCTAACGGCTCTTGTGGAACAGACGACCAACGAAAAATTAAAGAAAATTTTGTCTCAAATCCGTGAAAAAGTAACGGAAGGAATGAAACTCTCCGATGCGATGCACGGTTTCCCAAAACTTTTCAGCAATCTTTATGTCAACATGATCAATGCCGGCGAAAATAGCGGCGCGCTCGATGTGGTTTTGGTTCGGCTTGCCGATTTTCTCGAAGGGCAGGCGCGGCTTCGGAGCAAAATCATCGGGGCCATGATTTACCCCATTATTATGTCGGTGGTCGGCTTTGTTTTGATTGTCATGTTGGTCGCTTTTGTGATCCCAAAAATCACGCAGATTTTTGAAGATGTTCAGGCCACGTTGCCCCTCCCGACACGGGTTTTGATCTCTTTGAGCGAGGTCCTGACAACCGGCTGGGTCGTCGTTCTTCTTTTGTTGGTCCTCCCTCTGGTTCTATTTGGGATTCGAAAGTGGCTCAAAACCCCAAAAGGGAAATCCTTTTTAGATAGGAAGACGCTGAAATTCCCCGTGATCGGCAAACTGACGCGGATGATTGCCATATCCCGCTTTTCGAGAACACTCTCCACGCTGCTCAGCAGCGGTGTCCCTCTTTTGACTGCGCTCGATATTGTAAAAAATATCATGACCAACACGGTCATTCGCAATGTCATTGAAGAGACACGGGTTAGTGTTCAAGAGGGCTCTTCGATTTCGGATGTTTTGAAAAAAAGCGGCGAGTTTCCGCCCATCGTAACCCACATGATCACGATCGGTGAAAAAACCGGTGAAATGGAAAAGATGCTGGAAAGGGTGGCTGATGCCTACGATACGCAAGTCGACAATACCGTTTCGACGCTAACCACATTATTGGAACCGGTCATGATTTTAGTGATGGCCGGTGTCGTTTCATTTATAGTAATGTCCATTTTGTTGCCCATTTTGCAACTCAATCAACTGGGAGGCTAATTTGAAAGGGGGATTTTATGAGGGGACTGTTAAAACGATTTACGAACAACAGGGGTATGACGTTGATCGAGATCATGGTTGTTGTCGCGATCATCGGGTTGGTCATGGCGATGGTGACCGTGAATGTGATGAGCCGGTTTGCCAAAGCCAAAGTCGATACGGCTAGAACACAGGCCAAGGCGCTGGAACAATCGTTGGAGCAATACTATCTCGACAATGGAAGTTACCCGTCGACCGAGCAGGGTTTGAGCGCGCTTGTGGAAGCTCCAGGCGGCGCCAAACGGTTTCAACCGGGAGGGTATCTTAAAGGAGGGAAAGTTCCGAAAGATCCATGGGGCCATGAATATGATTATATAAGTCCCGGCGCCACGGGTCAGCCGTTCGAGATTTCCTCCAAAGGTCCTGATGGTCAGGAAGGGACGGATGACGACATCAAATCGACCGACTAAAAATGGATTTACCCTGATTGAACTGCTGGTCACGATTGTGATTGTGGGCCTCATCATGAGTTTGGCCATAGGTCAGATGGGGAAACTGTTATCGTGGGACATGAAGGCCTCCGCGCGCAAGCTGGCATCGACCATCCGTTATCTCTACAACAAATCAGCCACGGAAGGGGTCACTTTGCGCCTTGTTTTTGATATCGACGGCGGGAGTTATTGGGTGGAGGGGACTTCGGAACATTTTACGCTGACTAAAGAGGAAGAGGAGTCGTTGATTAAAAAGGAAAAGAGAGAAAAAGAAGAAAAGAGACCGGTTGCTGAAGGGGAAAAAAAGAAGGAAGAGAAGGGAGGAAAAGAGGAAGAGTCGGTATTAAAGGTAAAAGAGGCGACCTTTACGCCGGAGGAATCGCGGCTTTTAAAGCAGGTTTCATTACCCAAGGGGGTTTTTTTCAAGGATATCTATGCGGAACATCAGATTGATCGCTTGAGTTCCGGCAAAGCCTACATCTATTTTTTTCCGCGCGGTTATGTAGAACGTTCGGTCATTAATTTGCGCAACGCAAAAGACGATATTCACTATTCGCTGGAGGTCAACCCCATCTCCGGCTCTGTCAAAATCGAGTCGGAATACAAAGAACCGGAGATCGAGCGATGAATAGATTTTTTCGAATGGCAAAAAAAATTCTGCGAGCCGGTCGAAAAAAGCGTCCCGCAGGCGACTTTCACCTTGCGGGGGCTATTAAAAAAAAGTCGCCGAGGGTCGAACAGCCATTTTGGGGGTGGAACCCCCAAAATGAGTTGTGTCTTTTTGAGACTGGCAAGTGGAAGCTTTTTTGCCATTCGAAAAAAGGTTTTTCGCTATTGGAAGTGATGGTGGCGGTGGCGATTTTAGCCATATCGCTTTTGGCCCTCATTAATTTCCAAGGCCAGTCGATGTTTGTCGTGGCGCGTGCCGAAAAATTGACGATGGCGACTTTTTTGGCGCGCCAGAAAATGGCTGAAGCGGTTTTGCAGATCGAAAAAGAACAATTTCAGCAGGGAGTTTTTTCAGAGGACAAAAGCGAAGGCGGTGTTTTTGAAAAACCGTATGAAAATTACAAATGGGAATGGAAAATGCGCAAGGTCGACATTCCGGTGCCGAAGGCTGAAGAGGGGGGGGCTATGATGGCGATGCTCCAAATGGTCTCTAATCAGATTAAAGACCAAGTCCGTGAAGTGAAATTGACCGTGACTTGGGAAGAATTAGGAAAGGAACAAAGTTTCGATGTCGTTACGCATCTCTCAAAACTTTAGAAGTGTGTTGACAAACCCCTTTTCACTTGGCGCGGAGAGGGTCTTGGGGTCGGCGTCGTTTGGCGGTTACGGTCGCCAAACGCGCCTAGATGTCTCGGCCGCCCATTATTATACCCATTTGTGGGGCGGCCTCCGACAAACCCCAAGCACCCTCCCCGTGCTCGTGAACGGGGTTTGTCAACAATCTTTTAGAGAAAAGAAAGATGTCCGTCGGAGGCGAACCTCTTTCTTTCCCCGTTTTTTTTCCGGCGGGTTTACGTTGATCGAAGTCTTGGTGGCGGTGGCGCTGATTTCGACGATCATGGTTTTGATTTGGCAGACCATGGGAGCCAGCATGAAAGCAAAATCACGGATCGAAAAGCGGGATGAAATTTATCATAACGTTCGTGTTTCGGTTGACAAAATGGTGCAGGATTTGTCGATGGCCTTTCTTTTGTCCGGCACCGCACAATTGGGGCAAAGGCAAGGTTCGCCCCAACTCAAAACTATTTTCAAAGGAGATGCCGATCAGATTCTTTTTGCGACACTGGCCCATTTACGGCTTTACGCGAATGCGCGAGAATCGGCTTCTGCGAATGTCACCTACAAATTGGAAAGGGATCCGAATGACAACGAGCTCTATCTTTTGAAACGAAAAGAATCAAAATGGCTCTCAACCAATCCGGAAGAGGGGGGCGTTTGGATTACCTTGGCCGAGAAAGTAAAGGGGATGAAGATCGACTATTACGATGCGCGCAAATACGATTGGCAATCGAGCTGGAATACTGAGAGCGACACCGGTTTGCGATTGCCGCGGGCCGTGCGTGTGGCCCTGACCTTTAAAAATCCGGATAATGCGGATGAGGATATCCATATGACAACCATTGCGTTGGTGGGGATGAACAATGCGATCGATTTTTAAAAAATTGAGTCTGTTTCCATTCCGCGCGGAACAGGTTTTGGGGTCGGCGTCGTCGGGCGGTTACGGCCGCCCGCTGCGCCTAAATGTCTCGGCTGCCGCAGCTTTATATCCATGGATGCGGCAGCCTCCGACAAACCCCAAAAACCTACTCCGTGCTTCATGGAAACAGACTCAATTTTTTAAATCTTCTCTAAACAATAAGGGGATTGCGCTGATGCTTGTGATGAGTGCGATTGTGATGCTGACCATGATTGCGGTTGAGTTTGCCTACAATGCGCAAGTGGAATATCAGATGGCCGTTCACCAAAAAGAGCGGCTGCAGGCTTATTATCTCGCCAATTCTGGCTACAATATGACACGGCTCGAGTTGAAAATGGGAAATGCGGTCCAATCGCAGGTGGCCGGCGCCCTTTCCCAATCGGGTGCCAATATCGGTGTCGATTTGTCCGATCCGTTGTGTCAGCAATTTCCGATCAAGACAGCCCTTTTTCGCTTGTTGATGACCGGAGAGACCGGCACAGAAAACCCTTCCCCGAAAGAGGGAGAAGAAGCGGCACCGCAACCGGCGGGAGAGGCCGCCTCTTTGCTGGGTGGCATGCCGCTTTCCGGTCTGGAGGAATTTTTGAAATTTGAGGGGGATTTTGATTCGGAGTGTGTCGATGAGAGTTCCAAAGTCGATCTGAATTTTATCTACAATCAAAATCCGACACAACCGGCTGCTGTCGGACGGGAAAATGGGTACGATCAGTACAAACGCTTTCTCATGGGCATTTTGGCCGCCCCCCAAAACGAGGAGTTGATAAAAAAATCCGATGTAAAAATTTTGGAGGTGGTCCGCAATATAGCCGACTGGGTTGACCCGAATGAGGTGATCAACGATTTTGGGGGGATCGAAGGGGGGAGTGAAGAGGCCGTTTATCGCAACAATGCCGCCGGCCAAATGGAAACCAAAAATGGCAAATTTTCGATTCCCGATGATATCTACATGGTCGAAGGGGTTTCGGATTCTTGGTGGGTCCCCCTTCAGGATCTCTTTACGATTTACGGCACGACGAGTCAGGATGGAAAACCTCAGATCAATGTTTGTCGGGCACCAAATG
>JAHFSU010000047.1 GCA_023265595.1 Deltaproteobacteria bacterium
GTTCATCATCCAATGTCACGAGCGGCCCTAACGGCTTGGCCTTGGGCTTATGAATTTTTTGGTCCTCCAGACGCGACGGAAAATTGGAAAATTTGAAATAGTTGTCTTGAAGATCACATTCTCCCGATTGATCACAAATGGGGCAATCCAAGGGATGGTTCACCAAAATAAATTCCAGAACCCCTTGTTGCATCTTTTTGACCTCCGGCGACTTCGTGTCGACCTCCATCCCCTCCCGCACACGCTCGCGGCAAGAGATGACCGGTTTGTTTTGCCCCTTCACATTCACAAGGCACATCCGGCAATTGCCGGCAATCGTCAGCTTGGGATGATAGCAAAAATAAGGGATATCGATTTTGTTGGCGAGGGCCGCCTGCAAGAGGGTCGTCCCTTCTTTAACCTCCAGCTCTTTGTCATCCATTTTTATTTTAACCATATTTCCCTGTTGTCATTGCGATCCCGCACTTTCACGAAAGTGCGGGAGAAGCAATCCAGTTGCTATCGGGATTGCTTCGTCCTCCTCGCTACGCTCGGAGTCCTCGCAATGACACCGAGTGTGGACACCGTCCCAATTTTATATGTTCCTCAAATTCATTTCCAAATTTTTTCAAAAATCCCAGAACCGGCATTGCCAAGGCATCGGCAAAAACACAGATCGTTCTTCCGTTCATCATATTTTTGCAGACATCGTTCAATAACGCGAGATCGCGCTCACGGCCGTGACCGCTTTCTATTCTGCGAACAATTTGCGAAACCCAGCCGGTCCCTTCACGGCACGGGGTGCATTGCCCGCACGATTCATGTTCATAAAATTTAGCGGTAAATTGTAAAAGTCGCACCATGCAAGTGGTTTCATCCATCACATAAAAACCGCCGGAGCCAAGCGAAGTCTCGGCCGCCGCGCACGATTCAAAATCCAAGTTGGTTTGATACGCCTCTTCCGCTGTGAGTGGTGCAAACGAAGAGCCGCCGGGGACAACCCCTTTGAGTTTTTGTCCTTTCCAGACACCACCCAAATGTTCTTCAAGAAAAGTCCGAATGGGAAGACCCATTTCAATTTCATAAACCCCCGGCCGGTTGATGTGGCCCGACGCCGAAATCAATTTGGTCCCGGGACTTTTTTCGGTTCCGAATTTTTTAAAGGCCGCCGCACCATTATTAAGAATGAACGGAAGATTGGTCAGCGTCTCCGTATTATTGACAATCGTAGGACAACCCCAAGCCCCGGCAATCGCCGGAAACGGCGGCTTGATGCGGGGATAACCGCGCCCCCCTTCCAGCGAAGACAACAACGCCGTTTCTTCACCGCAAATATAAGCGCCGGCTCCACGATGCTGATAAATATTCAAATCAAACCCGCTCCCCAAAATATTTTTTCCCAAAAATCCTTTTTTGGCGGCCTCTTTCAAGGCCTCTTCAATGATTTCCCACTGTTTGTGATATTCACCGCGGATATAAATATAGGCGGTGTGCGATTTAATCGCGTAAGCCGCGATGATCATCCCCTCGATCATCATGTGGGGGTCTTTTTCCACAATCGCGCGGTCTTTGAATGTCCCCGGCTCACTCTCATCGAGATTATTGATGAGATAAATCGGCCGCGTAGTCTCTTTAGGGACAAAAGTCCATTTCATCCCCGTCGCAAAACCAGCCCCGCCGCGGCCGCGAAGCCCTGAGAGTTTTACCTCTTCGGTCACCTGTTCCGGCGACATTTTGAAGATTTTTTCCAAAGAGGCATAGGCGCCGTTTTTCATCGCCACATCGATCTTGCGCTGATCTTTAACAGACCAATTTTTGGATAAAATCATCTCCATTATTTTAACTTCTCCAAAATTTTATCAATTTTTTCTTCATTCAAATCTTCGTAATAGTCATCGTTAATCTGCATCATCGGCGCAGTGCCACAAGAACCGAGACATTCCACTGTTGAAAGATGAAAACGTCCGTCGGAAGTCGATTCACCGACTTCGATTTCCAATTTTTTCTTGAGTGTGGCTACCGTTTCCTGTGAACCGCGGAGCGAGCAGCAGACACTGTTACAGACCTGAATGTGATGCCGGCCGATCGGTTTTAAATTGTACATTGTGTAAAAAGTAGCCGTCTCGTAGACAAAGGCCGGCGTTAAATCCAAAAGTTTGGCGAGATATTCCATCGACTCTTTCGAGACCCAACCCTGTTGCTCTTGCACGAGCCACAAGGCCGGCAATAAGGCGGCCCTTTTTTGAGGATAGCGTTTGAGAGTCTCCTCAAATTTTTGCAAATTTTCTTTTGTAAATTCAAATGCCATCGTTTTCCTCATACGTACGCTCGGACTCTCGGACTCTCGGACGATCGATCACACGAGCGTACTAGAGTCCGAGCGCACGAGCGTCCGAGAGTACCATCATCGATCCAATTCTCCCGCCACAACATTGAGTCCACCCAAAATCGCAACCGCATCGGCAATCAACTCCCCTTTCATCAAATCGGGATAGGCCTGATAAATCGCAAAACAGGGGGGCCTCACTTTGATACGATACGGTTTGTCGGAGCCGTCGCTCACAATGTAAAATCCAAGCTCTCCATTGGCCGCCTCCGTGTAGGAATAAATTTCTCCCGCGGGCGGTTTGATCCCGTGCATAATAATTTTAAATTGCTGGATGATCCCTTCGATGGAACCGTAGACCTCGTGTTTTGCCGGCAGCGCCACATCGCGGTGGTCGGTCATGATGGGGCCTTCCGGCATCTTCTCCAAAATTTGTTCCGTCATCCGACACGATTGGATCATCTCTTCAAAACGGACAAAAATCCGGTCGTAACTATCGCCGTAACGGCCGAGCGGCACATCCCAATCGAGTTCATTATAGAAATAGTAGGGATGCGCTTTGCGAATATCGTAATCGACACCGCAGGCACGCAGACATGGCCCCGTAAATCCATAACTGATCGCATCTTCCGCGGAAATCGCCCCCACCCCTTGCGTCCGGTCCATGAAAATCCGATTTTTTTGCAACAGACCGGTCGTATCTTTGATCGCCTTGAGAGTCTCTCGAAGACACTCTTTCAAAAAACTTTTTGTGTTGGGCGGCATGTCCTTCATCAATCCGCCGATTCGGGTGTAGGTTGTCGTCAAGCGGGCGCCGCACAAGGCCTCGACCCAATCGATCAATTTTTCGCGCGGATTAAAAAGATACCAGAAATTGGTCAATCCTCCGATATCAACAACATTGGTCCCGATACAAACCATATGATCCATGATGCGGGAGAGTTCGCAGATAAGCATCCGGATCCACTGCACCCGTTCCGGAATTTCCAAGGGCCACATTTTTTCGACCGCCATGCAGTAGCCGACATTGTTCATAAGCGGCGAAAGATAATTGAGGCGGTCGGTGTAGGGAATAATTTGCGTGTAATTTTTGACTTCCGATTCTTTTTCAAAACAGCGGTGGAGGTAACCGATCTCCGGAATCGCATTGACAATGGTTTCGCCGTCGAGCTCCAAAACCACGCGCAACGTGCCGTGCATAGCCGGATGCGACGGCCCGAGATTGACAATCATATGCTCCGTATCGAGTGGTTTTGCGGTATCCTGTGTTGTCATTCTGAGCGAAGCGAAGAATCCATGAGATCCTTCGCTAACGCTCAGGATGACTACACTTTTATCAGCGGATCCGGAGTCGGAATTTTAGGCCTTTTGTTTACCGGATAATCCTTGCGCAATGGGTATCCTTCAAATTCATCAAAGGTCAAAATTCTTTTTAAATTGGGGTGCCCATCAAAACGGATTCCATACATATCAAAGGCCTCCCGTTCAAACCAGTTCGCCGCCTTATATAATGATGTGATGGATGGAACGACCGGATTGGCTTCCGGAACCCGCACCTTTATCCGAACACGCTTTTTCGTGGAGAGCGAATAGAGATGATAGATCACTTCAAAGCGTTCGCTTCGTTCCGGATAATCGGCTCCGGCCAAATCCATCATGAAATTAAATTCGAGGCCTTGGGTGTCGCGCAAAAAACGGATCACCTCGACGATTTTTTCCTTTTCGACAACTGCCGTTTCGTTTCCCAAACAGCTATGGGTTTCTAAAATAGAATCGCCAAAGGTCTCTTTTAGACGGTTTAAAGCAAGTTGCATGGGGCCTCAAGTAACTAAAATAATAATGGAAATCAAGGACTTTAACAAAACGGACAAATCGTGTAGAATTTGGACCAAGTAAATGAAAACGGCTTTCCTTAAAACCTTGTTATTATTGGCTCTCCATTTCATCTGCGCTTCCGCTTTTGCCTATGATCTTCTTCAGGACCCCGAACACAAGGTGTTGACAACCCCCGCAGGGGATGCCTCCTACACATTTAGTTACAATGCGGCAACGAACACGGCCACTATTAAAATTCTCGGGCGCGGGGCCGGCCTTCGGTGGACACTTAAAAACAATGCCCTGCTCGACCTGCGACAAAATCCCAAGTTCCAGTTTCAGGTCAAATCGAATTTTCCCCTTTCGATTGTTCCACGCATCGGCAACACCCGACGGGAGTTTCCCACCTATAATCTCCCTCCGGTGACAACTGTCCGGTTTCAGTCCAATACCGACGACGGGCGTTGGGGCGGTTTTTATTTTCCGATTTCATTGGATGCATGGCTAGACTACCAATTTGATATTGTCAGCGCGCTTTCTTTCGAAGACCCCTTATTTTATGAAATGGGATGGCTACAGATGGAAATCGGTTCGGAGCGGGCGGGAAACTTTGAAAATCAAATTGTTGAAATAAAGGGTCTTAAATTGGTGCCTTCCAATCCCGACTGCACTATTTCACGCAATCACCTGTTTTTGCCGGAGGGTTCCGAAGGGCCTTCTATCGCCCAAGTGACAAACAACCTCAACCGCTACCGCTTCTTTGACTGTGCCGACGCAGACGTTTTACCGCAAAGTGCCTTCAACAGCGGAAAAAAATACACCCTTTTTTATAAATGGCCCGGCGACATGGATAAATTATTTCCAGGCGACATTCCGAGTGAGGAGGATATGGCAATAGGAGACAAATTCAAGCGGGGGGCAACCCCCGGAGAGTATCGCAGCTTTGGAATTGCCGTGCGCAGCAAGGGATTTGGGATCAATAAGATTAACATAGAAACATCAGATCTCATCAGCCACAACAACCCGGAACAAAAAATTGCCGCAGAAAATATCCAGATTTATAAAATCCGTTATCTCTATCAACTTTTTCAAAAGGAACAAAGAACTCCCGAGGTGGGAGAAACAGACCAGACAGGCTATACATTAAAACCTGTTCTTTTAGAGCCGCTCAAAGACGATTCAATCCGCCCCAATTTTACAAGAGGATTGTGGGTCTCTCTCAAAATTCCGGAGTCAACAGCACCCGGCATTTATGAAGCAAAACTGAAAGCAAACATCGACGGCGATAGAACCGAAATACCTTTGAGCGTTACCGTTTATCCTTTCACATTGGAGCCTTTGGACAAGCCGTTCGGTATTTTTCTGACACCTTCTCAAGCCATGCGATTCAAACCGTTGGTGCGAGACAACAATGGCCAAGGAAATATTTTGGAAGATAATCTCATCTTGCGCTGGATGAAAGATATCCGGGATCATGGACTAAATAGCATTTTCTTTTTTGGCGGCATTCCCAAGCAGGATCCCACCACAAGAATCAAAAAATTCATTTTGGAAACCGATCTTTTTTCCAAAAATCTGAACATCATGGATGAGGAGCAGATGATGCAACAATATGAACGGGCGGGCTTTCCCAAAAACATCCCCTTTCTTTTTAGCCCCTACATCAACTGGTACGATGTCTTCGGCCCTGCTTTTTCGGAACAACTCAAGCCGGGAATACAGTTGATCCGCTCTCACGGCTGGAACCGGATCATTGCAAGGCAATTTGACGAACCGAATAATAATTTTCGCTCACACACGCAGGGTTATAGTCTGAACAATCTGAAACAGAGTTTTCAGACGCTGCGCAACATAGGTCTGGAAACGCTGGCCGAAAGCGATTTTGTTTTTCAGTCATTGATCGGCAACGGATCCGACGGAAAACCTCTCATCAGCACCATGGGGGGATACATCACTTATCTCTCTCCCGATGTGATCGCCCGGCAAAAATCAAAGGGGGGGAGCGTCATGCCAACAAGCCAGTTTTTGGGACGAGGAACACCGATATTATCTGATCGGGGCATCAAGGGGGTATGGATATGGAGAAGCGGTGTAGATGGAATGTACGGTTATGCTTACTATGAGCCGATAAATGAAGGGCTCAACTCATTCGACAATGTGGTACAGCCCGATTATGGCGCCATTGCCATGAAGGAGGATGGCACCATTTTGCCGACGCTGATGTGGGAGATGAATCGCGAAGCATTCAATGATTATCGCTACATCAGAACTCTGGAAACGCTAATCGAAAAATATCCCGACGCCGATTGGGTTCCGGAAGCGCGGCAATATTTCGAACATCTTAAAGGCCGCTTTTCGGAATTTGCAACCGAATATATTGCTCATCCTCCCACCGATTTAGATTATGAAAAAATGCGCTCCGAAATCGCCGGTATCGTGACAAAAACGATTTTTACCTCGGTTTCACCCGACGAAACAGAGCCGGGCCTTTCCCCAACTAATCCGGTAACCGGCGGAGGAGGAGGCTGCGGTTGCACAGTATGTCGGATAAAGTAGAAACTCAAACCGTCAAAAATCCGATGGAACGTCCCCTAGTTTTTTTGACGGTGTCAAAAAATTGACACTTGCGGATAATCATTTTGATAAAAAGATCCCTTCATGTACAAAAAAACCAAATAATTTTGATGTTTGAACCATGGCATCTATTTTGCTACATTATCCGTTGCATGGCACTTAAATTTTCCAGACTCATTTTTTGCCTCTTCTTAGTATTCGCCTTAACGGCCTGCAGTAAAGGGGGAGAACAGGCGCCGCCACCGGGCCCCCTGCCCGGACCCAGTCCCGAACCGACACCACTTCCTCCTCCGGCCCCCGGTCCCTCTCCCGTTCCTCCGGTCATCAATCAGGCACCAGAGATTACTGTCGATTACAGCGAAGTCGATCTGAACCCGGTACCGGAAGGGGCTGTCGGGGCGATGCTTCTTTATAAAGAAGCGCTCCCGATTGAAGGGCTTAAAATTCATATTAAAGACCCTGATGGAGATCCGGTAAAATTGCCTTCCATCACCCCGGATACATTCCAATTCAGTCCGATTGCGTGCCTCGATCAGAATCTGGCCGAAGGAGGGTGTTACTTTACGCTGATCCCTCCGGCCAATGTGAACGACGGTGATATTTTTTCCATAGACATTGCCGCAACCGATCAACCAAAAAGAGAGGGTGTCCCGCCTATTGCGGCTACCAAAAAATTTAATATAAAATTTTTAAAAGAGGCGGCGCCACTGCCACTGCCGCCGCAAAATAATCGACCTGTCGTTACTATCATGAACAGGACAGGACGCTCGCCAACGAGGGTTCCCTTGACCGGCACGCTCCAAAATTTTGATATTCAGGTTAAAGACCCTGACGGACATCCGATATCCGAAAGCGTTCAAGTTCAAATCACCGGCGAACCGGGGAGTCGCAACCCTCCGGTTAATCCGGCGATTTTTCAATTTCAACCGGTTCCGGAAAAATGCAATCAGCCTGACAAACCGGGTGAATGTACTTTTATTTTATTGATGAATGGGGGTGGACAGGATCTCTTCGAATTTTATCGAGTGGAGGTTTCTGTTTCCGATGTCCCTCCCGACGGTTTAGAATCAAAGTCAGGATCTGATTTTTTTAATGTTCAATTTTATGATCCGGCGCCTGTGCCCCAAAACAACCGGCCGCCTGTCATTACACTGGACATAGACCAAACCAATATAGAGATAACACCCGAAGGGTTTATCCGGCTTCCCCTATTTTTTGGAGTCTCTTTTGGCGGGTTTCAAATTCGGGTACAAGACCCGGATGGAGATCCCATCAATCCAAGCATGGTCATATCAAGGCTAACTTCTTCGTTAAGAGATAAAGTTCTATTTCAACCACTCAGCTGGGCTTGTAATAATCCCGCCAAAGTTGGGGAATGTGTTTTTGATATGATTCTTAACAGAGACATTGCACCGAACCGCTATAATATTAAAATTGCCGTGGCAGACCGGCCAACGGGTGACAGAGCATCGTTACCACCCAAAATAAGCGAGGTACCATTACAACTGGAACTTTATGAGGACAACTGGCCTCCATTCGTTACCCTAACCGCCGACAGTAATCTTCATCAATTTTCATGGGAAATAAGAAGCCTCACCCGTCCTGTCATACGGGATGCCATGGTTCTGGTTTCTATTTGCGATGCCCCACAACCGGTCTTCACCGTTGAGTATTCGGGAGTGGAATGCAAAGTAAATAATGAGTCACGGCCTCAAGTATCGGAATGTCTTGGCCCGCGCACATTGGATATGACCCCTTATGGAAGCGGCCGTTATTGTGCCAGAATTATTGCTGTCGATTCGGCCGGCGGACAGGTCGAAGCTTCTTCTACGTTAGAGATGACCCTTCCTCGTTAGTTTTCTTCTTTAATCCCCTGCAATTTTTGTTGGAGTTTGATGACGGCATCGAGCAACTGCTCAGGGCGCGGCGGACAGCCGGGGACATAAACATCGACCGGAATGATTTCATCGATCCCTTGCACCACCGAATAATTATCGTAAAAACCACCGGACGAAGCGCAAGCCCCCATCGAGATGACCCACTTTGGTTCACACATCTGCTCATAAATTCTTTTCAGGATTGGGGCCTGTTTGTAGTTAACCGTCCCCATTACCAACAGGAGATCGGCTTGACGCGGGCTGAAGCGGACAAGCTCGGCGCCAAATCGGGAAATATCAAAGTGGCTGGAGACGACCCCCATGAATTCGATCGCGCAACAGGCGGTGCCGAACGGCATCGGCCACAAGCTAAACTTGCGTCCCCACTTCACGACCTCATCGATCCGCGTTGTAATGATGTCACCTAATTGCATATATATCCTTCGACAAGCTCAGGATGAGCGGCCAAGCCGCTCATTCCCACTCCAAGGCAGAGCGTTTCCAAACGTAAATTAAACCGCCTCCCAGCACAATTAAGAATACTACCATCTCACCAAAGATCAACGGGCCCAATCCGGCGGCTTTGAAGTCCTTAAAAACTAGAGCCCACGGATATAAAAAGACGACTTCGATATCGAACAAAATAAAAAGCATCGCGATCAGATAAAATTTGACCGAAAAACGCTGCCGCGGAGAACCGATCGGATCGAGGCCGCATTCGTAAGGCCCCATTTTTTCGGGTGTCGGTCTTTTTTTCCCGATGAAAGTGGATAAAAGGACAAATCCCCCCGAAAGGGCGATTCCGATACCAAACAAAACGGCGATGGGAAAATAGGCCTGCACGAGCTACCACTAGGTATCTGGTACCGTGTGGTAAGGTCAACGTCAAAATTTTGACAAGAACTTTTCTCATTTCTATCACATTGATAAAAATCGCCTTCCATTGTCCAATAATACGTGATAGTTTTGGCACCAATCTTGCTTCAAAAGCCCATTGGAGGAAAAGTTATGAAAAACTCAAATAAGCTGGCAATTTTAGCAGTCATACTGTTGGCAATAGGCTGTAGTGAAAGAGGCCAACAGCAGGGAGAACCACCTCCCGGAGGAGAACCACCTCCCGGCGCACCCCCCGGAGGAGACATAGTGCCACCTCCCGAACATGCAGATCCTAATGAAACTAACAAAAATTTGGCCCCTAAAGTTTCCATCGTTTACGGCGAACCGATGTTAGACGCCGCTTTTACCCCCGAGGTGGTCGTGGGAAAAACCGACCCAAAATTTATTATGACGGTCGAAGACCCTGAAGGAGACCCCATCGAACAAAAGGTAAAAATGGGGGTAGTCTCTCCCGATTTTCCCAATAGCGACTTGTTGGATGAGGCTTTTTTTATCCCGCCTTCCGGTTGTGCATCGGCCAGCAAGTGTAACTTTTCATTTGCCCCACCCGATTTTGCGCCGCTCGGTTTGCATAAAATAACAATCGGGCTGTGCGATAACCCTTCCAAGGAAAAACTGGCGACAGGGGCCGCGCCGGCGTGCAGCCAAATCACCTTCCGTGTGAATTTTACTTCTGCAAAAGCCATAGTAAATAATGCTCCAATCCTTGAAATCTATGACGGAAGCGGCAACCGCCTTGGGGCTAACGACCCTATTACGGTGGTCGTGGGACAAAAAGCCGAGCTGATGATCAAGGCAAAAGATCCGGATGGCGATCCTATCGATCATCAAACAAAATCTGAAGCGGCGCAAGGCTGTCTGATAGAACAAAGACCGGTCGTCTGCGCCAATGCTGCGGAATGCAATTTTCTCTTTTTAATTGATTGTGGTAGGAGACCCGGCTCTTATGCAAACACTATTGTTATCTTTGACAAGCCTTCAAGACAAGCAAGTTACAAAGAAGTGAAGGCCACCGTTACGGTGAATGTGCGATAGAAAACGAACGTGTCACAGAAATTGGAAAAAATCGCCTTCTGGATCCTGATGGGGATTTTGCTGATCGGTTTTTTCTGGCTGTTAATTCCCTTTTATTCCGTCATTTTGTTATCTTTGGTTTTGGTTTTAACGTGTGCGCCGCTTTACCAATGGCTTCTAAAAATCACCAAAGAGAGTCGACGTATTTCGGCGTTGTTGACTCTTTTTTTTCTTTTTTTATTTTTGGCATTTCCGGTTGGCATCACGGTAACACTCGTTACCGATCAGGTGATTCAATTTGCACATGGGATGCAAACGCAATTATACCCCGATTTTTTGAAAAATCTCTCCGGGGCCGGCCCTTTGGCACAAAAAATTGAGGGGTACCGCCAATCGTTGGGAATCGAAACCGACATCGGCCAATGGATTAAAGAGGGGATTCAAAACAGCGCGCAATATTTGGGACAATATTCCCCAAAGGTAGTGGCCAAAACGGCCAGCTTTTTTTTTAAAAGTATTTTGGTTTTTCTTTTGAGTTATTTTTTGTTTGTGGACGGGCCCAAGCTCTATCACGAAATTTTGGATCTCTCCCCCCTCAAAGATACTTACGAAAAAACGCTGGCGCAGGAAATTCGCCTGACTCTCAAAGCCTGTATTTATGGATATGTCCTGACCGCTTTGGTGCAAGGGATTTTGGCCGGAATCGGATTTTGGATTTTAGGGTTCAAGATAGCGCTGATTTTGGGATTGGCCACTTTTATCATGTCTTTCGTCCCGATTTTTGGAACCGGTTCCGTTTGGGTTCCCTGTTTTATTTTTCTCCTGATGACAGGCCAATATGGCAAGGCGACCTTTTTATTTTTCTACGGGTTTTTCATCATCTCCGGCATCGACAATGTTTTAAAACCGATTTTGATCCAAGGTCAGACCAAAATCCATCCGGTCATTTTATTCATCGCCATCTTCGGTGGATTAAAACTATGGGGGCCCATCGGCATTTTGGCCGGCCCCGTTTTAGTCGCCGTTTTCCTCGCCAC